>JAFEFH010000016.1 GCA_018240695.1 Pseudomonadota bacterium | reverse complement strand
CGGCGTGAAGCGCGTCATCGCGGGCTGGGACGAGGGCGTCTCGACGATGAAGGTCGGCGGCAAGCGCACGCTGATCATCCCGCCGCAGCTCGGCTATGGCGAGCGCGGCGCCGGCGGCGTCATTCCGCCGAACGCGACGTTGATCTTCGACGTCGAGCTGCTGGCGATCAAGTAAGGCGCGCTAGCCGTCGAAGCCCACGAACACCGTGGCGTCGGCGACCGACTTGCGTTCGGACACGACGGCATTGGCCGGGAAGCTTTCGTCCGGCCAGCCGAGCGCGATGCTCTTCATGATGACCTGGTCGTCGGCAATGCCCGCATGCTCGCGCACCACGGGCGATTGCATGATGCCCTGGCTGTTGATCACGGCGCCGAGGCCGCGGGACCATGCGGCGTTCACCAGCGCCGTGGTCACGGCGCCGCAATCGAACGGCGTGTCGTCGCTGCCGTCCAGCACGCGGTCGTAGGTCACGATCACGCAGACCGGCGCGTCGAACTGCCGGAAGCCGCGCAGCACCCAGTCCTGCCGCATCTCCTTGTCGTCGCGCGCGATGCCCATGGCGGAGAACAGCTGCTTGGCGACGCCGATCTGCCGGTCGCGATGCCGGCCGGCGAAGGGCTGGCCGGTGCGGAACTCGCGCGATTGCGGGACCCCGGCCACCATCCGCTCGGTGTTGCCGGCGCGGATGCGGTTCAACGGCTCGCCGGTGATGATGTAGAAATTCCACGGCTGTGTGTTCATCGACGACGGCGCCCGCATCGCCAGCCCGATGATCTCCTCGATCAGCGCGCGGGGCACCGGATCGGGCTTGTACCCGCGGATGCTGCGGCGGCCGAGGATGACGTCGTCGAAAAGCATGTGCCTGGTGTCCCTGGATTTGAACCCTAGTCGGGGAATTTCTCCACGTGCGTCTCCGCGGTGCGACCGAAGTAGAGCACACGGCGGCCCAGAAAGGAGACGATGTAGCCCGCGCAGCCGGCGGCGGCAGTCTTGGCGCAGAAGCCCTTGTAGGTGTAGCCGGGCACCATGTCTTGGGCTTCCTTGATGGCGGCGCGCACCCTGGCGGCGTCGAACGCGGCGGCGACCGGCGTATCGATCCGGTGCGTCGGCAGCTCGACGCTGTCGCCGTCCGGCAGATAGTAGATCGCCGTTCCCCGCCGGTAATCGATCGCGTAACCCTCGAAGCCGTCCTGCAGGAGCTTTCCGACGATGTCGGGAAAGCTCATCGTGTCGCTCTCGGCGCCGGCGAGGCAGCTGCGGGCCACGCCTATCTTCCATTCATCCATGCTTCGTCTCGCTCGAACCGGTCTGGACTATAGCGGACGGTCGGCGATCGGGATGCGATAGAATCGTATGGCATTGCCCGCGAAGAACTTGGCCAGCGTCTCGGGCGTTTCCGCGGCGAGAGCCTCGCGCATCACATCGACGATCCCGCCGAACGTGGTGCTGAGGCTGGCGACCGGGAGGTTGCTGGCGAAGATGATGCGGTCCGGCCCGAAGATGGTCGCGGCCTCGCGCGCTACGCGGACGTTGCTGGGGATGTCCCACTTGCCGTGCGGCAGGCCGAGCTCGGAGATCTTGATGACCACGTTCGGGCAATCGGCGAGCGCGTGAAGCCCCTTGCGCCAGATCGCGAGGCCCTCTTCGGAGCGATCGAGCGGCAGGCCGGTGTGGTTGACCACCATGGGAATGCCCGGAAAGGCCCGTGCGACTTCGGCGGCTTCCTCGAGGCGCCAATAGGGGATGCGCATGTCCCAGGACATGCCGTGCTTCTCGAGCAGCGCGAAGTTCCGCCGCCAGTGGCCGTCATGCATGGTGCCCGGCGCGCCCGCGACCGAGACGCCCGGACCGGACGAGGTCGTGGGCCGCGAGCGGATGCCCCGCATCAGCGGCGACCGCGCATGGCCTTCGAGGATGGCCGCGCAATCGGGCTGGACGAAGGAGACATGCCCGACCACGACCGACGGCAACCCGAATTGCCGGTTCATCGTGCCGAGCCATTCCGTCTCGGCCACCTGTTCGTCCATCGCGCGGGCGGCCTGGATGTGGACGCTGCCGATCACGTTGTAGCCGTTGAGGGCATCGACATAGTCGTCCGGCATGTAGTCGCGGCAGATCTTGCGGTAGTCGCCGAGGAAGAAGTTGTTGTCGTATTGGTCCTGCTTGGTCGGGTAGTGCCCGGCACTCAGGTCCCAGAGATGATGATGGGCATCGACGATCGGCGTCGAGAAGCCGGTCGTTGCCTGGAGCGTGTCGAAGAGAGTCATTGCCGCCGCTATCCGCGCACGATGCGCGTGCCGGCCTCGCCGGCGATCGCCCGCCCCATGTTCTCGATGTCGGTGATGAGACCTTCGCCATTGCAGGCGGTGACGTATTCCATCACCGCCGCCACCTTGGGGCCCATCGACCCTTTCCCGAAGTGCCCTTCGTCCATGTAGCGGGCAGCCTCGGCGAGCGGCAGGCGGGAGAGCCATTTGACGTCCGGCTTGCCGAAATTGATCGCGACCTGGGGCACCGCCGTGGCGATCAGGAGCTTTCCGGCTTTGAGCTGGCGGGCGAGCAGGGACGACGCCAGATCCTTGTCGATCACCGCTTCGCGGCTCGTAAGGGTGCCGGCGGCATCGCTTACCACCGGGATGCCGCCTCCGCCGCAGGCGATGACGATATGGCCGCTGTCGAGCAGGGCGCGAACGGTTTCGACCTCGATCACCTCCCGCGGCTGCGGCGAGGCCACACATCGGCGCCAGCCGCGTCCCGTCTCCTCCATCAGCGACCAGCCGTTGCGCCTGGCCAGCGCATCGGCGACGTCCTTGGTCATGATCGAGCCGATCGGCTTGGTCGGATTGGCGAACGCCTTGTCGGCGGGATCGACCCGCACCTGGGTGACGACCGTCGCGACCGGCTTCTTCAGGCCGCGCCGGCTCAGCTCGTTGATGAAGGCGCGCTGGAACATGACGCCGATCGCGCCCTGGGTGTCGGCGGTCGCGTAGTCCATCGGCACGACCGGCACCTCGGCCGCGGCGATCTCCGAACGACGCAGGATGTAGCCGACCTGCGGGCCGTTGCCGTGGGTCAACACCACGTTCCAGCCGGCGGCGGCGACGTCGACCACATACTGGGCAGTACGGGCGGCGGCCAGCGCCTGATCGGGGATCGAGGTGCCACCTCCTTCGGAGGCCAGTGCGTTGCCGCCGACGGCGATCACTGCGACTTTGCTCATGGCACTCTCCTCAGGCGTCGAAGGTCATCGTCTCGGCCAGCGCCGACACCGCCTGGCTGAAGCAGGCAAGCGGCGCATAGGTCAGCCCGGCGCCGACCTGGCCGATGCCGGCCTCGCGATGGGCGATGCCGGTGTTGATGACGGGCTGGATACCGGTATCGGCGACGAGGCGGGCATCGATACCCGCCGGCGATCCGGTGAAATCGAGCGCCGGCAGGGTGAAAGCCGGATTCTGGCCCAGCGTGATGTTCAGCATGCGCAGCGTGTTGGCGAGCGCGTCGCGCGGTGTGCCGCCGACGAACTGAACGATGGCCGGCGCCGCCGCCATCGCGAAGCCGCCGACGCCCGCCGTCTCCGTGATGGCGCTGTCGCCCAGGTCGCGCGCGGCATCGGCCTGGCCGTAGCCCGGAAAGAACAGGCCTTCGATGAACGGCGCCTCGGCGGTGAACCAGCGATCGAGTCCGGAGATCTTGATGCCGAACTCGACGCCGTTGCGCGCCATGGCCGTCACCAGTGTCGAGCACGGCACGCCGTGCGCGGCGTCGAGCATGGCCTTGCACGCAGCCATCGAGAGATTGAGAAAGAAGTGGTCGTTGCCGGCCACGAAGGTCAGCGTTTCCGCCACTGCCTTGGCATCGAGCCGCTTGGACGCGAGCGCCGTCGTCGTCAGCTTGCGGAACAGCAGCGAGGATGCCGCGGCATTGCGGTTGTGCACCTCGTCGCCCATGTGCAGTGCCTGGGCCATGATCGGCTTGAGGTCCAGGCCGCCCATTTCCTCGACGATCACCGCCAGCGTCGGCCCCATCGTCTCGGCCATCCACTTCAGGCGGGCGATGACGTCCGGTCCGTTGGCGCCGAAGCGGAGCACCTTGCCGAGACCTTCGTTCATGTTCGAATAGGCCTCGTTCCCGGAGGTGGCGTCGCGCACGATCCAGACAGGCATGCTCGGGCTGGTGATGCCGGCCATCGGCCCGACGGCGCGATGGTGGTGGCACGGCTCGAGGCGGATGCTGCCGGCTTCGACCAGGCGGCGCGCCCCGTCAAGATCGCCGGCCCAGCCTTCGAAGAGCACGGCGCCCAGCACTGCACCCTGCTGCGGCCCGCACATGTTCTCCCACGTCACCGGTGGGCCCGAGTGAAGGATGATCCTGCCGTCCATGTCCGGCAGCGCCTCGCGGGCGGTCTTGACGCCGACCAGAAACGGCTGAGCGGCGAGATAGCGGCCATAGGCCAGTTTGTTGGCCTCGGCGATGCGTGGATCGCCGGTCAGGAGCGCGAGGTTCCAGGCATCCTTCGGATTGCCTCCCGCCGGCGGCTGCCATTGCAGGTCGGTGGCTTTTCCGCCCTTTTCGCGAATGACGTCACCGAAGCTTGCGAGCCCGATGTTCACGACGTTGAGATCCTGGCTGATGAGACCGGCCATGGCGTTCACCCTTTGATGTTCTCGAAGACGGCGCGAACGAGGGCGACCGCTTCGGCATTGCTGAAGGAAACATCGACACCGGCAGCGCGCAGGATGTCGGCCTGCTGGCCCATGTGCTGCGGATCGGCATCGGTGCCGCAAATCTGCGCGACGAAGGCCGGCGCGCCTTTTCCGCCCACCGCGGCCCGCGCCTTTTCGATGGCCGGCGCCAGGACGCCCGCCGGGTTCTCATGCGCGCCGTAGCCCAGCACGACGTCGAGGAGAATGATCGCGGTGCCGGCGTCCGCCGCTTCCTGGCCGATGCGCTCCAGGCGCAGCGCCGGATCGATCATCGGGTGCGCCCGTCCGCGCGTGAAGTCGTCGTCGCCGAGATCCATGATCGTGTGGCCGCTGCTGCGCCACAGGTCGGCCATGCGCGCCGTCTTCTTGGTCGGCGTGTTCGACTGCAGGCCGGGCAGGACATCCTGCAGCAGGAGCAACGCTTCGTAGCAGAAGGTGCCGCCGCTATAGAGCCCACGCAGATACCTGCGGCCCGAACCGACCGACGCGGCAAGCCGCTTGGCGCGCGCCTGCAGCTCCGCCGAGGCGCCGTGGTTGGAGCGGAACTTGGCCTTGCCGGCCTTCAGCGTCTCGACCGCGCGGAGGGCTGCTTCCTCCAGGGTCAGCGCGCAATCGAAGCCCTGCGATTCGACTTCGGCGAGCGTGGCACCGAGGAAGCATACGACCACCGGCTTTCCGGTGACGCGGGCCGCGGCCAACACCCTGTCGGCCACCGCCTTGGCCGGCGGCTTGGAGATCAGCACGATCACCTTGGTGTCCGGGTCTGCGCCGAGTTGCTTGAGGGCGGTGAGCATGGTCAGGCCGCCGACGGCTTCCGAAAGATCGTGGCCGCCGGTGCCGATCGCCTGGGTCACGCCCGCGCCGGCCTGGTGGATCAGGCAGGTCACCTGCTGTAGGCCTGTTCCGGAAGCGCCGACCACGCCGATCCCGCCCTTGCGCACCACGTTGGCGAAGGCGAGCGGCACGCCGTTGATGATCGCGGTGCCGCAATCGGGGCCCATCACCAGCAGGTCGCGGGCATGGCCGTAGCGCTTGATGGCGATCTCCTCGTCGACCGGTACGTTGTCGGAGAAGATCATCACGTCGAGACCGAGCTTCAGCGCCTTCATCGCCTCGGCGCCAGCGAACGCGCCGGGAGTCGAGATCAGCGCGAGATTGGCCCCCTTGGCGTCGCCATCGAGCGCCATGACGGTGGCTCTCGGCTGCACTTTCTGCACCGAGCCGTCGTCGCCGGTGGCCTTCCGGGAAAGGGCCGCCTCGGCAAAGTCCCGGGCGGCCTGCAGGCCGGCCTCCTCGCCGCGCACGACCAGCAACATGTCGTTCGGACGCGTGGCGGGCCGTTCCTCGAGCAGTCCGGCCTGGGCCATCAGGTCGATGTTCGCTTCGGTCGCCATCTGGGCCGAAGCCGCCTCGATCCCGGGCAACTGCACGATCTTGGTCGACAGCTGCATCAGCGCGACCGAGTCCCGGTACATGTTCGGGAAAAAGTGAACGAGCAGGGCCATGGAAACTCCTTGAAAGCAGTCGTCGCGGGACTGCCGCGTCTAGAGGCTTGGAATGAGGTCGGTCCGACCGGCGGCGAGGGCGAGCCCCGCCACCAGGCCCGCGGCCTGATCGATGCCGGAACTGTGCCCTCGCGCGGCGAGGCGCCTGAAGGCGCCGGGAATGTCGCCGGCCGGCGCGGCGATCGCGGCGAAGAACCCGTGCAGCAGGCCGGTCCACCACGGCGTGCAGGCCTGGCTGAGATAGTCCTTGCTGGCGGAGGTGGTGCGGTCGAGATGCAGCATCACCGCCCGACGCACGATCGAGAAGCGCGTGTCGCCGGCGGCGGCAAGCCCGCCCAGCAGGCCACACAGAAGATCGTCGCCGCTCGGCGTGAGGCCCGGGCCAAGACCGATCAGCCCGCGCACGGCCTCATCGGCAGCTTCCTCCCGTTGCAGCGTGCGACAGAGAGTGGCGAAGCGCCGATACGCCGCTGTCCGCGTCATCTCCGGAGGCAACTCGTGCTGCGCGGCGTCGAGGTGGGCCTTCGCCTCGACGAGGTTTGGTCCCCAGCCGTCGGCGGGAACATGGCCTTGAAACGCCGGCGACCGCCACAGGGTGGCGTTTCGCCGGTAGCCGACACGGAAGCCGTCACCGTACAGGACGCCATCGTTGGCGGTAACACGCCCGCCGACCTGCAAGAGCGGATGCAGCCTGTGCCACGCGCCTTCGGAAGGCGCGATGATGCGCATGCCCTGCTCATCCGGTCCGGCGAGCAGGGTGAGACGGCGTCCGTCGTCGAGCGCGACCGCACAGGCATGGGCAAACACCATCTCGACCGCTCCCGCGAAGGAGGAGGTCGCGACATCCGCGCCGACTTGCTGTGCCTGGACGTCGATCATGGCGAGCGCGTCACCCGACGGCGGCGATCACGGCCGCGGACGGCGCGACCCAGCCGAAGATGCCGCCCTGCGCCTTGATCATCTCTAGGGCGATGCGGTTGAACTCGGGGAAGTAGGAACCGACCGCATCCGACACGACGAGGCATTCGAAGCCGCGATCGTTGGCCTCGCGCACCGTGGTGTTGACGCAGACTTCCGTGGTCACGCCGCAGACGATCAACGTCTTGATGCCACGGTTGCGCAGCATCAACTCGAGGTCGGTGGCGAAGAACGCGCCCTTGCCCGGCTTGTCGATCACCGGTTCGTTCGGCGCCGGATAGAGCTCGGGGATGATGTCATGTCCCTTTTCGCCACGGATCAGCACCCGGCCCATCGGGCCCGCGTCGCCGATGCCGACCTTCAGGCCGCCGCGCGCCTTCTTCGAAGGGGGGCAGTCGTTCATGTCCGGCGCATGGCCTTCGCGGGTATGGATGACGAGCATCTTCGCCTTCCGCGCGGCATCCAGCACCGCCTTGCAGGGGGCAATCGACGAGCGCAACAGCGAGACGTCGTTGCCGAGCATCGAGCCGAAGCCGCCGGGCTCGAGGAAGTCGCGCTGCATGTCGATGATGACGAGCGCGGTGCTCGCCGGATCGAAGCCGAGATCATAGGGCTCGGCCTTGAAAACCCTGGTCATGACGCCCTCTGGTGTTCGGTTCGTGCGGTGCCAAGTCGCGGGCGGAGGGTGCGTATACCCTCCGCCTGCCCGGTCATTTGCCCTTGGAGGCCATGTAGGCGCGCCAGTCGCCGAAGCGCGAGATATCGACGTGCTCCGGCTTGATCTTGTCCGCGGGAAACAGGATGCCCTCGACGACACGGCCGTCGTCGAGCTTCACGGGTCCGCAGTAGAGGTGCGGCGGTTCGCCGGCCTCGACCTTGGCCCAGGTCTCGTCGCTCATCTTGTACATCTCGCCGGCAACGGAGACGCCGCCGCTCGCCACTTCGTGCATGCCCGGATGCACGTCGTTGATCGAGTAGATGCGGTACACCGGGGCGGTGCGGAAGGCGCCGAGGAATTCGGCACCTTCCAGGTTCTTGTGCAGGGCGAGTCCTTTCATCAGGGTGCCGTTGACGAACAGTGTCTTGCTCATTGATGCACGAGACTTTCTTCGTTGTTGTCGATGGGAGCCCAGCTGATGCCCTCGCCATCCTTCAGCTGACGCCAGGACAGGAACGAGAACAGCAGGAAGGCCATGAAATAGGCCGCACTCACGGCAGGCGACGCATTGAGCGCGAGGTGCGAGCCGTTGATGAAGCCGAAGTAGGACAGCGCCGCGGCGAACAGGGCGAAAACAGCCGCCCAGTTGAAGCGACGGTCGATCACGAACACCGCGATCGCTCCCAGCATCAGTCCGGCCAGGACCGCGCCGCCGCCGGCCAGCTCCATGCCGTGGTAGACCACGCCGTTGTTGGCCAGGGCCTTGATCGTGTCGGGCGGGATTGGGTGCGTCGAGACTCCCGCGGCACTCAGCGTCCCGGAAATCTGTCCGCGCGCCCACTCGGCGATGTTCGGCACCAGGGCCAGAACGATGGCCGGTGCATGGCGGCGTGGACAGGCCTGGAACGCCTGCGCCCCGATCACCAGGCCGATGAACAGCAGGATCGGCAGGATGGCGACCAGCGGCACGACCGACAGCAGGAATGCGGCCAGGCCGAAGAAGCAGACGATCGACACGAAGATGCCGGTGAACAACGAGTAGCCGACACGACCGCCCATCGCCTTCCAGCCCGGATGACCGATATAGACCGCCGGCGGAAACGGCGAGCCGAGCAACGCACCGACCACGCCACCGAGACCGTCGGCGAACAGGACGTAGCGCAGGTCGTACTCGTCGCCGCCGGCAGCGGCGGATTCGACGTTGTTCATGGCCTCGGTGAAATTGTAGATGCCGAGCGGAATAGCGGTGACCAGCAGCGGCCAGACCTTTTCCATCGGCACCGAGAACACGTCGAACGAGAACATCGGCAGATGCAGCGAAACCAGGTTCAGCGATCCGCTGACCTGCGCCGGCTTCATGATGTCGGTCCAGCCCATGAACACGCCGGTCCACGCCATCGCGCCGCCCAGGACGATGATGACGAGGCCGCCCGGAAGGCCGAACGGCAATCGCACCCGTCCTACCCACGAGACCAGCACGATCATGAAGCAGATCAGCCCGATCCAGGCGGTGTCGAAGATCAGGAAGGCCGGGCGCATCGATATGAACGCGATGGAGACGCCCGCCAGCGTGCCGAGCATCGCGGCGCGCGGCGTGTATTTGCGGATCGCCGGGCCGACCAGGATGCCGCACAGGGTGATGAGGCCCACGATCATCGCCCAGATCAGGCCGAGTTTCCAACCGAGGATGGCGTCGTTGGTGGCGATGTAGGTCGGCAGCATCACCACGAAGGTGACGATGAACATCTGCGGCACGCTCGGCCCATAGGGCAGCGCCGCTACGTCGTTGCGGCCGTCGGCCATGCCGCGCCGGTAGGCGAGCCAGGCGTAGTAGAGATTGCCGATCGGCAAGGCGATGCCGAGGGCGGGCAGGATCCGCCCGAACACGATGTCGTTCGGCAGTTTCGCGACGCCGAGACAGAGGGAGGAAAGAACCAGGACGTTCAGAAGAACGTTGGTGAACAGCCCGAAGAAGGCGTTCATGTCCCCCGAGGTCCAGAGCTTGGGGCGTGCTTTAGAGGCTGCGGCGTCCATGCCGTTTCTCCTTGTTGTCAACGCAGGAATGAGACCGTGCCAACAGATGCATGATGGTGATCTCGACGTTGTCGAGGCCGCTGGTGATGTTCTGGCGTAGCGCATCGGCGGCCCCGGTCTCATCGCGGGCCGCGATGCGATCGAGGATGACGGTGTGTTCGTCGGCGGTCGATTGCGCACGGGCACTATGCGAGAAATCGAACGCGCGGAACGCGTGGAGGCGCTCGTTGATGCGCCGGATCTGGTCCAGCATCAGCTGGTTGCCGTGGGCCGCGACAAGGTCGGCATGGAATGCCTCGTCGAGGCCGGCCAGTACCTGGCGGGAAAGGCTCTCGAGCCGCTCGGGGTTCGTCCACTGCCTGCGCAACCGCGCTTCGACATCCTTGGGCAATCCGTTGCGGGCGAGTCCACGCACCGCCTGGACCTCGATGGCGAAGCGGAACTCGTAGAGATCCTCGACATCGGTCAGCAGCAGCTGGCGCACCCGGTAGCTCTGGTGCGGATCGCGCTCGAGCAGTCCTTCGGCGGCGAGTTCGGTGAGGGCCTGCCGGATCGGCGAGCGGCTGACGCCGAACTCGGCACACAGGCTCTCCTCGGTCAGTTGATGGCGTGGCGGATAGGACCAATCGAGCAGCCGATGCCGAAGCGTCGGAACGATCTGCTTCACGGCCGAATTACGCGCCACAACACCCTCCTCGACAAACGGCATTGGCCCCCCAAACCGACACCCCAGATGGATACTCTATCGTATTTTTAATTGTATACAATAGAAGGATACAAGAAAAAGCGCGAATTCCGTCGGGATGGCTATAGGGTCGGCTGGTATCGAATGGATTCTCGAGGGTGCAGGGAATGGCCAGCAACAGCATCACCGTGACCCCGATCGCGGGCTCGCTCGGCGCGGAAATCACCGGCGTCGACCTGCGCCGCATGGACAACCACGACTGGGCGCAGGTCCACCAGGCGTTCCTCGACTACAAGGTGATCGCGATCCGCGACCAGGAACTGTCGCCGCAGGACATGATGGATGTCGGCGCGCGCTTCGGCGAGCCCAACCACTATCCGTTCGTGAAGGGCATGGACGGCTTCCCGTTCCTGTTCGAGATCGTCAAGGAGCCGTCGGAGAAGCGCAACTTCGGCGGCGACTGGCACTCCGACACGACCTACACCAAGACCCCGCCGCTCGCGACGCTGCTCTATGCGCTCGAGACGCCCGAGCGCGGCGGCGACACGCTCTATTGCGACATGGTCGCGGCCTACGAGAGCCTGTCGGACGGGATGAAGGAGATGCTGGCGCCGCTGAAGGGCGTGAACAGCGCCGCCTTGAAGCATCTCGGCGGCCGCAAGACGCATCATGCGGCGGTCGGCGGCATGAAGATCACCGGCACCGAGGACGCGGACTCATACGAAGCGGTGCATCCGATCGTGCGCACGGTCGACGAGACCGGCCAGAAGGCGATCTATTGCAGCCGCGGCCACACGATCGCGTTCGAGGGCATGACGCCGGAAGAGAGCAAGCCGGTGATCGACTGGCTACAGGCGCATGCGACGCGGCCCGAGTTCACCTGCCGCGTCCAGTGGAAGCCCGGCACGCTCACGGTCTGGGACAACCGGCGCACGATGCACAATGCGATCAACGACTATCACGGCATGCGCCGCCACATGCGGCGCCTGACGTCCGGTCCGACCAACCCGGCATAAGAAGGAGGAGGGCCGTCAGCCCTCCATGATCCAGTCGGCGCCCGAGGCCTTGGCGATCTCCTTGACCTTGGCGAGCAGGTTGGGACCGACCGGGATGCCGCTCTTCATGCGCGCTGCCGCGGTCCGCCGCTCGGGATCGCCCGCGACCTGCACCGGCTTCGCGGGATCGGTCGGCCGCGTGGCGCGCAGCGTGTCGCAGAACGCGGCGACGTCGGCCCGGAAGTCGGCGGGGTCGCGGAACATGCCGGGATCCATCGCGAGGAAGAAGTGGCCGATGTCGATCGCGCCCGGCCGCGTGTTGCGCGTCGGCTCCGTCACCATCAGGCCGCCCGACAGAGCCGAGCTCAGGATGTTGACCATGCCGCCGAGACCGTAGCCCTTGTGGCTGCTGCCCTCGGGCGTGCCGCCGAGCGGCGTCATGAAGCCGCCCTTGCTCACCTCGTGCGGATCGGTGCTGGGCTTGCCGTCCTTGGTCACCAGCCAGCCGGGCGGTGTCTGGAGCTTCTCGTTGGCCTTGTTGCGGATCTTGCCGGCGGCGACGGTCGTGGTCGCCATGTCGAGCAGGAACGGCTCGCCGGGCTTGCCCGGCGCGGCGAAGGCGATCGGGTCGGTGCCGAGACGGGCCTGCGCGCCGTTGGTCGGCGCGACCTGGATGCCGCTGGCCGAGGTCGTCGCCATGCCGATCAGGCCGGCGTCGACGGCTTGCAGCACGTAGAAGCCGCAGGCGCCGAAATGGCCGGAGTTGCGCACGGCCGCGACGCCGATGCCGGTCTTCTTCGCCTTCTCGATGGCGATCTCCATGGCGCGCCGGCCGTTGGGATGGCCGAGGCCGCCGCCGCCGTCGATCAGCACGGAGATCGGCGTCTCCCTCACGATCTTGGGCTCGGCCAGCACGTTCAGCTTGTTGGTGCGGCGGCGCTCGTCATAGGGCGGCACCATCGAGATGCCGTGCGTATCGATGCCGTGCAGGTCGGCCCAGCTCATGATCTCGGCCGTGCCGGCCGCCGTCGCCGTGGGCATGCCCCAGGCTTCGAGGATCAGCTGGAGCTGCTTGCGGTGGGTTTCGTAGGACGCGGGCATTGTCTTGTTCTCCTTCAGCCGCCGGCGACGCCTTGGGCTTCGACATAGAGGGCGTAGACCGACTGGCTGGCGGTCATGAACAGGCGGTTGCGCTTCACGCCGCCGAAACAGAGGTTGGCGCAGCGCTCGGGCAGCAGGATACGGCCGATCAGCGTGCCGTCGGGCGCGAACACCGCGACGCCGTCCTGGCCTTCGCCACCCGAGAAGCCCGCCCAGACATTGCCCTGCGTGTCGCAGCGGATGCCGTCGGCGAAGCCGGGCGTCGCATCGAAGAAGACGCGGCCGTTCACGGCCTTGCCGTCGACCATGTCGTAGACATGCGTGGTCTTGGTGCCGGACGGCGTGTCGACGACGTAGAGCTTCGACTCGTCGGGCGAGAAGCAGAGGCCGTTCGGCCGCTCCATGTCGCCGACGGCGATGGTGAGCGCGGCCGTCGCGGGATCGAGCTTGTAGACGCGGAACGGCATCTCCTGCTTGGCCTTGTGGCCGAGATAGTGACCGCGAATGCCCGCGCCGTTGTCGCTGAACCAGATCGTGCCGTCGGACTTCACCACCACGTCGTTCGGTCCGGTGAGCCGCGTGCCGTCGAACGAGTCCGCGAGAACGGTGACCGTGCCGTCATGCTCGGTGCGCGTCAGCGTGCGGCTGCCGAGCTCGCAGCTGATCAGCCGGCCCTGGCGGTCGCGGGTGTTGCCGTCGGGATGGCCGGCCTTGTGGCGCAGCACGGTCGAGCTGTTGGTGAGCTCGTCCCAGCGCACCAGCGTGTCGTTGGGAATGTCGGAGAAGAGGAGATAGCGGCCGTCGCCGTAGTAGGCCGGGCCTTCGGTGAAACGGAAACCGGTGGCGATGCGCTCGATCGCGGCCATCGGCACGACCAGGTGCTGGAAGCGCTTGTCGAGCACCACGATGTCGGGATCGGGGTAGCGGATCGGCGCGGACGAGTCCCAGCGCGACGAATTATGAGCCAATGGCGTCTCCTCTTTGCGCGGAAGTGGACACCGGGACGGGGGCTTCTGCAAACGGCAGATGCAACGGAATTCCGCGACGAGGCGTTAGTCGGCGAATCTCTGGAGAACCGATGCACACACGATCCCGGTGGAGCGCCGTTCTGGCGGCCAGCAGCGTCACCGCCATGCTGGTCGTGGCGCTCGTCCTCCACTGGTGGGTTCCGCCGGCCCAGGCCGCGACCGAGGCCTGGGGCCATTCTGTCGCAGCCGCCACCCACGATCCCTACGGACCGCTGCGCAGCCGCTAGCAGTTCGGCCGCACCGCAGCGTCTGCTGAAACGGCTAGGCCTGGCCCAGCCGCCGCATCAGCGACAGCGCGTCGCGCGGTGCCTGGAGCTTGTCGGTGTTGTCGAAGTACAGGAACACGTCGCGCTTGCGCCGCGGCGCGGGTCGGTCGCTGGCGAAATGACCATCGGTCATTGGCTGGCCGTCGCGCCAGGCAGCGACCCGAGCCGCCCAGCGCCGCAGCGCCGCCGGTGAATAGGCACTGCGGTAGAGCTCGGTCGAGCCGTGCAGGCGCACATAGACGAAGTCCGAGGTGAGATCCATCAGGAGCGGCCACTCGACGGTGTCGGCGCAGACCAGCGCCACGTCGTGCTTGCGCAACAGCGCGATGAACGCCGGATCGCGGAAGCTCTCATTGCGAATCTCGATGGCGTGACGCACCGGCCGGCGCCTGTCGGTCTTGAGCCAGGCGCGGCCCTTGAGGCGGTGATCGTGCCATCGCCCGCACGCCGCCGCCGCCTCGGTGTCGCGCGGCAGCAGGGCAAAGAAGGCTTCGAGCCGCGGGGGATCGAAACGGAAGGTGGCAGGGAACTGCCAGAGGATGGGGCCGAGTTTGGCGCCCAGTCGCAGCAGGCCGGAGGCAAAGAAGTTGCCGAGTGGGGCCTCGGCGTTCTTCAGTCGCAGCATGTGGGTGATGTAGCGCGGCCCCTTCACGGCGAACACGAAGTCGTCGGGCGTCTCGGCGCCCCAGTGGCCGAAGCTTTCGGCGCGCTGCATCGAGTAGAACGTGCCGTTGATCTCGATCGAGCGAAACACCGAGGCCGCGTGTGCCAGCTCCTTCTTCTGCGGTAATCCTTCGGGATAGAACTGGCCGCGCCAGGGCGTATAGGTCCACCCGGAGATTCCGATGCGCACGTCGCCCGCCATGCCCGGTCAACGCGGCTTCCCGCCTGGCCGTTCCTCCGCACGCAACCGTACCGTTCTTCACCGCGCCGTAACCAACAGGCGCGCCTGCCGTTGAGGAGATGGCACGCGGTACTCCCTCCCCGAACCGCGTCAACCGAGGGAATCGCGCCGGTTCGCCGGCGCGATTTCTTTTCCGGAGAACTGACATGCATCTTGGCTCGGTCGACCTGGACGTCCTCCATGCGCTGCGCAACGGGCTGAACCCGGACGTATCGTCCGGTCATCGCCTGCGGCTCGAAATGATGGGTTTCGTCAGGGACGGGCCGCGCGGGCTCAGACTCACCAGTGCCGGCGAGTGCGCCGCCGCACTTCCAGCCGGGGCGACACGGACACCCGAGGAGGTTTTCGACGAAGGCGCGCAAAGGTACGACGCGCTCGGACGGCGGCTCGGGCGGCGGCTGAATTCTCTCCGGCGTTGAGCCGTCCGCGACGGACGCTTCGGCGCGCTCGCCCAAAGAGAAAGGCCCGGCCGTTGCCGGCCGGGCCTCTCGCAACAGTCGGGTGAGACGCGCCGTTACTCGGCGGCCTGCTTCATGTCCATCACGGCCAGCACGCGCGGCGGCGACATCGGCAGCGCGTAGAAGCGGCGGCCGAGCGCGTTGTAGACGGCGTTCGACACCGCCGCGAGCGGCGGCACCAGCGGCACCTCGCCGACGCCGCGCACGCCCTGCGGGTGCTTGGGGTTCGGCACCTCGATGATCACCGAGTCGAGCATCGGCAGGTCCGAGCAGACCGGCATGCGGTAGTCGAGGAAACTCGGGTTGTCGAGCTTGCCGTCCTTGTTGAAGATGTACTCCTCGCTCAGCGCCCAGCCGATGCCCTGGGCGGCGCCACCCTGCATCTGGCCCTCGACGTAGCTCGGATGGATGGCGCGGCCGACGTCCTGGAACGACGTGTAGCGCAGCACCCGCACGATGCCGAGATCCTGGTCGACCTCGACGTCGCAGAGATGCGTGGCGAAGCCGCCCTCGGCGCCCGTGGTGTTGAGCTGCTTGCCCGCGCCGATCGGCCCGCCGGTCGCGCTGGCCTGCGCCGCGATCTGGGCAAGGCTGAGAGGCTCGAACTTGCCGGCATTGTCGCCGGCGGGACGGGCCTCGCCGTTCTCCCAGATCACCGCGTCGGGGTCGATCTTCCAGATCTTCGCCGCGCGCTCGCGCAGGATCGTGATGACATGCTCGGTCGACTGCGTGACCACCATCGCCGAGGCGTAGGTGACGCGGCTGCCGCCGGTCAGGTTCGAGAAGCCGATCGTGCTGGTGTCGCCGATCAGCACCGACACCTTGCGGTAATCGATGCCCAGCACCTCGGCCGTAATGTTGGCCGTCGACGCGCGGCTGCCGCCGATGTCGGGATGGCCGGTGATCACCACCACCGTGCCGTCCTCGTTGACGTTGACCTGCGCGCTCGACTCGCCGCCGGCGTTGAACCAGAAGCCCGAGGCGACGCCGCGGCCGTAGAGCTTGCCGTTGGCGGCCTTGGGCAGCGGGGCGGCGTAGTGCGCGTGGGTCTTCGCCTGCTCGATGGTCTCGACGAAGCCGATGCGCGGATAGACCGGGCCGTGCGCGGCCTTGATGCCCATCTTGGCGGCGTTCTTCAGACGGAACTCCAGCGGGTCCATCTTCAGCGCCTCGGCGATCTCGTCCATCACGCACTCGGTGCCGTAGCAGCCGATCGGCGCGCCCGGAGCGCGGTAGGCCGCGACCTTCGAGCGGTTGGAGACGACGTCGAAGCCTTCGGAGAAGACGTTCGGGATGTCGTAGGGCGCGAAGGCGCAGCCGGCGGCGCCGCGGATCGGCGAGCCGGGGAGCGCACCCGCCTGGAGGCAGAAGGTGCCACTCGCGGCGACCAGCTTGCCGTCCTTCGTGGCGCCCATCTTGATGCGGCTGAACGAGCCCGAGGTCGGGCCCGAGGCGTGGAACACCTCGGTGCGCGTCATCACCATCTTCACCGGGCGGCCGGTCTTCTTGGCCAGCACGAGCGCCAGCGGCTCGAGATAGATGATGGTCTTGCCGCCGAAGCCGCCGCCGATCTCGGCGGGGATGGCGCGGATGTCGTTCTGCGGGATGCCCGTCAGGTAGGCGCACATCGCGCGGACCATGAACTGGCCCTGGCTCGAGCTCCAGATCGTGGCCTTGCCGTCGGAGACGCTGACCAGGCAGGCATGCGGCTCGATATAGCCCTGATGCACCGGCGCGGTACGGAAGGTGCGCTCGATCACCACGTCGGCCTTGGCGAAGCCCGCGTCGACGTCGCCGAGCTTGTGTTCCAGGCGGCCGGCGATGTTGGACGGCTTGCCCTCGTGCTTGATGAAGTCGTGCAGCACCGGCGCGCCGGGCTTCATCGCCTCCTCGACATCGATCACGAAGGGCAGGACCTCGTAGTCGACCTCGATCAGCTGGCAGGCCTCGGCCGCGATCTTCTCGCTGGTCGCGGCGACGGCGGCGACCGGGTGGCCGGCGAACAGCGCCTTCTCGCGCGCCATCACGTTGCGGCACATCCAGCGCATGTCCTGGATGCCCAGCATCACCGACTTATCGAGCGGGAACTCGACGATGTCCTTGGCGGTGATGACCGCCTTCACGCCGGGATAGGCTTCCGCCTTCTTGGTGTTGATCGACTTGATGCGCGCGTGCGGGTGCGGGCTGCGCAGCACCTTGCCCCAGATCATGCCGGGCATGGTCGTGTCGGCGGCATAGGCGGCGCGGCCGGTGACCTTGTCGGCGCCGTCGGGACGGATCGTGCGCTGGCCGATCCACTTGTTGTCGTTGGCGGAATTGGCGGCGGAGGTCTTGTCGCTCATCGGGCAGCTCCCCTCATGTCGGCGGCGGTTTCCATGACGGCACGGATGATCTTGTCGTAGCCGGTGCAGCGGCAGAGGTTGCCGGCCAGCCAGAAGCGGACGTCGTGCTCGCTCGGGTCGGGATTGCGCTCGAGCAGCGCCTTGGCGGCCATCAGCACGCCCGGGGTGCAGATGCCGCACTGGAGTGCGGCATGCTCGAGGAACTTCTGCTGCAACGGGTGCAGCGTCTCGCCGTCGGCCATGCCCTCGATGGTGCCGATCTTCTGGCCCTCGGCCTCGGCCGCGAGCATCAGGCAGGAGCAGACGATGCGGCCGTTCACCGTGATGGTGCAGGCGCCGCAGTCGCCCGAGCCGCAGCCTTCCTTGCTGCCGGTCAGGCCGAGCGGCCCGCGCAGCACGTCGAGCATGCTCTGTTCGGCGTCGCAGAGGAATTCCTGCGGCTCGCCGTTGACGGTGGTGGAGACGTGGATCTTGGCCATGTGACTTAGTTCCTTCCGGCGCGTTCGGCGGCGATGGCGGCGGTGCGCTTCAGCAGCACGCCCGCGACCTTGGTGCGGTAAGCGATGGTGCCGCGCTTGTCGTCGATCGGACGGCAGGCGGCGCTGCACGCGGCGGCGGCCTTGGCCAGCGCCGCGTCGTCGAGCCCCCCGGCACCGACTTTCGAGCCGACGAGCGCCTTGCCGGCCTCCTCGACCAGCAGCACGGTCGGCGCGACGGCGCCGAGGCCGACGCGGGCGGCGGTGACGGTGCCCTTGTCCATCGTCAGGCTGACGCCGCAGCCGACGACGGCGATGTCCATCTCGGTGCGCGGGATCATGCGCAGATAGGCGTCGCTCGATCCTTTCGGACGGGCGGGCAGGGTGAAGCAGACGACGATCTCGCCCGGCGTGAGGTTGAGACGGCCGGGACCGGCCGGCACCTTCTCGACCGGGAGATCGCGGCGGCCCTTGGGGCCCTGGATGGTGACGATCGCGCCTGCGGCGACCATGGCCGGCACGCTGTCGCCGGCCGGCGAGCCGTTGCACAGGTTGCCGCCCGCGGTCGCGCGGCCCTGGACCTGCGTCGAGCCGATCAGGTTGGTCGCCTCGACGACGCCCGGCCAGGCCTTCTTGAGCCTGGCGTGGTCGCGCAGCACCGCGCCCGCCACGGCCGCGCCGATGCGGAAGCCGCCGTCCTTCAGCTCCTCGACCGCCGTCATCTCGGCGATCTTCTTGATGTCGACGATCAGGCCGGGCTTCAGGATGCCGGCGCGCATCTGGACGAGCAGGTCCGTGCCGCCCGCGAGGATCTTCGCCGCGCCCGACGCCGCGGCGAAGGCTTTGACCGCCTCGTCGAGCGTGCGCGGCGCTACGTACTGGACATCCGTCATGCTGTGTTTCCCCGGTGGGTTGTTGGTGGGCCGATGGCCCCGTATTCGTTGGGGGGAAGCGTAAGGCACGCCGCCGTCCCACAGCAAGGCCGTTTGACGTTTTCGGTAAAACGCTAAGCTTCTGAATTAATTGGCAGAAAAGCGCGTTGTGACGATCGCGCCCTCCGCCCTGCGATGGCGGCCACCGCGCAGCAAAACAGCCATGCGTTCAAGCGGTTACCCGGAGACCGTTTCAGCCTTATGGTTTTTCCATGACATGTCGTCGCGCCGTCCCGGCCGGTTAGATCTTGGACCAGACGGTCTCCACCCCGCGTTCCAAGGCCGAGCAGTCGCCGGCGTCGGCGCCGCCCTCGATCGGCCGGCCGGTGCGCGAAGGCCGCTCGTTCGGCGGCCTGCGTCCTTTCCTCCTGCGTCCCCGCATCCTGGCCGCGCTGGTCGTCGTGCTGCTCGCCGTCGCCTATGGCGGCCGCGAGGTCTACCTGCGCTTCACCCATGTCTACGAATACGACGCGCGCGTGACCGCCGACATCGTCACCGTGTCGAGCCGCGCCGACGGCTGGGTGGTCGAGCTGCCGGCCCTCGAGGGCATGAAGGTGGCGGCCAACGACGTCATCGTGCGCATCGACGACCGCGTGGCCAAGCTGCGCGCCGACGCACTGTCGACCCAGTTGCAGGGCATCCAGGCCGAGCGCCAGCGACTGATGGCCGAGCGCCGCATGGTCAAGGACCAGACCGAGGCCGTGGAGCAGACGCGCGCCTCGGCCGTCACCGTGAAGGAGAAGGCGCTGGCGGCCTTGCGCGCCGACCTCGAACTGGCGCGTCTCGAACTCGAGCGCAACAAGTCGCTGTTCGACCGCCGCGTCGCCAACGAGCGCCAGCTCCAGGTGGCGCAGGCAAGTGCCACCAAGCTCGAGAGCCAGCTCCAGCAGGCGCAGGCCGAGTACGAACAGGCGCAGGGCAGCCTGCGCGAGGCGGTCGCCGACCGCGAGCGGCTCGGCGTGATCGACGCCCAGATCGACGCGCTCGCCTTCCAGGCGACCAACCTCCAGGCCCAGCTCTCGCAGCAGCAGGTCGACGTGCAGGACCGCACGATCCGCAGCCCGGTGCCGGCGGTGATCGACCGCACCTTCGTCCAGCCCGGCGAGTACGTGCAGGCCGGCCAGCGCATCCTGATGCTGCACAATGCGGGCGAAGTCTGGATCGAGGCCAACATCAAGGAGACTCAGGTCGGCCAGCTCAAGGTCGGCCAGAAGGTCCTGGTCGCGGTCGACGCCTATCCCAGCGAGCGCTTCGTGGGCCATGTCTTGCTGATCGGCAGCGCCACCACGGCGCGGTTCGCGCTGCTGCCGACACCCAACCCGTCGGGCAACTTCACCAAGATCACGCAGCGCGTGCCGGTGCGCGTGAAGCTCGACCGGATGCCCAAGCCGCTGTCGCCCGGCATGATGGTCGAAGTCGAGATTGAGCTCCGCTAGCGCCCCTCTCGGCGGCCCCATCGGGGGCGAGCCGCCGGTCCAGACCGCGCAGTTCCTGAGCGAGCGCTACGGCCCGTCGTACAAGTGGCTGGTCACCATCTCCGGCATGGTCGGCGTGGTGTCGATGGTGCTGGCGATGACCACCGTCAACGTGGCGGTGCCCGACGTGATGGGCGCCTTCGGCATCGGCCAGGACAAGGCGCAGTGGATGTCGTCGGCCTACATGGCCACGATGACGGCGGGCATGCTGATCAACGCCTGGGTCGCCAACGTGCTGGGCGAGCGCCGCACCTTCGTGGGCGCGCTCTGCTTCTTCTCGATCGGCGCGCTGCTGGGCGGCACGGCGCCGACGGAAGACACGCTGATCCTGGCGCGCATGCTCCAGGGCTTCAGCGCCGGCATCGCCCAGCCGCTGGTCATGTCGACCATCTTCACCGTCTTTCCCGCCGACCGCCGCGGCTCGGCGATGGGCGTGTTCGGGCTCGGCGTCGTGTTCGCGCCGGCCATCGGGCCGACCCTGGGCGGCATGATGATCGAGTACTTCTCCTGGCATTACGTCTTCTTCATCTCGCTGCCGTTCTGCGTGCTGGCCGCCATCCTCGGCATGCTGTTCATGCCGACCCGGCCGTTCCCCAAGGAGATCCCGCCGTTCGACTGGCTGGGCTTCGGCCTGCTGTGCCTGGGGCTGCTCGGCCTGATGACCGGCATCGCCGACGGCCAGCGCGAGGGCTGGAGCTCGGACACCATCGTGCTGCGGCTCTGCGTCGGCGCCATCTCGAGCGTCGCCTTCGTGCTGTGGGAGCTGTACACGCCGCGCGCCATGCTCGACGTGCGCATCTTCGCCAATCTGGAATTTTCCGCGGCCGCCACCATCGCCTTCATCTTCGGCGCCGGCATGATGGGCTCGACCTACGTGATGCCGGTGTTCGTGCAGACCGCGATCGGCTTCACGCCGCTGCTCGCGGGGCTGATGATGATGCCGGCCGGCGTGATGCTGGCCTTCATCTTCCCGCTGGCCGGGCGCATGGCCGACGCCATCCCGGCCTCGACCATGATCATCGGCGGGCTGCTGCTGTTCTCGACCGGCTTCGCCTTCATGTGCACCGCCGACGTCGACACGACCTTCTGGTCGCTGGTCGGCATGGTGATGATCTCGCGGCTGGGCCTCGGCTTCATCAATCCCAGCCTCAACGCCTCGTCGCTGAAGGCGCTGCCGGCCGAGAAGGTGCGGCAGGGCGCGGGCGTGGCCAACTTCATGCGCCAGCTCGGCGGCGCCTTCGGCATCAACCTGATGGTCGCCTTCTTCGAGGTGCGCACGCGCTTCCATGCCGATGCGCTCACCGGCACGCAGGACTGGGGCAACCGCACCACCTCGCGCCTCGTGACTTTGGTCGAGCAGCTGATGCAGAGGAGCGGCCTGCCGTACCAGCAGCAGAAGGCCGGCGCCTACGACTATCTCGGCGTCATGCTCCAGGCGAAGGCCCAGATGCTGGCCTTCTCCGACACGTTCATCATCGTCGGTGTCGTGGGGCTGCTGGCCCTGGTGCCGGCAGCCATGCTGTCGCGCTCGCAACGGCGGGCGCGCGCGGGAGCGTGGAGGTAGGATCGGCGATGGCACAGCGTCCTTTCCATCTCGCCTGGTTCCTGTCGCAGGGCTACGGCCCCAAGAGCTGGCGCTCGGCTTGGCCGGGCTCCGACGTCGCGCGCTGGATGATGCCCGACCTGTTCCTCGATCTGGCGCGCGGCATGGACCGTGCCTGCTTCGACTACATGATCATCGAGGATTCCTCGAACGTGCCCTACACCTACAAGGGCAGCCACGACACCTATCTCAAATATGCCGCCTCGGCGCCCAAGCTCGATCCGGCGGTGCTGGTGCCGTACCTCGCGCAGGCCACGACGCATCTCGGCCTCGTGCCGACGCTGTCGGTCAGCGAGTATCCGCCGTACCTGCTGGCGCGGCTGGTCAACACGCTCGATCACACGACCGAAGGGCGCATGGGCTGGAACTGCGTGACCGGCAGCAATGACGGCGCCGCGCAGAATTACGGGCGCGACAAGCACTACCCGCACGACGAGCGCTACGACGTGGCCGACGAATTCACCGACCTCGTGACCCGGCTGTGGGAGGCGTGGGAGCCCGACGCCGTCGTGCTCGACCGCGAGAACCACCTGTTCGCCGACGGCAGCAAGGTCCATCCGGTCAATCACGAAGGCAAATACTTCAAGTGCCGCGGGCCGCTCAACGCGCCGCGCTCGCCGCAGGGACGCGTGCCGATCTGCCAGGCCGGCGGCTCGCCGCGCGGGCAGGAGTTCGCCTCGCGCTGGGCCGACACGATCATCACCGAGGGCGGCGGCAGCGTCGCCTCGATGAAGGCCTATCGCGAGGGCGTGCGCACGCGGGCGAGCGCGCTCGGCCGCAATCCCGACGACATCAAGGTGCTGTTCCTCGCCCATCCCATCGTCGATCTCACGATGGACGCGGCGCGCGAGCGCCAGCGCCAGGAGCAGGCGACGGCCGAGGAGCATATCGACATGCAGCTCTCCAGCATGTCGCGCCTGACCGGCATCGACTTCGCGCAGTTTGACCTCGACACGCCGCTGCCCGACACGCTCACCACCAACGGCCACCAGTCCTCGCTCGCCAAATGGATCGGCAAGACACCGCGCGCCATCGTCCAGAGCTATGCCCGCAAGGGCGGCATCGACTTCACCGGCACCGCCGACCACGTGGCGGGCATGATGCAGGACATCATGGAGGAGGTGGGCGGCGACGGGTTCCTGATCTTCAACACCTATTTCGACCGCCGCTACGTCATGGAGATCTGCGACGGGCTGGTGCCCGAGCTTCAGCGCCGCGGCCTCGCGCGCAAGGCCTATGCCCACAAGCAGCTGCGCGACAACCTGCTCGAGTTCTGAGAGCGCGGCCTACAAAACCACTAGGCAACCGCCGATTCCTTGCCCACACTCCAGGCGAAGGCGAAGCAATCGCCGCGCCGTGGGAGGAACGGGAAGCTGGACGTATCCGCCGACCTGTTGATGAACGCCATCCTGTCGGGCCTGCTGCTCGGCGGGTTCTACGCCGCCGTCTCGATCGGCGTGGCGATCTCCTTCGGCATGCTCGACATCGTCAACATCGCCCACCCGGCCTTCATCCTGCTGGGCTCGTACGCGGCCTTCATCGGCAACACGGTGTTCGGGATCGATCCGATCCTGGCGGCGATCATCGCCATGCCGCTCTTCTATCTGCTCGGCATGCTGGTCTACCAGGTCTACTACGTGGCCTTCGAACGGCGCGACGACCAGTCCCTGCGCGGCCTGTCCTTCTTCTTCGGCCTGCTGTTCATCACCGAGGTCACGCTGGTGATGATCTTCGGCGTCGACTACCGCCTCGTGCAGGCCTCCTATATCGGCGACAAGCTGACGCTCGGCCCGCTCGAGCTGCCGTTCCGGCTGCTGGTGCCGTTCCTGGTGTCGATGATCACCGTCGTCGGCCTCCAGCTCTTCCTGTCCAGAAGCTTCCTCGGCCGCGCCATCCAGGCGGTGGCGCAGGACCAGCTCGCACTGCGCCTGATGGCCGCCAACCCGATCCGCATCAAGCGCATCGCCTTCGGCCTGTCGATCGCCACCGCGGCGCTGGGCGGCGCGGTGCTGATCATCATCCAGCCGGTCGAACCGTCGATCGGCCGCGAATATATCGGGCGCGTCTTCGCCATCTGCGTGCTGGGCGGGCTCGGCAGCTTTTCCGGCATGGTGATCGCCGCGGTGACGCTGGGGGTCGTGGAGACGCTGACGGCCACGTTGTTCGGTCCCTCCTGGTCGCCCGCCGTCTCCTTCGGCGTGCTGCTGATCACCTTGGCCGTGAGACCCAATGGCATCCTCGGCCGTTAATACCTCGTCCCGTCCAGCCGGGCCGCGCCGGTCGATGCGCGCGGTGCCGTTCGTGCTGGCGCTGGTCGTCGTGGCCTGCGCGATCTTCGGCGTCGGCCGCGCCATCGGCAGCAGCTACGCCTTCTTCCTGGGCTACGTCGTCGTCCAGTACATCGTGCTCGGCACGGCCTGGAACATCCTGGGCGGCTATACCGGCTACGTGAACTTCGGCGTGACGGCGTTCTTCGCCATCGGCGCCTATTCGACGGTGGCGCTCTACAAGCTGGTCCCGGCGATGCCGCTGCCGGTGATGGTGCTGATCGGCGGCGCGATGGCCGCGCTGGTCGGTCTCGGCACGGGTTACCTGACCCTGCGCCTGCGCGGCGTGTTCTTCTCCATCGCGACGCTCGCCTTGGCCGTCGTCGTGCAGACGCTGATCACCAACTGGGACTTCGTGGGCGGCGCGCGCGGCGCCTATGTGCTGCGTCCCAAGCTCGCGCCGCTGATCGGCGGCGAGTACGTGCAGTACCTGTTCGTCGTCATGCTGGGCCTCTGCGTCATCGTGCTGGCGACGGCGCGAGCCATCGAGCGCTCGTCGCTGGGCTACGGATTCGCCGCGATCCGCGACGACGAGGCGGCGGCCGAGGCGGCGGGCGTGCCGACCCTGCGGCTGAAGCTGATCGCGACCACGCTGTCGGGCGGCTTCATGGGCATGGCGGGCGCGCCGCTGCCGTACTACGTGACCTATCTGGACCCGACCTCGGGCTTCAACCTCAACTACGCGGTGAACGCCATCGCCATGCCGCTGATCGGCGGCACGTCGAGCTGGCTGGGTCCGGTGATCGGCGCGGTCCTGGTGGGCGGCCTGCAGGAGGTGTTGCGGGTCACCATCTCGTCGGCGGCCAACGTGCTGGTTGCCGGCGTGCTG
Source organism: Pseudomonadota bacterium (assembly GCA_018240695.1). Classification (GTDB taxonomy): domain Bacteria; phylum Pseudomonadota; class Alphaproteobacteria; order Reyranellales; family Reyranellaceae; genus Reyranella. Next base: position 13,182 of record JAFEFH010000016.1, on the reverse strand, counting down.
ATGGTGGCGTTCGTGATCCTGGCGCCGCAGGGCATCGTGGGCCTGTTCAAGCGGCGGCCGAAATGAGCGCGCTGCTGACGGTCGAGGGCGTCGGCAAGCGCTTCGGCGGCTTCGTGGCGCTGGAGGGCATCGACCTCGAGGTGAAGCAGGGCGAGCGGATCGGGCTGATCGGCCCCAACGGCTCGGGCAAGTCGACCCTGGTGAACTGCATCTGCGGCACGCTGCGCAACGAGACCGGCAAGGTCCGCTTCGCCGGCGAGACGCTGGACGGGCTGGCCGCGCACGAGCGCACGCGCCGCGGTCTCGCCCGCAGCTTCCAGCTGCCGCGGCCGTTCGGCTCGCTCACCCTGGTCGAGAACGTGCGCATTCCCATCCTCTATACGGTCAACGCGCGCAAGGCGGGGCCCGGTCACACGCATGTGCCGCACGATGCGATCGACGCGCGCTGCCGAGACCTGCTGGGCGAGGTCGGTCTGTCGGCCAAGGCCGACCGCCAGCCGCGCGATCTCACGCAGATCGAGATGCGCAAGCTCGAACTGGCGCGCGCGATGGCCGCCGAGCCCAAGCTGCTGATCGCCGACGAGGTGATGGCGGGCCTCAGCCATGCCGAGGTCGACGAGATCATCGCGCTGCTGATCCGGCTGAACGGGCAGGGCATCACCGTCATCATGATCGAGCACATCATGCGCGCGGTCATGGAGGTCTCGCAGCGGCTGGCCGTGCTGGTCGCCGGCCGCAAGATCGCCGACGGCGATCCCAGGGAAGTGGTCCGCAACCCCGAAGTCGTGAGGGCTTACCTTGGCGAGTAGCCTCACCGTCGCCAACGTCGACGCCGGCTACGCGGCGGTGCGCGTGCTGGAGGACGTGTCGCTCAGGGTCGATGCCGGCGAGACGGTGGCGCTGCTCGGCACCAACGGCAACGGCAAGTCGACCCTGATGAAGTGCATCATGGGCATCGTGCGGCCGAGCGCCGGCAGCATCACGGCCACGATCGACGGCACGGCGCACGAGCTGATCGGCCTGTCGACCGAGGCGATCGTCGACCTCGGCATCGCCTTCGTGCCGGAGGGGCGCCGCCTGTTTCCCAAGCAGAGCGTGCTCGAGAACCTGCAACTGGGCGCCTACCGGCCCAAGGCGCGCGCCGAGCTCCAGCGCAACCTCGACTTCTGCTTCGAGACCTTCCCGCGGCTCAAGGAGCGCAAGGGCCAGCTCGCGGGCTCGATGAGCGGCGGCGAGCAGCAGATGCTGGCGCTCGCCCGTGCGCTGATGTCGGCGCCGCGCATCCTGCTGATCGACGAGCCGTCGGTCGGCCTCGCGCCGCTGCTGGTCAGCCGCACCATCGACAAGATCAAGGAGCTGAAGGAAGGCTTCGATCTCACCGTGCTGATGGCCGAGCAGAACTTCACCCAGGCCATCCGGATCGCCGACCGCGGCTATGTCATCGTCCACGGCCGCATTGCGTTCGAAGGCGAATCGGCCGAGGCGTTGAACAACAACGACCTGATCCGCGAATTCTATCTCGGAGCGTAAAGCAGCATGTCGGAGTTGAAGAAGGTGGCCCTCGTCACCGGAGCGGCGCGTGGCATCGGCCTCGCGGCGGCGACGCGTTTCCTCCAGGACGGGTGGAGGGTGGCGATGCTCGACATATTGGGCGACACGGTGCGCGCCGCCGCTGCCCGCTTGGGCGAGAGCGCGCTCGCGTTCGAGGCCGATGTCTCCGACCCCGCGTCGGTCCAGAAGGCCGTGCAGGACGTGCATCGCAGGCTCGGGCGCATCGACGCGCTGGTGAACAATGCCGGCGTCGCGGTGTTCAAGCCCTTGCTCGACGTGACGTTCGAGGACTGGCAGCGCGTCCTCTCGGTCAATCTCAGCGGGCCTTTCCTGATGACCCAGGCGGTGGCGCCGATCATGCGCGACCAGGGCAAGGGCGCGATCGTGAACATCACGTCGATCTCGGGCCTGCGGGCCTCGACGCTGCGTGTCGCCTACGGCACCAGCAAGGCGGGCCTCGCGCATCTCACCAAGCAGCAGGCGGCCGAGCTCGCCCAGTACGGCATCCGGGTCAATGCCGTGGCGCCGGGCCCGGTCGACACGGCGATGGCCAAGGAGGTGCACACGAAGGAAATCCGCGCGGACTATCACGACCACATCCCACTCAACCGCTATGGGCTGGAGTCCGAACTCGCGAACGCGATCTTCTTCCTGTGCAGCGATCAGGCCGCCTATGTCACCGGCCAGGTGCTGGCGGTGGATGGCGGCTTCGATGCGGTCGGTGTCGGCCTGCCGACCCTGCGCGGGGAGCGGCGGAACCAGTAGGTCCCGCCGCCCGGCGCAGTGTCACCGGCCTACTTGGTCGGGTTGTACGGGTAGATCACGTTGCCGGTCTTGTACTTGGTCGGCCACAGGATCACTTCACGCTTGGGATCGCGGAACTGCTCGACGTCGTTGCCGGTGATGCCCTGGAACTGCACGGCCATCACCTGCGCTTCGGTCCACTCGCCCTCGGCGTTGAACTTGATGTCGCCGGCTACCGTCTTGAACGTGTTCTTGCGGCAGTATTCGGCGAGCTTGTCGTCATTGGTGCCGCCGACCGCGGTCACCGCCTGCTCGACGATCTGGAGCATGCCGTAACTGAACGGCGGGATATAGTAGCCGAGCAGGTCGACGCCGGCGGCCGCCGACTTCGCCTGGTACTTCTTCAGGAGCTCGCGCCCGGCGTCGCTGGCGAAGCCCGCCCAGGGCAGCCAGAAGTCGTAGGTCACGATGCCGTTCAGCAGCGGTCCGAGCTGGGTCTTCAGCGCGGTCGCCTGGAGGCCGACCATGCCGCCGCCGAACAGCTTGGGCTTGAAGCCGACCTCGTGGCTGGCGCGGATCAGGCCGACCGAGTCGGGCGGATAGGACGCGGCGAAGAAGATGTCGGGGTTGGTCGCCGCCACCGCGCGCACGATCGGCGTGTAGTCCGCGGTCGCCGGCGGATAGGTCTTGTCGTAGACGATCTTGAGGCCCATGCGCTTGGCCTGCGCGCGCACGCCGTCGAGGGCGTTGCGTGGGAATTCCGCGTCGGCGCCGGTGATGGCCAGCGTCGTGGGCTTGGGATTCTGCTCCGCCGCCACGGCGAAGAAGCCCGCCGAGAAGGATTCCTTGGGCGCCGGGCCGCCCGTCGGCGTCACCGAGAAGTAGCGCGGATACTTGAACTCCGTGTTCACCGCGAGGCCGAGCAACGCGAAGAACGTCTTGTCGTGCTGCATGACGACCGGCATCGCCGGCGCGACCATGTTGGTGGCGTAGCCGCTGACCACGATGTCGACCTTGTCGACGTCGAGCAGCTTCGTGTAGATGCCCGGCACGTTCGAGGGATTGGACTGGTCGTCGTAGTACACGAGCTTGACCGGCCGGCCGAGGATGCCGCCGCGCGCATTCACGTCGGCCTCGAAGATCTGCATGCCGAGCAGCGCCGACTTGCCGTTGGGGGCGAGACCGCCGGTCAGCGCCATGCCGAAGCCGATGGTGAAGGGCTTCTTGTCCTGCGCGATGGCGGGGCTGGCCAGTCCCGCCGCGGTGCCCGCGGCGGCGAGCTTGCCGAACGTACGACGCTTGATCTGCATTGCATTCCCTCCCGGTATTCGTTGGCTCGATCCTAGCGCCGAAGGAACGGCGTTGGCATCAGTCAAACGGGAGGATTCGGCGCTGCACTGCACAACGCCGGGAGGCGGGGATTCTAGGCCTTGGCGGCGGGGGCGGACTCGTAGAAGTGGATGAACTCGCCCAGGGTCACCGGCATATCGACGCTGCCCATCACGCCGAAGGGATCGACGCCCAGCTCGTCCTCCAGATTGGCCACGACGAGCGCGATGCACAGTGAGTCGAGGCCCGAGCCGACCAGCGGCAGGTCGTCGGTGAGCGGCGCCAGCGTCTTGCGCTGCTGCTCGGCCACCAGCTTCACCTGGTCGAGGACGGCGGAACGAATGGACATGAAAGGGTCTCCAGGAGCGGCGGCCGGAATGATAGCAGATAACCGGCTCGGGCGCGGGCGGTCAGGAACGGCCGGAGGGGGCCATGAAGTTGACCATCAGGGCCTGGCCGACGGCGCGGCCGGGCGCCTGGCTCATGTCGTGGTCCATGTTCTCGATCACATGCATGACCGCGCCGGGATAGCCGGCGAGCCCCTCGCCCGCCGGACCGAACTCGCGCGCGAAGGCGTCGATCTCTCCCTGGCCGGCGGAGAACAGGAAGAGCGTGCGCACGCCGCGGGCCGACAGATCGGCCATGGCGCGCCGGGCCGGCGTCCGCCGGTCGGCGCCGCCCACCTTGGTCGCGATGCCCTGCACCGTTTCCGATGCGTGCATCCGCACCTGGTCGACCTGGCCGCGCAGGATGCGCAGCACGTTCACCTTGCCGGTGAACAGCCGCTTCAAGCCGTCGAGGCTGGTGAGCCGATTGAAATAGTGGACGAACGAATTGGTACGGTGAGTGAGGAACTCCATCACCTCGCCGGGCAGCGAGAACAGCGGGATATTGACCAGCAGCAAGGTCGACACGCGCGGATCGTTCAGGCCACCCTGCAACGAGTGATAGGCGCCGGCACACAGGCCCTGGAGCGCGAAGCGGCGATAGCCCAGCCGCTCCAGCGCGTCGAGTGCTCCTCGAATGTCGGGCACGCGGTCGGCCTCGAACATCGGCGTCAGCAAGTCTTCCTTGCCGATCGGACCCAGGCTGTCACCGAGGCCCGCGAAATCCATGCGCAGCGAGGCGATGCCCTGGCGCGCAAGCTGGCGTGCGAACGTCACCGACTGGCGGCACGAACCGTAGTGAGGATCGCGCCCGGAGTTCGTGATGATGACGGCCGTATCGGGCTGGCCTTGCGCCGGCCGGCACAGCACGCCGAACAGCCGGCCGCGCCGGCCGAAACGCATTGGCGTTTCCACGCAAGCGGCCGGCTCGAGCGACAAGGGCGTTGCGGCGGGAGTCACCGCCTTGTGCGTGGCGTCGTAGGGCATGGCTCTCGACAGCCAGGCGACGACGTCGCTGAAATCGGCCAGCGTGTCTTCCTCGATGATGTTGTGACGCAACATCGGCTCGAGCTTGTTCCACGTGCCGCGTGTCACGTTGGCGCCGGCGGCCGTCCAAGCCTGCGTACATTCGTCGATCAGGCGCGAGTCGGCGCGCGGATAGAGCGCGATCTTCTTGCCCGGAAGTCCGGCGATACGGAGGTCGACGGCGCGCATCTCGTCGAGGGTGCGAGGGCTCAGGCGAAATTCGTAGAACACCAGGTCGGCGTCGGCCGGCAGCGGCTGCCCTGTCTGGAGCTGCGCCTGGACGAGGAGCTGACGGACGTAGGAGTTGCCGCGCACCACCGGCGCGAACTGGATGACTCCCGCGACGTCGTGGCGCCGGCTCGCGGCCAGGGTGGCGAGGGTGGCGCCAATGCGCAGGCCTGCGAACACCAGTTCGCTGGCGCCCGTCGTCTCGCGCAGCCAGTCGGCCGCACCCTCGATGCTCTTCAGCCAGGACTGCCAGTGGCCCTCGGGCGGCTCGATGTCGCCCTCGGCGAGCGAGTCCGCGGTACCGGGATAGTCGAAGCGCAAAGCCCAATAGCCTGCCTCGGCAAGGCGCTCGCCCAGCACGCGCAGCGAGCAATGCGAGAGCAGCGCGTCCTGCATCATGCCGGGGCAGATCAGCACCGCGACGCGGCCGACGCCGCCGCGCGGCGCGTGGAGCCATCCCAGGGTGTCGTTGAACGTAACAGGAGTCATCGCATCAGGATGCGCAGGTTCTCTCGGTCGTTGAGTCGACTCATGGCGCGGCCAGCCTCGTCAAGGCCAGCCAGTGCGGACCGCAGATCAAATGAATGCCTTCCCCAAGTCTTTCGACAATCGTAGAAGGCCCGGCTCCCCGGAGCAACGGCCCGCGCGCCGGGAGGCTTGTATGTTTTGCGTTTTGCTGATCGCTGCGATCGACTAGCGATTCGCGTTGTCCCGCAGGATGGCTGCAATTTCGTCGCGATCGACGGAAAATTGCAGGCCCGCGCGTTCCTGCTGGAGGATCATCGCCGAGCGCGAATCCCGCGTGCCCCAGCCGCGGGCGAGCGCCTCCGTCATCTCCTCGAGGGCGAGGTTGGAGAGACGCATGGGCACGCCGACTTCCTTGCCTACTTGCGTTGCAAGTGAGACGTCTTTGTGCGCGAGCTTCAGGGCGAAACGCGCCGGGTCGTAGTTACCGGGAAGAAAGTGATCGCCGAGCGCGTCGAAGGTACGCCGTCTGCCATTGGCGCCGTTGCGGATGGCTTTCCACAGAGTGATCGGGTCGACGCCGGCCTTCACGCCCATGGTGAAGGCCTCGGCCAGCGCCACGTTGATGACGTAGCCCGAGAGATTGTGCACGAGTTTCGCGACCGATGCCGAACCGACGGGACCGATGCGCAGGATCTGGTCGCCCGCGCCGTCGAGCACCGGGCGGTAGCGCTGGAAGACTTCTTCGTCGCCGCCGACCCAGATCGCCATCTTGCCCGATGCCGCGCCGGCCGGCCCGCCACTCACCGGACTGTCGAGCAGATGCGCGCCGCGCTCCGTGAACAGCGGGGCGAGCTTGCGGATCAAGGTCGGCGAGTTGGTCGAGAAATCGAACAGCGGCTGGCCGCGCTGCATGCCGGCCAGCAGCCCGTCCTTGCCGGTCACGACGGCTTCGAACTCCGGCGGGCCGGGCAGCGAGGTAAAGACGATCTCCGAGGCCTCGGCGACGGCGCGGGGGCTGGCGGCCCATTCGGCGCCCGCGGCGCAGAGCTTGTCGGCGGCGGCGCGGCGCATGTCGTGCACGATCATGGCGTGGCCGGCCTTCTGCAGGTTCGCCGAGATGCCCGAGCCCATCAGGCCAAGGCCGATGAATCCCACTTTCATTGCGCGTCCTCCTCGCTCGTCATTTGCAAATTTCATTGGATCAAGGGCGGCCCGCGGTGACAACCCGGCCTTTGCCTTCCGCCGCGAGCGCCGATCACCTGACGAAAGTGCCGGGCATCCTGTTGCGCTGCTTCGGCGGTGGACGATCTCGGCTGTTGAGAATTGCTCTAGCGGGAGTGGGTGGGGCCGAGGCCGCGCGGCCAGCGCAGCGCGAGCGCCAGGGCTGCGATGCCGAAGGCGGTGCTGAGGAAATAGAGATCGCCCAGTGCGGACTGCATCGGAGCGCCGAGCGACAGGGCGATGTTCACCACGGCGCCGAACAGCGCGGCGCCGACCGACTGGCCGACGATGCGCATGAACATGTTGGACGAGGTGGCGGCGCCACGTTCGTGCCAGTCGACCGCGGCCTGCACCGACACGAGATAGGTCGTGTTGCAGAAACCCATGCCCAGACCGACCAGCATGGCGCCGGTGCTGGCCCACAGCAGGCCCGAAGTCGGCGTCATCGCCAGCAGCACCAGGCTACCCGAGAGCAGGCCGAGGCCGCCCAGCGTCGCCGTCGCGCGGTAGCTGGTGCGGATCATCAGCCGGCCCGCGACGAAGCTCGCGAACGACCAGGTCACGGTCATGGCGCCGAGCGCCAGGCCTGAAGCCAGGGTGCTGAGGTTCATCACCGTCCTGACATAGGAGGGCAGGAAGCCCACTACGCCCATCATCAGGGCGCCGATGGTGAAGCTGCCGAGCCCGCTTAGCGCCACCATGCGATGACGCCACAGGCGGAACGGCAGCATCGGTTCGGCGACGCGGCGCTCGTGCCAGGCGAGCACGGCCATCGCCACCCCACCGACGCCGATGCAGGAGAAGAGGAAGCCGTGCGGCAGGCTCGGCCCCTGCACCAGCGCCAGCATCAGCAGGCCGCCGCCGATCGTCAGCAGCACCGCGCCGGCATAGTCGATCCTGTGCGACTTGCCGCGCGGCTGCTCGCGATAGAAGGCCGTCAGCATGGCCATCGCGGCGAGGCCGATCGGCAGGTTGACCCAGAAGATGGCGGCCCAGTTCACATGGTCGGCAAGGAAGGCGCCGAGCGAGGGGCCGATGATCGCGGCGATGCCGAACACGCTCGACAGCAGGCCTTGCACGCGGGCGCGTTCGGTCGGCGTATAGATGTCGCCGACGATCGTGTAGGCGAGCGGCTGGACGGCGCCCGCGCCCATGCCCTGGATCGCGCGGAAGGCGATCAGCATCGGCATGGCGTTCGCGAAGCCGCAAAGCGTCGAGCCGAGCAGGAAGAGGCCGGCGCCGGCATAGAACACGCGCCGGCGGCCGTAGAGATCGGCAAGGCGGCCGTAGATCGGCACGCTCACGGCCTGCGGCAACAGATAGGCGGAGAAGACCCAGGAGAAGAGATGGAAGTCGCCGAGTTCGGCCACGATGGTCGGCATGGCGGTCGCCACGATCGTGCCTTCGACGGCGGCCATGAAGGTGGCCATCATGCAGGCTGCGAGGATCAGGTCGCGGCGGCCGGACGAGGGCGGCGTCGCGGGAGACGCGGCGGGAGCGTGGTCAGCCATCGACTCGTCCGCCTCTGGCGCTAGACCGAATCTTCCAGCGTCGGGTTGCTGTCGAGCCAGGTGCGGGCGGACTGCGGATCCCAGAAGACGCGGATCGGTCGCTTGGCCTTGGCGATGTTGGCGAAGCGCAATGCCACGTCGTAGCGCTCCTGCGTGTCGACCACGATGGCGGCAGCACCGCTCAGGTCCAGCGTATTGTAGGCCTGGATGCGGGCGCCCAGGGACATGACATCGGCGTCGTCGTACTGGCCGATAGCGCCGCGGCCATCGAACATCTTGCGATAAGTGAGCGCGTCCTTGACCACGATGTCGTCGAGCAGGGCCTCGATGTCTGTCAGGGTGACGATGCCTTCGGCGCGGGCACTTACCAGGCGGTCGGCGGTAGAGATGGTCCAGGTCACGGGCATTATTGTCGTCTTAAGGGCATTGCGGCTGCCTCTCAAGTTCAACCGTCGATAAAGCTTGCCGGTAAACTTCAGTCGGAACGCGGTAAGTCGCGTCTGTCAGAGGTCGAGCGGCTGGGCGGCCAACCAGCGTCGGGCCTCATGAATGCTGCGAAAAACCTTGGTCGGCGGCGCCTCCGTCCCGCTTCGCAGCTGGGTGAAGAAGCGCGCGAACTCACCGCGATTTGAATCGGCGACGATGGCCAGCGCGCCGCGCGGCCGGTCGGTGCGGGCCGCCCGTACCCGCTCGCCGAAGGCGGCAAGCTCCTCCATCGACAAGGCAGGCTCGGCGGCGGCGACGTCGATCAGCTTGCGATAGTGGAGCGTGCCGGACTCCGCGATCTCGCGAAAGAAGCCGACGAGATCGAACAACGTCACCTGTTCGGTGGCGACACCGATGATCATTCGGTCGGGATGGAAGATCGTCAGTCGTATCGGCATGGGACCGCGCGGGAAGCGTTCCGAAGTATGCGGGCCGACGGCGGAGGCCGGCAAGGCACCGCCGCGCACATCTACCGGCGGCAATGCCCGGCACCGCCACGACCTTCTCGATCGCGGCGGCGACCGGTCACTTCACGATGGTGTCGGGGCGGCAGAGCCTGTGCGCTGTCCATCGATCCACTGTCGTGCGATGTGCAGCTCGCGGAAAATCCTGATCGGCCGGTTCGCTTGCGCCGCGGCGGCGAAGGTCGAGGCCTTGTCGAAGCTGTCCTCGGACGCCGCGACGATCGCAACGGGGCCGACCTGGCCGTGCTGGGCGTAGAACAGCACGCGCTGGCCCAGCGTCTTCAGGTTCTCGTCGCTGAGCGCGTGGGGCGTGTGCGTGATCTCGAATATCTTGGCGTACCCCATGGCGCCGTCGGCGGTGACGCCCGCGAAGTACTTCTCGATATCGGAAACCGAGACATCGCCTTTGGTCACCGCGACCACGAGCTGCGTCGGATGCGAGATCGTCCAGTGCACCGGCATCGGCGGTGTCTCAGGCGGACGCGCCCGACGTCTTGTCGCCGGCGAAGCGCTGGGCGCCGAGCGCCGTGAGATGGATGCGGCCTTCGGTCTCCTCGATGAGAGCCAGAAGCTTCAGGCGCTCGACCGGCGCACCTTGCAGATGTTTCGGTTTGGAAACGCCGTTGGCGACGCGACGCAGCGCTTGCTCTTCGTTCGGGCTGAGCGGGACGAGTAAACCACGTTCCATGTCTAACTCCTTTGCGCTCACTTTCATCAGACACAGCGGAAGTGACGAGAACAAGACAGCAAATGAGACGATTGTGTGACTATCCGCGAACCTCGCTCGCGCGTTGTGTTTGCCTCGCCGGTGCAAGAAACGCTGATCCACGCGTTAGCGGCGTTTGCCGTTGCACCCTCGGATCGTCGCTGTAGGGTCGTCGCCGGGAAGCTTTTGGGGCTTGGGTGTTAAATCCTGTAATCGTGTCGACGATGGTCGTGTTCAGCGCCGTCGCCGGCTATATCGGCTGGCGTCGTGCAACCAAGCCGATCTACAGACGCACATATGTCGAACCCGACCCTCCCGAGGGAATGACGCGTCGTGAGTACGATCGCAAAGTCCGTCGGCAGCGCAAGCGGTGGCGCCTGGTCGTCACCTTCTTTTATGCCGTGGCAGGCGCCCTGGGCGGTCTCGCCTTTCTCTTTTTCCTCGCGCGCCGCTGAGGGCTTGCGCTGACAGGCGCGCAAGCCTTCAAATGGACGGGGCCTGTCGTAAAGCCTTGTAACGGCGGGAAATTCATCGCTCAGCGCCCTCGACTGCAATTTGAAAATGCGTCTCAGAATGATCGGGCTGCTTTTCCTTGCAGTCGCAGTGTGCCATTTTGGCTCTGGGAAATTTGGTGTGTGGGTGGGAGTGTCGGCTTTTCATGTCGGCATCGTGAACTGATGGCTCCTGGATTTTATCCGTCGCTGCACAAGGTGCAGTCGCCCGATGGCGGGCTGTCGCTGCGCGGCTACATGCTGCTGCTGATCGCCGCGATCATGCTGCCGATGCTGATCCTCGTGGCGATCGTGGCGTGGGACTACGGCAAGGCGGCACAGCGCACGATCGAGGCGCAGCGCCTCGATGTCGCGAACAACATCAAATACATGATCGATCGCGAGATCGACAAGACCGTCGGCTTCCTCGACGGCATCTCGAATGCGCGGGGGCTGCGCCAGAACACGCCGGACGTCGTCGAGCGCCTGATGGCGATGGCGCGCAGCCGCGGCTTCGAAACGCTGGTGGTCTACGATGCGACCGGAAAGCTGGCCTTCTCGCCGCAGGACCCCGAAGAGACGGTGCCGGCCGACCTGCTCGGCTTCACGCAGATCATGGCCGGCAACAAGGCCTTCGTCTCCAACCTCATCCCGTCCGCAGGGCCGAAGCCCGGTCTCTTCTTCGTGTCGGTACCGATTCTCGAGAACGGCAAGGTCGTGGCGATGCTGAGCGGTGGCATGCCGCCGCAACGTTTGCAGCGTCTCTTCGCCGAGTCGGGCCTGCGCGACAGCTGGTCGGCCGGCATCGTCGATCGCGAAGGCGTGCTGCTCGCACGCAGCCGTCTGCCGGAACGCTACGTCGGCATGGCGGCGCAGCAGCCGATGGCCGAAGCCGCGCGCGGCGACAAGATGGCGGGCCTGTTCGCGGTGATCGATCGCGACGGCGTGCTGGTGAAGAATTCGTTCGAGCGTTCGCGCCTCTCCGGCTGGACGTCGGGCGTCGCGGTGCCGGCGGCGATCGTCGACGCACCGCTGTGGCACACCGCGCTCACCATGACCCTGATCGGCGTCGTCTTCTGCCTGGTCAGCCTTATCCTGGCGATGCTGGTGGCGAGCTATCTCTCGCGCGCGATCCAGCGGCTGGGTATCGCCGCGGTGGCGATCGCCAGTGGCGACGTGGTGCGCATGCCGGCCAGCAACATCACCGAGTTGCAGGATGTCTCGCGCTCGATCGAAGTCACCGGCGCGGTCAACCGCCGCTTCGACTCGCAGCGGCGCCGCTAGCCTTCGGCGTTCTCAGCTCTGCTCGGCGATCCACGCCCGGGCGGAATGGATATCGCCGAAGATCCTGACCGGGCGCGTGTTGGCGGGGGGCACGAGCGCCTGGAGATCGGCCAGGCGATGAACCACGTCCGGTCCGGCGACGACCGCGAAGGGCCCGGCCTGCTTGCCATAGCGTGCATGATAGGCGGCGAGACGCTTGGCGAAGGCGTCGCGCTCGTCCGGCAGCAGATTCGACTGGCCGCTGAGGCAATCGAAGATCTTCGCGTAGCCGACCGCGCGCGCCTTTTCGACGTCGTCGAGATAGCCCATCAGATCCGCAAGCGTGATTTCGCCCTCGGTCTTTCCGACCATCGTCTGGTCGAGATGGTAGAAGGTCACGTAGATCGGCATCACTCTACTCTTCCCAAAACACCCGGGTTGAGTGTGCAGACATACTCCGCAACCGACAACGGTGCGCTTTGTTTTAATCGTCAGTGCCGACGGATGAAATTGTTACGGTCGCAGCATGCCCTCGTCGCCAGCGGCCTTCAGTCGATCGGCGGATCCACCGCTTCGAACTGTGGATCGACGAGGCCCAGAAGCGCGTAGGCTTGCGCCATCGTGTCGACGAGCACCGGCTCGCTGTGACCGGCGGCGCGAAACTGGTCGGAGATGGTGCGTGTGAAGGTGAGGCCGGCACCGCCGGGTGCGACGACGACGCGCAGGTCGTGGAACATGGACGGGCGCTGGCCGCGTTGGTTGATGCGGCTCACCGGCACCGCGAGTGCCTCGACCGCGGTCAGGTCGTAGAGACCGCGCACGCCGTCGCGCCCCGCCAGAAAGTGCAGCAGAAGACGATCGTGTTCGGCCAATTCCTCGGAGCTCATCACGCCGGTGAAAGTAACTGCCAGAACCTTGTGGCGGCGTTCGTAGCGTAGCGTCAGCACGTCGGATTGGCTTCTAAAGTGTGACCATCACGGGACAGATGCCGATACCGCCGCGCCGTGGACAGGCCATGTCGAGGAAGCCGTGGGTCTGACAGGAGCGGATGGACGTGGACGTCGCCGCCGGAAGCGCGCGCCAGGTCGGCGATGGTCATCGGGGCATGGGCTGGCATGAGCGGGCTTATGCCTCGAAGCAATCGGACATCCCCAAGAGCGAGGACGTCGCGACCATAGATCACACTCGCGTGAGCGGTAAAGAAAAGCTTGTTTCAGAGGGCCTGTCTATTTCTCCTTCCTCACCGCATCGATCAGCGCGGCGCGCCGCCGCTCAAGGCGAAGCCCGTCACCAGCGCGAGCGTGCCGC
>JAFEFH010000169.1 GCA_018240695.1 Pseudomonadota bacterium | reverse complement strand
CGCACATCCATGCGGCGGTGGCGTGGAGCTGCCTGCTGTTCGCGGCGGCGCTGCTGGCGCACCGGCTGGTCGCCGACGTGCTCGAGGCGGTGGCCGCGCCGCGCACGCCGACCGGACGCTGGGCGCGCAAGCGCTTCGGCCTGCCGCCCGACGCGACCTTGCGCGGCCAGCTGATCGTGCTGCTGGTCTTCGACTTCCTGCTGGTGATCGTGCTCGGCATCGCGGTGCCGGCGGCGTGGAGCGTCGACATCGACGCCATCCTGCATGCCTTCGGCGAGCTGCTGCGCGGCGTGCGGATCGGCGGCGTCACCATCTCGCTGGCCAACATGGGCATGGCGATCCTGGCCTTCGTGGTCTGCCTGGTGCTGGCGCGGGTGACGCGCAACATCGTGCGCGACCGCGTGATGCCGACCGTCGACGCGCCGCTGCCGCTGCGCCAGTCGATCGACGCGGGCCTCAATTATGCCGGCGTCATCATCGCCGTGCTGGTCGGAATCAGCGCGCTCGGCATCGACTTCACCAACCTCGCCATCGTGCTGGGCGCGCTCTCGGTCGGTATCGGCCTCGGGCTGCAGAACATCGCCAACAACGTGATCTCCGGCGTCATCATGCTGATGGAGCGGCCGGTCAAGGCGGGCGACTGGGTGTCGGTCAACGGCCACGAGGGCTTCGTGCGCCGCATCAACATCCGCGCCACCGAGATCGAGACCTTCCAGCGCACGCACGTGATCGTGCCCAACAGCCTGTTCCTGCAGAACCCGGTGGTGAACCGCACCTACTCCGACACGTCGAGCCGCATCGAGCTGTCGATCGTCGTCGGGCTGGGCACCGACGTGGCGAAGATGGAGGCGATCCTGCGCGAGGCCGCGCTCGGCCAGCCGCGCGTGCTGCGCGTGCCGGCGCCGATCGTGCGCTTCCAGCACATCGCCGCGACCGGGCTGGAGTTCCAGCTGCTGGTCTTCGTGGCCCAGCTCGAGGACCGGCTGATCGTCACCAACGCGCTCAACACCGCGATCCTGGCGCGCCTGCTCGAGGAGAAGATCCTCGACCCGCGCCCGGCCGCCGAGATCAACGTCCGCGACCTCGGCCGGCTGGCCGACGCGCTCGCCGCCCGGACCGATGGCCCCGCGCCGCACCCGCGCTGAGCGGCCCACGCGGCGCTGGCCCTACGCGCTGCTGCTGGTGGCGGGCGTGCTGGTGGGCATCGTGTCGTGGGGCTACACGCCCGACCTGCCGGCGGAGGTGCTGACCCAGCGCTACGCCACCGCGCAGTCGAGCTTCATCGACGTGGGCGGCGTGCGCACCCACATCCGCGACACCGGCCAGGACCCGGCCAACCCGGACGCGGTGCCGCTGGTGCTGCTGCACGGCTCGCTGGAGTCGCTCGACGTGTGGGACGGCTGGGCGAAGGAACTGGCGCCGCGAGTGCGCGTGATCGCCGTCGACCTGCCGGGCCACGGGCTGACCGGCACCTGGGAGCGCGACGAGTACACGATCGACGCCTATGCCGACTTCGTCGAGGTGCTGGCCGACAGCTTGCATCTCGACCGCTTCGCGCTGGGCGGCCATTCGATGGGCGGCGCGGTGGCGTGGTCGTTCGCCAACACGCGGCCCGAGCGCGTGAGCCATCTCGTGCTGGTCGACTCGTCGGGCTATCCCGGCACCGGCGGCGCACCGCTGTCGGTGCAGATCGCGCGGCTGCCGGTGATCGGCGGCATCGGCATCTACTTCAAGCCCGACCCGCTGGTGCGCCGCACCCTGCTCGAAGTCTACGCCGATCCCGCGATGGTGACGCCCGAGCGCATGAAGCGCTACGCCGAGTTGCAACGCTTCCCCGGCAACCGTCACGCCACCTTGCTGCGCGTGCGCACGCAGGACCCGCTCGACCCGACGCCGCTGAAGCGGCTCGGCGTGCCGACCCTGATCCTGTGGGGCGCGCGCGACCGGTGGGTGCCGGTGGCCGACGCGCACCGCTTCCAGAACGACATCAAGGGATCGAAGCTCGAGATTTTCTCCGGGCTCGGCCACAACCCGATGGAAGAGGATCCGGTCGCGACGGCCCGCGCGGTCGCCGCGTTCCTGCCCGACAAGGCGCCGCCGCGGCCCGAGCCGCCGGTTCGGCCGCCGCCGCGCGCCGACGACTCGGCGACCGGCGGCCAGGTCCGGCCTGCCAACGAACCGGAGCCGGACTGACTAGCCCTTCAGCATCGCCATGACCTTGGCGAAGGCCTCGTCGGCGATGGTCTCGATCTCCGCCTTGGTGCGGTTCTGGATCGGATGCGGGACGAACACGACGCCGGGATCGAAGCCCAGCGCATTGCTTTGCGCCTCGACGCCGTCGACGAAGCCGGTGGTCACGATGTTGACGCCGGGCAGGCCGCGGTTATCGAGATTGTAGAGGTCGTGCAGACTGCACGATGTGCAGGAGCCTCAATCGCTCAGGGCGATCACCGCGAGCTGCGCTTCGGCGGCGATCTTCTGCAACAGCTCGGTCGGCGCGACCTTGGTGTTGGTCGGCTTGGCGTAGCGCCTGGTGGCGACGCCCGCCTTCTTGAAGTGGCCCTCGAGCCGGTCGAGGAACTCGTTGCCGCGGCGCTTGCCGATGTCCATCAGCGCCACGACCTTGCCGTCGGTCGAGGGCGACGGCGCGAGGCGGGCGCGGCGGGTCGGCGAGGTCTCGGCGGTGGGATCGCGCAGCGTGGTGAGGCTCATGGCGGAACTCCTTACTTGATCTCGTGCGTGACGGCGCGGCACTCGGCGCTGACCCGCTGGCCGGGCCAGCCGCCGATGATGGCGGAGAACAAGCCGGCCGGACCGCCGGCGCGCACGATCAGCACGCCGTCCGGCATCGGCTGGAACTTGTCGATCACCTTGCCGGCCATCTCGGGCGGCAGGCCCTCGGCCACGTTCTGCGCGCCATAGACCAGCTCGCTGCCCGGCCGCTTCAGCGCCTGGTGCAGCTCGTCCTCGATGCGCCGGCGGTTCCAGCCGCCGTCCTTGAAGATCTGATAGTGCTCGGGCGACAGCACGAGGATCGCGTTGCCGACATTGGCGAGCTTGGGATGGCTGACGCCCCACAGGCCGAGCGCCAGCGAGCGCACCAGCTCCTCCGGCGTGCGCGAGCGCTGGTCGATGAAGCCGCGCACGCCCTCGCCCTGGAACAGGGTGACGGCATTCTTGCCGGCCGCGATGCCGCGGCGCTGCGCCAGCGGCTCCCAGTCGGGATCGCTCTCGTCCTCGGCGAAGCAGAACGTGTACTTGCCGGGATTGCCCAACGTCGCGCGATCGATCGCGCCGGGCAGGCCGCCGCCGACATTGCGCACGATCAGTTGCAGCGCGCGGCCGATGGTGGCGTTGGCGCGGTTGCCCTGGCCCAGCGCATTGACGCCGCTGTTCATGCCGATCGACTTGGTGACCGGACCGTTCAGCATCACGACGGGCCCGGAGAAGTGCGTCGTGCAGAGCAGGCCATGCAGCACGAACAGCGGATCGAGCGCCGCCTCGACCACGCCCAGCACCACCGGCATGTATTCGGGCTTGCAGCCCGCCATCACCGCGTTGATCGCCACCTTCTCGACCGTGCACGGCGAGAGGTTCGGCGGGATCAGGCCCACGATCTCGTCGGGCTTGCGTTCGGTGCCGCCCAGCATGCGCAGGATGCGCTCGTCGGTCGGCGGCACGACGGGCAGCCCGTCGCTCCAGCCGCGCTCGAAGCAGGCCTCGATCGGATCGTCCCACTCGCCCACGTCGATCGCGCGCGCCTTGAGGCCGGGATCGCCGTAGCGCGCGATCAGGATCTCCTGCACGCCGGGTTCGACGCTCTTGGAGCCGCAGCCCGGCTGGAAGGCCGGCAGGCCCTCGCCCGCCGCGGCGGGACCGGCGAGCTTCACCCACTCGGCGCGGTCCCAGCCGAAGGTGCGGCCGACTTCGCGGCCGCCCTGATAGCGGATCAGCGTCGGCACGGTCTCGACGCCGAGATGGAACGAGCGTTCGAGCGCGTGGTCGTCGACGACGTTGCGCAGGCCGCTCGGGAAGGTCGGATCGTCCTGCATGTAGACGACCAGCGGCGCCTCGCGGTCGATCTGCTGCATCACCGGCGTGATCATCTCGCAGGTGTGGCACTCGCGCTTGGCCACGATCACGAAGCCGTCTTGCGGC
The DNA here is from genome assembly GCA_018240695.1 of Pseudomonadota bacterium. Classification (GTDB taxonomy): domain Bacteria; phylum Pseudomonadota; class Alphaproteobacteria; order Reyranellales; family Reyranellaceae; genus Reyranella. The sequence goes on along the minus strand of JAFEFH010000169.1, from coordinate 5,902 downwards.
GCGAAGGAATCAGGCATCGAGCAGCGCCTCTACCTGCTGGTTGAGGAACGCGGTCTCCTCGGCGAGGCCGCGCGGGTTGCCGGCACGATGGCCCCACACGGAGGGAATCTCAACCAGTCGCGCGTGCCTGAGGTGCGGCAGCTCCGCGCGATTGTCGTCGGTCTGAAAGTAAAGATCGGTCGCCGACGGCATCAGCAGCACCTTCGCCTTGATCGCGGCCAGCGCCATCTCGAGATCGCCGCGGAACAGATCGTTGGTCGAAATGTCGCCGTTCTGCCAGGTGGAGAGCTGCGCCAGCAGGTCGGCGCGCTTGCGGCGCAGGAAGTTCGCCTCCCAGGAGCGCACCAGGAAGTCCTCCAAACTCGTGAAGCCCTGACCGCGCCACATCTCGCGGCGATAGAAGGTCTGGCTGAGCGCCCAGCCGGCATAGATGCGGCCCATCGCGCGCAGGCCCTCTTCTTCCGTGCGCGCCGCCAGCAACGTCGTGCGCACGCCTTCGAGGAAGACGAAGTTATGCGGCGCCGTGCGGGCCGAGCCGCAATTCACGACGATGCGCTCGACCGACTCGCCGAAGAGCGCGGCCCAGTGATAGGCCTGCTGCGCGCCCATCGACCAGCCATAGACCAGCTTCACCCGGTCAACGCCGAACAGCTCGGCCATCAGCCGGCGCTGCTGGGTGACGTTGTCGTAGCTCGTGACCTCCGGGAACGCGCCGCCGGTGTAGTTCGACGGCGAGGTCGAGAGGCCGTTGGTGAACATGTTCGGGATGACGATGAAGTAGCGCGACGGGTCGAGGCAGTTCTTCACGTCGACCAGCCACTCGATGTCGGTGTGGTGCGCCGAGTAGCTGGTGGGATAGACGATGACGTTGTCGCGCTTGGCGTTGAGCGTGCCGAAGGTCTTGTAGACGATGGTGGCGCCCTTCAGCGTGCCGCCGCGCTGCAGCGCGATGTCGCCGCACGCGTAGACACCCTCGCTGGTCTTCACGCAAGGCTCCGGACGATGTCGCGCTGGACGGCGATGTAGCCCGGCGCCACGTGCTTGAGGTGCGGGCGCAGATATCGGTGCGCCTCGGGCAGATGATGGAAGGCGATGTTGGGCAGCAGGTGATGCTCGGCGTGATAGGGCAGGTTCCACATCAGGAAGCGCACGACGGCGTTCGAGGTGGTGGTGCGCGTGTTGGCGAAGCCGTCGTCGCTGTTGGGGCAGAGCGTGTGCTCGCACAGGAGATAGAGGCGCAGCAGCGGCAGCCCGATCAGCAGCGGCCCGAACCACACCCACAGCACCACCGTCGTCTGCAACGCGATCGAGCCCGCGATCAGCAGCGCGTAGAGCGCGAGCAGCCAGCGGCCCCAGCGCCGCGCCTCGCTCCAGCCGGCGGGATGGATGTAGTCGACATTGCCCTTGAAGCCGAACGGGAAGAGCAGGATGTCGCGCGTGCGCAGCACGAGGAACGGGATCGAGCTCACGCGAAAGAGATAGGCGCCCCAGGTCCGCGGGCTGGGCGAGGTCACCAGCTCGGGATCGCGCGCGGGATCCTGGGTGTAGCGGTGGTGCGCCAGATGATAGTGCCGGTAGAAGCCCGCATTGTTCAGGATCGCCGCGCCGGAGAAGAACGCCAGCAGATCGGCCATCCAGCGCGTCTTGAACGAACCGTAGTGCACGCTCTCATGCATGGCGCCGAACAGGGAGTTCACGAACACCGCCTGCATCAGCAGCGCCGGCGCGACCCACCAGGTGCCGCGCGTTTCGAGGATCAGCCAGCCGCCCGCGACCAGCAGAGTAAGATGCACGGCGGTCTGCTTCAGCCCGGCCCAATCCGAGCGCGTGTAGAGACGCTTCAGCACGTCGGCCGGCACGACGCGCATCTGGCGCGCGCGCTGGCCTGTTACGATGTACTCCGACATGCCCCGCCTAGGCCGGTGGCAGCGGCGCCCACAGCCCGTCGCGGTAGGCGAGCTCGGTGCGCGTGTCGGCCGCCTTCTTCTCGTCCTCGGTGTAGCCCAGCTGGTCGCCGATGATGCGGCCGATCGACGGGAAGCTGCTCTTGGCCACGGCATAGTCGCCGCCCCACAGCTTGGAGCGGATCAGCGCCTTGGCGCAGTGCAGGTAGGCCTGGCGCACGGTCATGACGATGCAGCATTTCGGCGTCTTGCCCTGGACCGCCATCGCCGCCAGCAGCTCCGGATCGGTGGAGAGCTTGGCGGTGCCGGCGAGCCGCACCGTCTCCGAGATGCCCGGCAGCAGGAAGATCAGCGCGATCTCCGGGTTCTCGAGCAGGTTGCGCAACGTGTCGAGGCGGTTGTTGCCGGGACGGTCGGGGATCGCGATCGTGTGCGCGTCGATCACCTTGAACGAACCCGGCGGATCGCCGCGCGGCGTGACGTCCTGTTTGCCGGCGGCGTCGGCGGTCGACAGCAGGCAGAGCGGCGCCAGCGCGATGAAGCGCGCCATGTGCGCGTCGATGCGGCCGATGTCCTTGTAGCGCGCGCCCTTGCTGACCTCGGCGAAGGAATCGACCAGCGCCTGGGCGCCGGCGGCGTCGAGCACGGCGGGCGGTTTCTCCGCGACGGCGGGCGGCGCGACCAGCGGCGGGAGGGAAGCGAGAACGGAATCGGGCATGAATGTGGCCTCCTCGCGAAACAGTTCGGGTTCCGAAAAAACCCAGCAAAACCTAGCACAACCGCCGTCAAAAAGCGGCAACCCCTCCGAAAGAGGAGTCGTTGGGTATCCAGATGACCAAACGGAGGAGAACCCACCATGAGCGACTACAACAACCCCAATAACTTCGACAAGTACGGCAACCCCCTGCCGGGCGCCAACAACGTCTACGACCCCGACGAGTCCACCGGCCGCGCGCCTTATGTGCTGCTCGGCATCCTGGTGCTGATCGGTATTGTGGGCGGCGCGCTGTACTTCAACGGCTCCCCGAACGGCGCCCGCGGCGGCGCGGATGTGGCCCAGGCCCCGCCCGCAGCCTCGCGCACCCTGACGCCGACCCCGGCGACGCCGCGCACGATGGACAGCGGCCCGGCGGCCGCCACCCCGGCGCCGGCCGATACGACGACCACGCCGGCGGCTCCGGCTCCGGCCACGCCGTCGCAGCAGTAACGGAGCGTCCGAGACCTCCGAGCCTCGGCGCGAGCCGGGGCAGCAAGAGCCCGGCCATGGGGAAACCCGCGGTCGGGCTTTTGCGTGTGTGGGGTCTGGCTCGGGAGGGCAGGGCCCGTTATTTCCGTTTTTAAATCAGAAGAATAAAACGGGAGGGGCCCGGACGAAGTCGGCAAGGCGGGAGTGAGGGCGGACGACATTCACGCCATATGGTGATTATCGCAATCCCCCGCAACCCCGCCTTCTTCCGTCATCCCGAGCGCAGCCGAGGGATCTTGCCCGATCCAGACAAGGTCCCTCGCAAAAGCTCGGGATGACGTCCGCGGGACGTCAGACGTCACATCTTGTCGATAAATCCCACCACCCGCTCCAGCCGCCCGCCCTGATCGAAGGCGCAGAAATCGACGCCCTCGACCACCGACGGCCCGGCGGCCGGCCCGAGCGACCAGGCGAAGCGCGCCGACCCGTTATGCGCCTCGACCGCCGAGATCCGCTTCAGCACGAAGCCCGGGAAGCGCGCCTGGACCGCAGCCAGCATGGCGTCGATGCCGGCGTGGCCGTCGCTCACCATCAACGGATCGCGATAGGTCCCCGCCGCCGCCCACGCCCGTGCGATCGCGGCCTGGCGGCGCGCCGGATCGGTCTCGTTCCAGCTCTCGAGATAGGCCGCGACGGTGGCTTCGGCGGCGGGGGTGTTGAGTTCGGTCATGACTTCCTCCTGTGCGTGTGACGATGCACGAGAGGTAAGCGCGGGACGGGCGCGGGGCGATTGTGTGGGAGGTAATAAGTGTAATCCACCAATTACATCTAGACGCTAATAGTATATAATTATTACAACTATTGCGTGTAGGAGATGGGTTTGGTAAAGCATTTGAACCGAGCGGCACCGGCGCCCTCTCTTAGTGCGCGGAGGGTGATTGAACGCGAAGTTCGCATCGATCTTTGGGAACGATCCACAATTGGTGTGCATGACAATGCGCAGACAAACATGCTCTTTGCATCGGAGCAAAATCAGTGGATGATTCCTACTGGTCAGCCCCCCGACCTAACAGAAGAGCATCGCCCAATGCGGCGTCCTGAGAGTGAAACAGCCTCCGCCGACCTTCTACGTGTCGTCGGTAAGCGCCGATTTAAAACGGTGCTTGCCGATCCACCTTGGCGCTTCTTGAACCGGACAGGGAAGATCGCGCCTGAGCACAATCGTCTCGCGAGATACGGAACTATGAGCGTGGAAGAAATCGCCGCTCTTCCCGTAGCCCAGACAGTCGAATCAACTGGACATCTCTATTTGTGGGTGCCCAACGCCTTACTTCCCGAAGGACTTCAAGTAATGAAGTCGTGGGGCTTTACCTACAAGAGCAACATAATTTGGCACAAGCTGCGCAAAGATGGCGGCTCAGATGGTCGAGGGGTTGGATTTTATTTTCGAAACGTTACCGAGGTAATTCTTTTTGGCACTCGCGGGAAGAATGCCCGCACTCTTGCGCCAGGTCGCCGTCAGGTGAACTACATTGGCACTCGGAAAAGAGAGCACTCTCGAAAACCCGACGAGCAGTATGAACTTATAGAATCGTGCAGCCCCGGACCATACTTGGAAATGTTTGCTCGTGGTGTGCGGCCTCGCTGGACGATTTGGGGCGATCAGGCGGACGATAATTATGAACCGACTTGGAAGACTTACGCTCACAATTCAGCCGCGCTACGTACCGACGCGGACTGAACCCTTAGAGAAACCAGCCCACTCTTAAGTATCGGGAGGCTCTTTTTTCTTGGCCTTCTTTGCAAGCCTAAGCGCTTCCTCGAGGCTTAGATCCTCGACAAACAGTTTATCGCTAATGCCAAAGACCAGAACGGGGCAGCCGCCACCCCCGCCACCTTCAATACGGGGCAGCAACTTTTGAATGTGGGTTGTAGACATTCCGTAACTTGCATTGATCTTGTATTTTTTGAATATCGTCGACAACTCTGAGCAGCGCGTAACAATGATTCCTACGTCTATGACTCGAAGTTCAAAGAGCAGGCGGAAATTATTTAGATCGCGGTCGAAGAATGGATCCTTGTTGTTCCATTCAATCTCCAAAGCCACTCCATTTTTATAGCTATCAACCTTGTGCGTTGGACTTGCCCGCTCATCATCATCAACTTTGATTACGGTTTTGAATTGCGTTTCCTTCCAACCTTTACTGGTTAGGAAATTGTCAAATTTTATAGCTAACGCTGACTTATTCTTGCCGCCAGCAACTACTTCGCTTGTCGAGAACTTAAACGCGCGAAGACAGGCAACAATTTCCGCCCATTCTTGCGGGTGAGCTGTGGCAAGCACACCAGCCGCATTGCGCCATTCATAAACTTCGTAGGTTTGTCGAACGTCATCGGGGACGAGATGAATAGTGGTCATGTATGGGAGCCAGCCTCTACATCGATACACTGCAATCAAAAAGTGTGAAACGCAAACACCTCACCCTGCACCTTCTCCCATTAATGGGTTGCGGCGATATCGAGCTCTATAGCTTTGCTAGTCACATTCGTTGTCTTGGACGGCTATGTCCCCCTCCTAGACTTCACACCTTTATATGCTCATGCCCATGCTTGCCCGCCCCATGCGCGTGCTTGCCGTGTTCCAGCGCCGCCGGCACGAGGTGAAGCTGGCCGTGCCGCACGCCGCGCTGGCTGACGGTTTCGTCGGCGAGGGCGCGGACGGCTGAGGCGGGGCCGCGCAGCACGGAGACTTCGAGGCAGCTGTCGTGGTCGAGGTGGACGTGCAGCGTCGCCACCTGGAGGTCGTGGTGCT
>JAFEFH010000168.1 GCA_018240695.1 Pseudomonadota bacterium | reverse complement strand
CGCTGGCCGACCAGTCGAAGCCCGACGATCGCATCCGCTGGGTGCAGAACGACCCGCGGCCGAAGTTCCAGGTGCTGGGTCACGATGTCGGATTGATCATCGGCGGCGGCCGCAAGACCGACGGCCGCGATCTCTACTGGCGCATCGCGCAGTTCCTGATGCCCAACCACGCCTTCGCGCCGGCCGCCTTTCCGGGCGAGGTGCAGTACGGCCAGTGCTGGGTGCCGGTCGACGACACGACGTGCTGGATCTACACCTACAGCTGGATGGCCGAGCGGCCGCTCACCAACGCCGAGCGCACCAAGTTCGCCGGCGGCTTCGGCGTGCACAGCCAGGTGGACGGCGACTACCGGCCGCTGCGCAACAAGGACAACAACTACCTGCTCGACCGCGCGCTTCAGAAGGAGCTGAGCTACACCGGCATCAGCGGCGTCAGCGAGCAGGACTCCGCGATCCAGGACAGCCAGGGCCCGATCCAGGACCGCACGAAGGAACATCTCGGGCCGACCGACATCGGCATCGTCGAGTTCCGCAAGCTGGTCATGGGCGCCGCCCGCGCGCTCGGCCAGGGACAGGAGCCGAAGGCCACGGGCGCGCCGTCGAAGTATGCGGTGCGCGCCGGCGGCTGGGTCGCCGCGCCCGACAAGCCGCTGGACGCGGTGATGACCGAGCGCTTCGGCCATCGCCACGGCTATGTCGGCGCCGAGTATGGACTTGGCGATTGAGCCTGCTAACGTCGCTTCGCTTATTCCCGGGAGAGTTCACGTGACGATCAAGATCTATGGACCCGCCGCTTCGCGCGCCGCCCGCGCCTTGTGGATCGTGCACGAGCTCGACATCCCGTTCGAGCATGTCGCGATGGAGATGAAGGATCTCAAGAGCGCCGACTACCTGAAGATCAATCCAAACGGCAAGGTGCCGATGCTGGTCGACGGCGACTTCAAGCTGTTCGAGTCGATGGCGATCAACCTCTACCTCGCCGCCAAGTTCAACAAGAACGGCTTCCTGCCGGCTTCGCTCGAGGACCAGGCGCTGTGCAACCAGTGGAGCTTCTGGGGCATGACCGAGGTCGAGAAGCCGCTGCTCACGGTGCTGATCGACATGTTCATGACCGCGCCCGACAAGCGCAAGCCCGACGCCGTGGCCGATGCGCTGAAGGCGCTGCCCAAGCCGTTCGGCGTGCTGAACGGCGCGTTGCAGGGCCGCGAGTACCTGCTCGGATCGACCTTCACCGTGGCCGACCTCAACCTCGCCTCGATCATGAGCTGGTCGAAGCCGATCAAGTACGACTTCACGCCGTTCCCGAACGTCGCGGGCTGGCTCGACCGCTGCCTGTCGCGTCCGGCCTACAAGGCGGCCCGCGGCACCAAGTAGGCCGCGAACCAAGCCTGTTGCGGCAGCGCTGCCGAAGCGCTACACGCGCTTCTCCGGTCGGGGCGTAGCGCAGCCTGGTAGCGCATCAGTCTGGGGGACTGGGGGTCGCAGGTTCAAATCCTGTCGCCCCGACCAACTCACTTCTCCCCCTCTTCACATTGCGAGACGATGAACGCCCGCCGCGCGCTCGTTTTCATTTTCTGCACCGTGGCGCTCGACGTGCTGGCGCTGGGCTTCATGATCCCGGTCCTGCCCAGGCTCATCCTGGGCTTCGAGGGCGGCGACACTGCCGCGGCGGCCCAGGCGATGGGCGTGTTCGCCACCGTCTGGGGCCTGATGCAGTTCCTGTTCTCGCCACTGCTCGGCGCGCTGTCGGACCGCTACGGCCGGCGGCCGGTCATCCTGATCTCGTGCCTGGGGCTCGGGCTCGACTACCTGTTCATGGCGATCGCGCCCTCGCTCACCCTGCTGTTCGTCGGCCGGGTGATCTCGGGCATCACCTCCGCCACCATCGGGACGGCTTTCGCCTACATCGCCGACGTCACGCCCGAGGAGGGCCGCGCCAAGGCATTCGGCACGGTGGGTGTGGCTTTCGGCTTGGGCTTCGTGGTCGGCCCTGCCGCCGGCGGCCTGTTGGGCGGGATCGATCCGCGGCTGCCGTTCTGGTTCTCGGCGGCCGCCTGCCTGGCGAACGCGGCCTTCGGCTGGTTCGCCCTGCCCGAGTCGCTGCCGCCCGGGCGCCGCATGGCGTTCGCCTGGTCGCGGGCCAATCCCGTGGGCGCGCTGCGGCTACTCACCCGGCATGCCGAGTTGTGGGGCCTCGCCGCCACCAGCTTCCTCGGCCAGGTCGCGCATCAGGTCCTGCCGGCGGTGTTCGTGCTCTATGCCGGCTACCGCTACGGCTGGGGCGAATTCACGGTCGGCCTCGTCCTCGCCGCGGTCGGCATCTGCTCGGCGGTGGTCCAGGGACTGATGGTCGGCCCGGTCGTGGCCCGGCTGGGCGAGCGCTGGACGATGGTGGGCGGCTACCTCGCCGGCGCGGTCGGCATGGCGATCTATGGCCTCGCGCCGACCGGCGTCCTCTTCTGCGTCGGTTTGCCGGTGATGGCGCTGTGGGGCCTCGCGGGGCCGTCATCGCAGGGACTGATGAGCCGGCTGGTGAGCGGGTCGGAACAGGGTCAGTTGCAGGGCGCCGGGGCGTCCCTGACCAGTCTCGCCAATATCCTGGGGCCGGGCCTGTTCGCCGCGGCTTTCTCGTACAGCCTCGCCTGGATGCCGGGCCTATCCTGGTACCTCGCGACCGTGCTCCTGGTCGCGGGCGCAGGCGTCGCCTTCGCGGCTACGAGGCCTCGGCGACCCGCCGGCCCGCTTCCGTGAGCTTGCAGACCAGCCAGTCCGGCTTCAGCGGGTTCTGGAACCAAGGCTCGGCCCAGCCTTCCGCCAGACAGCGCCGCACGATCTCCTCGGCGACGGTCTGACCGTCGAGATCGAACAGCGGCAGCTTTCCGCCCGGCTGGGAGAGCCCCCGACGCAGGTACAGAATCTCGCCAATAGCTGGAAGAACCTCTTCCAAGCCATTGTCATTCAATGCGAATAGATCAAGTTCGCGCGCCTTCAGACGCACGGTCTCACGATCAGCAAACACGGCGACGTCCCCCTATGACGATACCGGTGCACTAAGCCCCTCGCTGACGAGCATAAATCTTTCCGGGAGAAAAATAAAGAAAATCAGGTGGTTATCGCCTTTTCTTGCGACAACCACCTGATTTTGTGGGCGTGAGGCCCGAAGCCGACCACCCCTTGGGGCGATCGCTTCTTTACGCTGTCTAGTTCTGCGCCTTCAGCGTGCTGCGCAGCTGCGTCAGCGCCTGCTCGAGGTCTTCGAGCACGGTTTCGATCTCCCGGCGCTTGTGCAGGTCCAGCATGGCCGCGCGCGGCGTGGTCGTGGACGGCTGAGGGCCGGTGCGCGGCAGCGGCTGGCGATTCGGCGAGGTCATGGCCTCCGCACGCGCCGAGACGATGCGCAGGCTCTCCAGGGCGCTCTCCGCGGCGATATCCATGCGCTGCGCCGGCAGGCGGCCGCGGCCTTCCTTCAGAAGGCGCTGGACGCCCTTGATGGTGTAACCGTCGTCGTAGAGCAGCGTGCGGATGCGGCGCAGGAGGTCGATATCCTCCGGCCGGTAGTAGCGGCGGCCACCCCCGCGCTTCAGCGGGCGGACCTGCGTGAACTTGCTTTCCCAGAACCGCAGCACGTGCTGCGGAACATCCAGCTCGGTCGCAACTTCGCTGATCGTGCGAAAGGCTTGCGCCGACTTCTCGACCCGTCGCTCGACGGTCTGAACAGACACGGCCATGACTGACCCCCCAGTCTAGTCTTTCCCCAACTACCCCTTGGCGACTGCTTCGCCGGACGCCCCGTTGATCAGTGACTTAAGGACGTTCGACGCTCGAAAAACGAGTACCCGGCGCGGCAGGATTGGAACTTCCTGCCCCGTCTTCGGATTGCGGCCGACACGCTGGCCCTTGTCGCGAACCGTGAAGCTCCCGAACGAGGAGATCTTCACCGATTCACCACGCGCCAGTGCCTCCACGACTTCGGCGAGGATCGTCTCGACGAGATCGCTGGATTCGTTGCGAGAGAGTCCCACTTCCTGGAACACCGACTCGCTCAGATCGGCACGCGTGATAGTCCGGCCTTCCATCCGGTAGTACCCTTCCTTCCCCCAGTTAATCCTTAACGTAAGGTCGGAAAGCGGTCAATATCAGGAGGATAGCGGCAAGACTTGAATCGGCGTCTGTTCTCGCCCCGTTCAGGGGATTTTTGTATCAGGCACCGTGCTACCAGCGAATCAGCGACGCGCCCCATGCCAGGCCGCCGCCGATGCCCTCCAGGAGGGCCAGATCGCCCTTCTTGATGCGCCCGTCCTTCACCGCCGTATCGAGGGCCAGCGGGATCGAGGCCGCCGACGTGTTGGCGTGCTTGTCGACCGTCACGACGACCTTCTCCGGGGCAAGACCGAGCTTGCGGCCCGTGCCGTCGATGATGCGCTTGTTCGCCTGATGCGGGACCAGCCAGTCGACATCCTTGGCCTCGAGACCGGCCTTCTCCAGCACCTCGCCCACCACCGCCGCCATGTTGACGACGGCATGCTTGAATACTTCCTTGCCTTCCATGCGCAGGAAGCCGGTGGTCCGGGTCGAGGACGGCCCGCCATCGACATAGAGGATGTCGTGCTGGCGGCCGTCGGAATGAAGCGCGTTGGCGAGGATGCCACGGTCGGCCGACGTGCCCTTGCCCTGCTCGCCCTTGAGTACGATCGCGCCGGCGCCGTCGCCGAACAGCACGCAAGTGCCGCGGTCGTCCCAGTCGAGGATGCGCGAGAAGGTCTCGGCGCCGATTACCAGCGCGGTGCCGGCCAGGCCGTTCTTGATCAGGCTGTCGGCCACGGAGACGCCATAGACGAACCCTGCGCAGACGGCCTGGAGATCGAACGCGGCGCCCTTGTTCATGCCGAGCGCCTGCTGGACGACCGTGGCGGTCGCCGGGAACGTCTGGTCCGGCGTGGCGGTCGCCAGCACGATCAGGTCGAGGTCCGAGCCCTTGAGGCCGGCATGTGCCAACGCCCGCTCGGCCGCCTTGGTCGCGAGATGCGAGGTGAACTCGCCGTCGGCCGCGATGTGACGCTGCCTGATGCCGGTACGCTGCTGGATCCACTCGTCCGAGGTTTCCATCTTCCGGGCGAGCTCGTCGTTGGTGACGATTCTTTCCGGCAGATAGGCGCCGCACCCCTGAACGACTGAGCGAATCACGCGGACCCTCCGGTAGCCTCGAGCGTCTCCGACGCTTCGACGGCCGAGGTAACCCGCTTCATCCGGGCAAGTCCCTCGACGAGCTTGCTTCTGTATTCATAGCGTACCAGATCGACGGCGACACCGATGGCGTAGGCGAAACCCAGGTCGTCCGCCCCGCCGTGGCTCTTCACGCACACGCCGTCGAGTCCCAAGAACACGCCGCCATTGTAGCGCCGTGGATCGACACGCTTGCGGAACTTGTCCCACGCGCCGGCGGCGAACAGGTAGCCGATCTTGGCGAGAGTCGAGGTGCGGAAGACGTCGCGCACCCAGCCGGTATAGAGCTTCGCCGTGCCCTCGATGGTCTTCAGCGCGACGTTTCCGGTGAAGCCGTCGGTGACGATGACGTCGACCAGGCCGGCACCGATGTCGTTGCCTTCGACGAAGCCGTGGAAAGAGACCGGCGAATCCTCGCGGCGCAGCCAGGCCGCGGCCTGGCGCACTTCCTCATGGCCCTTCAGCTCCTCGGAGCCGACGTTCAGCAATCCGACCTTGGGCGTATCGAGGCCCATGAGGACCTGCGCGAAGACACTGCCCATCATCGCGAACTCCGCGAGGTTGGCCGCGTCGCATTCGATGTTCGCGCCGAGGTCGAGCATCACCGATTCACCGCGCGCCGTCGGCACGAACGAGGCGAGCGCCGGACGGTCGGCACCCTCGATCATGCGCATCGCAAACATCGAGATGGCGAGCAGCGCGCCGGTGTTGCCGGCGGAAACGACCGAATCGGCACGGCCCTGCGCGGCGGCCTCGCAAGCCAGCCACATGCTCGACTTGCGGCGGCGGCGCAGCGCGAAGGAGGGCTTGTCCTCGGCCAGCACGGCATCCTCGGCCGGCACGATCTCCAGCACCTGGGCGAGGCCCTTGCGCTTGTCGACCAGCGGCTTCAGGCGCGCGGCGTCGCCGAACAGAAGAAAGGTCGTGCCGGGATAGCGCTCACGCGCGATATCCGCGCCGTTCACGACGACATCCGGCGCGTGATCGCCGCCCATGCCGTCGAGCGCGAGTACGACCTTGCCCGCGCTCACAGACGACTCCGTTGCTTACTTCTCGGCCGACGCGCCGTCGGCGAGAACCGGCATGTCCTCGCGGTAGTAACCGCAATGCGAGCAAACCATGTGCGGGCGCTTCAGCTCGCCGCAGTTCTTGCACTCGATATAGGCCATCGGCGCGATCGCGTGGTGCGAGCGGCGCATGTTGCGGCGCGACTTGGAAACTTTCTTCTTCGGAACTGCCATGACACGATCTCCACGATGAAGGCGGCGCCGGCCCGTAAACGGGCGCCTGCCCCCAGAAAAGCTGCAGCCGCGCTTATCGGCGCGGCGGGCCGACTTCTCTAGCCAAAACCTTTCGCCCCCGCAACAATTTAGCGTCCACGGCGGGGCTTGTCCCTGAGCGCGGCCAAACCGGCGAACGGATGGCGCCGCGGCTCTGGCCGGCCGCCCCGGACCACGCCTTTTCCGCCGTTTCGGCCCTTGGGCAGCACGTCCTCGAGGGTGACGCCGGGCCGCCTCGGATAGGGGTCAGCGGCCAAGGACAGCTGTTCGGCAACGATTTCGCCGACATCGAGCATATTTCCCGACAGGGGCTCGGGAGCGTCGGCCTGGGCGCTTACGACCGCCTCGCCGCTCTCCGGATCGTGCTCCTCGGTGAAATCCTGCTGGAAAACGATGCGGAAGCCTTCGTCGAGCTCCTGCGTCACCGGTTCGAGGCTGAGGATACAGGCCTGCACGATCTTGCCGCGCAGGCGGCCTTCCACGACGATCTGGCCGCCGCTGCGCCGATCGACCGACACGCGGGCCGAAAAGGCCGGCAGGCTGAGGAAGCCGAAACGCTTGGCCAGCGCCGCCCGTTCGCCCTCGCTGGCAACGATTTCGAGAGCCGACCCGCCGGGGCCGAGCCGGTCGACGTCGACCATCCGCTCGATCTCTGATTTCTGTTTGTTCTCAGGTGTTTGCGACATTTTCCGGTCTACTTTGCCAAATCCGCCCGCGCGGTGGCCGCCAGCCGGGCTGCCAATTGCCGCACATGAGCTTCCAGCCGCGCCACGGCGGCCTCTTCGGCAGGCGGCCTACCGCCGTAGGCGTTGCGGCGCAAGACCTCGGCCAGCGGGGCCGCTCCGCCCGCCAGCGCCTCGCGATAGGCCAGCGCCCGGCCGTGGAAGCCTTCGGCCATGATCTTGATGCGCCGGCCGACCCCCAGATCCTGCACGCCGATCTCGCGCAGGGTGAGATCGAGGTGATGGAACATCACGTCGAAGAAGGCCTGCGCCAGGGCCTCGCCATCGGGCTCGATGCGAAGGCGATCGATCACGAGCGCGGCGTGCAGCGCCAGCGCATCGAAACGCCCGTCGAGCGTGTCGGGAATGCCGCAATCCTCGAAGAGCTCCGGTGCACGGGCCCACTCGCCGGTCTTCTTGTACACGGCGGCGGCAAATTCATCTTCGGGCTTCTTGCGGCGGAACACGGTCTCTCCAGCATCTGTCACCCTCGGTTGACCGGGCGACGGCGTCACGACATGTTGTGCACCCTCTTTCCCGAGAACCCAAGAACCGTTCATGCGTCGCACCGTCCCGATCTTCCTCGCCGGAGCCCTGCTGGCCCCGCTCGCGCTCGCCGCGTGCGACAACATCGTGGATCAGCGCGGCTTCGCGGCGACGCCCGGTTCGGTCGAGAAGCTGGAGATCGGCGCGCAGAGCCGCGAGGACATCGTCCGACTGATCGGTTCGCCCTCGGCGGTCGCCACCTTCAATCCCAACATCTGGTACTACATCAGCCAGCGGCAGGAGGTCATCGCGTTCCTGAAGCCGAAGATCACCGAGCAGAACGTGATGCAGCTTTCGTTCGCCGACAACGGCCGCTTGCAGGCCATCAAGAAGTACGATCTCGAGGACGCCGAGAAGATCACCATGGTCTCCCGCGTCACGCCGACGGTCGGCAAGGGCCTGACCATTCTCGAACAGATCATGGGCAATGTCGGCCGCTTCTCCGCGCCTGGCGCCGCGGGCCAGAGCGGCCCGGTCGGCGCGCCGACCGGCGGCGGCAGCCAGTAGCTCCGCCTCCCCTTCCTCTCGATCGGGCAATAAAAAAGCCCCGGTGTTTCCACCGGGGCTTTTCCGTTGTGGCTTCGGTTGCCGCCTAGTGCGCGAGCACGGCGAGCAGCAGCAAAGCCACGATGTTGGTGATCTTGATCATCGGGTTCACGGCCGGACCCGACGTATCCTTGTACGGGTCGCCGACGGTGTCGCCGGTCACCGCGGCCTTGTGGGCCTCGGATCCCTTGCCGCCGAAGTGGCCTTCCTCGATGTACTTCTTGGCGTTGTCCCAGGCACCGCCGCCCGCCGTCATCGAGATGGCGACGAAGATGCCGGTGACGATCACGCCGAGCAGCATGGCGCCCACCGCGGCGAAGGCATCGGCCCGGCCGGAGATGGCGCTGATCACGAAGAACAGCACGATCGGCGACAGCACCGGCAGCAGCGACGGGATCATCATCTCCTTGATCGCGGCCTTGGTGAGCATGTCGACGGCGCGGCCGTACTCCGGCTTGTCCGTGCCCTGCATGATGCCGGGCTTCGCCTTGAACTGACGGCGCACTTCCTCGACCACCGCCTGCGCGGCGCGGCCGACGGCCAGCATCGACATGCCGCCGAACAGGTACGGCAGCAGGCCGCCGATCAGCAGACCGACGACGACGTACGGGTTCTCGAGCGAGAACACGACCGCCTTAACGCCGAGCTTGCCCTGGCTGATGAAGTAGCTGAGGTCCGAGGTGTAGGCCGCGAACAGCACCAGCGCACCGAGGCCGGCCGACGCGATGGCGTAGCCCTTGGTGACGGCCTTGGTGGTGTTGCCGACCGCGTCGAGCGCGTCGGTGTTCTTGCGCACTTCCTTCGGCAGGCCGGACATTTCGGCGATGCCGCCGGCGTTGTCGGTGACCGGACCGTAGGCGTCGAGCGCGACGACCATGCCGGCGAGCGCCAGCATCGCGGTCGTGGCGATGGCGATGCCGAACAGGCCCGCCAGCACGTAGCAGATCACGATGCCGGCGCAGATCAGCAGCGCGGGCATGGCGGTCGCTTCCATCGACATCGCGAGACCGGCGATGACGTTGGTGCCGTGGCCGGTGACCGAAGCCTGGGCGACGGCCTTCACCGGACGGTAGTCGGTGCCGGTGTAGTACTCGGTGATCCAGACGATCAGGCCGGTGATGGCGAGACCGACCAGCGAGCACCAGAACAGCGACATGCCGGTGAACGACTTGTCGCCGACGGTCATCGCCGTGCCCATGCCGACCAGGCGGTCGGTGACGAGCCAGATGGCCGGGATCGACAGCACCGCGGCCACGATCACGCCCTTGTACATCGCCCACATGATGCCGTTGTCGGAACCGAGCTTGACGAAGTAGGTGCCGACGATCGAGGTGATGATGCAGGCGCCGCCGATGGCCAGCGGATAGACCATCAGGGTCATCACGAGCGCCGGGTTGGCCGCGAAGAAGATCGAGGCCAGGACCATCGTGGCGACCGTGGTCACCGCGTAAGTCTCGAACAGATCGGCAGCCATGCCGGCGCAGTCGCCGACATTGTCGCCCACGTTGTCGGCGATGGTGGCCGGGTTGCGGGGGTCATCCTCGGGGATACCCGCTTCGACCTTGCCGACCATGTCGCCGCCGACGTCCGCACCCTTGGTGAAGATGCCGCCGCCGAGACGAGCGAAGATCGAGATCAGCGAGGCGCCGAAGCCCAGCGAGACCAGCGCGTCGATCATCTCGCGGCTGCCCGGAGCGATGCCCATCTTGAGCAGCACGCCGAAGTAGCCGGTGACGCCCAGCAGC
>JAFEFH010000167.1 GCA_018240695.1 Pseudomonadota bacterium | reverse complement strand
AGGTGGTCGTTCAGGATCTCCTGCTCGACCTTGTCGAGGGCGGCGCGCACCGCGCGGATCTGCGTCATCACGTCGATGCAGTAGCGGTCTTCCTCGACCATGCGCGCCACGCCGCGCACCTGGCCCTCGACTCGGCTCAGCCGGGCGAGCTGCGATTTCTTCGTTCGTTCATCCATGCTTGAACCATACCCCCGTAGGGTATAAATAGCAAGCATGACGACCGAACAGGAAATCGCGATCGACCCCGTGTGCGGCATGAAGGTGAAGGTCGCCACGGCGAAGAACACCACGCTGCATGCCGGCCACACCTATTACTTCTGTAATCCGAAGTGTCTGGTGAAGTTCACCGGCGATCCGGACAGGTACCTGAAGCCGCGGCCCGCCGAGGCCGTGACGCCTCCGCCGCCGCCCGGCACGGTCTTCACCTGCCCGATGCACCCCGAGGTGCGGCAGGTCGGCCCCGGCAGCTGCCCCGAATGCGGCATGGCGCTGGAGCCCGCCGAGATCACGCTCGATCAGGGCCCGAACGAGGAGCTGATCGACATGACGCGCCGGCTGTGGATCGGCGGCGCGCTGACCGTTCCCGTCGTCGCGCTCGATATGGGAGGGCACGCTTTCGGCTTCCATTCGAGCTGGATCGAACTCCTGTTCGCCACACCCGTCGTGCTGTGGGCCGGCTGGCCGTTCTTCGTGCGCGGCGTGCAGTCGGTGCAGCGGCGCGCGCTCAACATGTTCACCCTGATCGCGCTCGGCACCGGAACAGCGTGGCTCTACAGCGTCGTCGCGACGGTCACCGGCGGCGCGGTCTATTTCGAATCGGCGGCGATGATCATCGTGCTCACCCTGCTCGGCCAGGTGCTGGAACTGCGGGCGCGCGACGCGACCTCCGGGGCGATCCGGGGCCTCCTCGGCCTCGCGCCGCGCACGGCTCTCAAGGTCGGCACGCACGGGCACGACGAGGAAGTCGGCATCGACACGATCGCCGTCGGCGACAAACTGCGCGTGCGGCCGGGCGAGAAAGTGCCGGTCGACGGCGTCGTGGCCGAGGGCAGCGGCTCGGTCGACGAATCGACCATCACCGGCGAGCCCATGCCCGTCGCCAAGGAGGTCGCCGCACGCGTGATCGGTGGCACGGTCAACCGCAGCGGCAGCTTCGTGATGACGGCCGAGAAGGTCGGGGCCGATACGATGCTGGCGCGCATCGTGAAGATGGTGTCGGAGGCCCAGCGCAGCCGCGCGCCGATCCAG
The DNA here is from genome assembly GCA_018240695.1 of Pseudomonadota bacterium. Lineage (GTDB taxonomy): Bacteria > Pseudomonadota > Alphaproteobacteria > Reyranellales > Reyranellaceae > Reyranella. Next base: position 8,904 of record JAFEFH010000167.1, on the reverse strand, counting down.
CGGCTGGCCGACAGTGTCGCCGGCTGGTTCGTGCCGGCCGTGCTGGCCGCCGCGCTGCTCGCCGCGGCGGCCTGGATGCTCTGGGGGCCCGAGCCGCGCCTCACCCACGCGCTGCTCGCGGCGGTCGCGGTGCTGATCATCGCCTGCCCTTGCGCGCTGGGCCTCGCCACGCCGATGTCGATCATGGTGGGCGTCGGCCGCGGCGCCTCGCTGGGCATCCTGGTGCGCAACGCCGAGGCGCTGGAACGGCTGGAGAAAGTCGACACGCTGGTGATCGACAAGACCGGCACGCTGACCCTCGGCCGGCCGCAGATCGGCGAGGTGACCGGCGGCATGGAGACGGTGCGGCTTGCCGCCAGCCTCGAGCGCGGCAGCGAGCATCCGCTGGCCGGCGCGATCGTCGAGTTCGCGCGCGACCGCAACGTGACGCTGCGCCCGGTGAGCGACTTCCGCAGCCATGCCGGCCGCGGCGTGTCGGGCACGATCGACGGCAAGCGCCTGTTGCTCGGCAACGCGCGCTTCCTGAAGGAGAACGGCGTCGATCTCGGCAGCTTCCAGCGTCCCGTCATGCTGGCGGTCGACGGCAAGCTGGCCGGCACGATGACCGTCGACGATCCGATCAAGGACACGACCGCGGACGCGCTCGCCGACCTGCGACGCGAGGGACTGCGCATCGTCATGCTGACCGGCGACAACAGGCGCGCCGCCGAGGCCGTCGCGGGCCAGCTCGGTATCACCGACGTCGAGGCCGAGCTGCTGCCCGAGGACAAGGCGCGGATCGTTCAGCGCCTCAAGGCCGAAGGCCGCGTCGTGGCCATGGCGGGCGACGGCATCAACGATGCGCCCGCGCTGGCCGCGGCCGATGTCGGCATCGCGATGGGCACCGGCACCGACATCGCCATCGAAAGCGCGGGCATCACTCTGGTGAAGGGCGACCTCGCCGCCATCGGGCGCGCCCGTCACCTGTCGCGCGCGACCATGGCCAACATCCGCCAGAACCTGTTCTTCGCCTTCGTCTACAACGCCGCCGGTGTGCCGATCGCGGCGGGCATCCTCTACCCGGTCCTGGGGCTGCTGCTCAGCCCCATGGTGGCGGCCGCGGCGATGGCGTTGAGCTCGGTCTCGGTCATCGGAAATGCCCTCAGATTAAGGAAATCCGCCCTTACGTGACCAAGATGGGGGATTGGCGACTTTTCAGCGAGAATGGGCCGCCATCGAGGAGCGCCCATGGCCCCGCCCAAGTTCGACTATCTGGTGAACGTCTCGGAAGCCGCCTTCCAGAGCATGGTGATCGCCACCATCGAGAGCTTCCTGGTGCCCGGCCGTGCCGGCAAGGCCGGCCGCCTCACGCGTCAGCGCGAAACGTTCGGCCTGCTCTGGGGCTATGAGACCACGACCGCCAGCAAGGCGCGCTGCTTCAACGTCGAGGTCGCGATCGTCGACGCCAATGCCGAGCGCGGCCACAGTTCCGTCGTGCCCTCGCACGGCCTCGAGACGCTGAACAGGACGCTGCCGACCTACTGGCCGAACCTGAAATTCCTCGGCGACTTCCACAGCCATCCCTGGACCACGCGCGAGCCGTGGCCGAAGCGGCCGTTCCTGTCGGAAGGCGACCGGCAGAGCATCGAGGGCGACGCCGCCTACGCCAGGCTCGACTTCCGCGTGGCGCTCCTGCTCAACATCGCCAAGCTCGAGCGCAAGGGCTGGATGTCGCCGTCGTTCGTCAACGACAACACGCTCGAGTTCCGCATGAACGACCTGCGCATGAGCCTCGCCGCCTGGGTCGCCTGCCCGGTGAAGAACGACAGGCGCGAGCCGGCGCTCTATGTCATCCCGCGTCCCAAGGCCGGCGCGCAGGTCGCGTGGAAGCGCGAGAAGTGGCACGCCAAGTGCCGCGGCCTGAACGGCAAGCGCGTGTGGCTGAACGCGCCGGTGCATCACCTGCTGACGCCGCTCGGCGACTAACGCAGCGCGCGCCACGCCATGTAGGCGCCCATGGCGAAGATGAAGACCGGCATCATGAGGCGCAGCGCGCGCTCGCTCAGGAACACCGCCGCCCGCGCACCGGCCACCGTGCCGACCCACAGGCCCACGACAATCGCCGCGATCGCCAGCCACGGCAGGCCATGCTCCTGCGTGGCATAGACCCAGGCGGCGGGAAAGGTGAGCGGCAGGGTCGTGACGGCGAGCGCCAACGCCTGCGAGACGTGCTGCGGCACCTTGAGCGCCGCCGCCAGAAGCGCCGTGATCGCGAGACCGCCGCCGATGCCCAACAGGCCGGAGGACAGGCCGCTCACGATGCCGACACCGAAGAGCGTAGCCGCACCCAGCATCACCGCCGGCCGCTCGGCTTTCTCGTGCGTGCCCCTGAGGCGCGTCAGCGACAGCAGCCCCAGCAGTGCGAGATAGCCCACGAACGCCCAGCGCAGCACGTCCTCGGCGATGAGGCCGGCCAGCAGCGCACCGGCGATCGCGCCCGCCACGAAGCCCGCCGACAGCCAGGCGACCCAGCGCGCGGACACGACGTGACCGCTGCGGCGATACTGCATCACACCGGACAGACTGGTGGGCGGCACCTGCGCCACCAGCGACACGCCCTGCGCCACGTGCTGCGGCAGGCCGAGCATCATCACGACGAGTGCCACCAGGAAGCCGCCGCTGCTCACGCCCATCAGACCGGAGGCGCCGCCCCCGATCACGCCGATCAGCAGTCCGTAGAGAATGTCGTGCAGGGCCACTGTAAGTGCGCCGTCAGCGAACCGGTGCTAAAAGCCGCAGGCTGTTTTCCATGGCGTTCTCCCCACGCGCGTCCCACATTGCCGTCACCCTAGCATCCGCGCCGATGCCTTTGTCAGGTCCGAACATGAAACGTCTCGCTCTCGCCCTTCTCGCACTTGCTGTGACAACCGCACCGGCCTTGGCCGACGATGCGCGCTACTGCGGCGAGTTGTCGGAACTGGCGCTGAGGTATCTCGGCAAGTTCTCGCACGGCCGCAACATTCCCGACATGGACGTCGCCGTGGCGGTGGACCAATGCCAGCGCGGCAACTATGCCGTGGGCATTCCCCATCTCGAGCAGAAGCTCCGAGCCAACGGCTTTACCCTGCCCGCGCGCTAGATCGTTTTTCTCAGGCCAACGAAGCGCCGGTCAGCCGCCGATAGGCCTCGAGGTAGCGCTTACTGGTCGCGTCGACGACCTCCGGCGGCAGCTTCGGCGGCGGCGCATCGCCGTTCCAGCGCTTGGCGTGACGCTCGACATCGAGCCAGTCGCGCAGCGGCTGCTTGTCGAAGCTGGGCTGCGGCCTGCCCTCCCGGTAGCCGTCGAGCGGCCAGAAGCGCGAACTGTCGGGCGTCATCACCTCGTCGATCAGCAGGATCTCGCCGGACTTGGTGCGGCCGAACTCGAACTTGGTGTCGGCGATGATGATGCCGTTGGCCAGTGCCACGTCGCGGCCGCTGGTGTAGACGATGCGCGTCAGCCGCTCGAGTTCGGCGGTGACGTCGGCGCCCAGGATCTCCTTCATGCGACCTACGGTGATGTTCTCGTCGTGGCCGCTCTCGGCCTTGGTCGCCGGGCTGAAGATCGGCGGATCGAGCCGGCCGCTCTCCTTGAGGCCGCCCGGCAACTTCTCGCCCGCGAGCGTGCCGCTCTTGGCGTATTCGCGCCATGCCGAGCCCGAGAGATAGCCGCGGATCACGCACTCGATGGGGAATACCGTGCCGCGCTTGCACAGCATCGTGCGGCCGGCGATCTCCTCGCGGTGCGGCGCCAGCGCCGGCACCGCGCCGACGATCTCGTCGGCGTCGGCGGAGATCATGTGATGACGCACCAGGGTGCCCAGCTTGCGGAACCACCAGGCGCTGGTCTGGGTGAGCACCGCGCCCTTCATCGGGATCGGCTCGTCCATCACCACGTCGTAGGCGCTGACGCGATCGGTGGCCACCAGCAGCAAGCGCTCGCCGTCGACCTCGTAGACGTCGCGCACCTTGCCCCGTGCGATCAGCTTCAGCGGCAGATCGCTGGTCGTCATCAGAACCATGCTATTTCTCATTTCGCATCTCGTGGAACACTTCCTTGGCCGTGAGCAACGCCTCGCGCACCGCCGGCAGACCGATATAGCCGCAGAGATGCATCAGCGCCTCCGCCAATTCATCCTCAGTCCAGCCCTGGTTGCGCGCCATGCGCAAATGGATCGCGAGCTCCGGCCAGCGCGCCTGGGCGGTGTCGGAGATCACGCAGATCAGCGCCCGCGTCTTCATGTCGAGGCCGGGGCGGGTCCACAGCATGCCGAACACCGCCTCGCGGGCGTAGTCGCCGAATTTCTGCATGATCGGGTCGTCGTAGACCGTCGCATTCATCTTGTCGGCATGGGCCGCGCCCATCAGCTTGCGACGGACTTCGGTGCCCTTCTTGTAGTTCTCGCTCTCGGCCATGTCTCGTTCCTCCCCGGAATGAGGAACAGCGTAGCGCCCCCTCAGACCAGCCGGTAGCCGATTCCGGGCTCGGTCAGAACGTGTCGCGGGGCGGACGGATCGGCTTCGACCTTCTGCCGCAGCTGGCGGACATAGACCCGCAGATATTGCGGATCGACGGTCTCGTTGCGCCAGACCTCGCGCAGCAGATGCTTGTGGGTCAGCACCTTGCCGGCGTGGATCACGAGTTGCTCCAGGATGTCGTATTCCTTGGGCGAGAGCTTCACGTCCTCAGGTCCGCGCCGCACCAGCCGGCGCACGAGATCGACGCTGAGATCGTCGCTGGTGAAGAGGCGCTCGGCGCCCTGCTCCTGCAGGCGATGGCGCAACGCCACGCGCAGCCGCGCCAGCAGCTCGTCGGCGCCGAAGGGCTTGGTGACGTAGTCGTCGGCACCGGAGTCGAGCGCCGTCACCTTCGCCGTCTCGTCGCCGCGACTCGACAACACGACGATCGGCACGGGGCCAACGGCGCGGATCTGTCCGATCAGCGCGAGCCCGTCGATGTCGGGCAAGCCGAGGTCGAGCAGGACGAGGTCGGGGCGATGATGCCGCAGCGCCGCCAACGCCTCCGCGCCCGTCGAGGCCTCGAGCACGCGATAGTCGTGCGCGCCCAGCGTCGTGCGCAGCAGCCGGCGGATCGGCGGCTCGTCCTCGACGATCAGGATGATGGCCGCGTCGCCGGTCATGGTGCCGTCCGATAGCTCACGATGAACTCCGCCCCGCCGCGATCCGTCCGGTTACGCGCCATGATCGACCCGCCTTCGACCTCGACGAAGCCCTTGGCGATGGCGAGCCCCAGGCCGGTGCCGGCCCGTCGCCGGTCGCCCTCGTCGGCGCGATAGAACTTGTCGAACAATCGTTCGAGCGCAGCCGGCGCGATGCCGCCACCCTCGTCGCGCACGACGATCTCGATCCGGTCACCGACGGAACGCGCCTCGACTTCAATGAGCCCGTCCGCAGGCGAATATTTCACCGCATTGTCCAGCAAGTTGAACAGCATCTGCTCGGCCAGCACGAAGTCGATGTGCAGCATGGGCAGGTCGGGCGCAACGGCGCTGGAGACCACGCGGCCGCGCACCAAGGGCGCCGCGCGACGAAGCGTCGTCGAGACGAGGTCACCGACGTCGACGGATTCGCGGTGGGGCACGATCACGCCCGCGTCGAGCCGTGTCATGTCGAGCAGGTTTCCGACAAACCGGTCGAGCCGCTCCGCCTCGCCGAGGGCCGTCGTCAGCAGTTCTTGGCGGGCAGCGTCGTCGTAGCGATCGCGATGACTGCGCAGGCTCGACAGTACGCCGACGATCGACGCGAGCGGCGTGCGCAGGTCGTGCGACACCGAAGTGAGCATCGCCGAGCGCAGCCGTTCGCGCTCGGCGCCGAGACGGGCCTTGTCGATGTCGGTGGCCAGCGCCACACGCTCGATGGCGACCGCCACCTGGCTCGCCATCGCCTGGAACAGATCGCGATCCGGCGCCGAAAGGCCGTCCGGCGCTTCGGTCAACAACACCCCCACCACGCCTACGTCCGAGCGGCCGGTATGCATGGGAACGAACCAGCGGCGCGACGGCGTCGTCGGATCGTTGACCCCGCCCGCGCGCCCGCCATAGGTCCAGGACCGCTGCGCGGCGGCCAGGTCCGCGGGCTCGAGGCGAACGCCGGAAGGAATGGCGGCGCGCGCAGCCAATGCGCCGTTGTCGGGCATCAGGAAAACGACCTCGGCGTTGAGCGCCTGCGCCATGCGACGCCCCGCAGCATCCAGCAACGCATCGAGATCGAGCACGCCGGCGATGGCGTTGCTGAGATCGTGCAGCGTCGAGAGCGTGCGCGCTCGTCGGGCTGCCGCGAGCGCCTCGGCATGGGCCCGTGCGGCCAAGGCACTGGTGACCAAGGCGACGATCACCAGGAAGAAGAGCGCCGTCACATCGGCGGGATCCGAGATGGTCAGGCGATAAAGCGGAGGCAGAAAGAAATAGTCGAAAGACAGGACGGAAAGCGTTGCGGCGCACAGCGACGCCGCGAAGCCATGGCGCACCGCCGCCGCCAGGACGGGAATGAGGAAGACCAGAGAAACGTTGGGCACGTCGAAATGATCGGCGATGACGCGGCCGCCGAGTGCAGCAAGCAAGGTGACGACTGCCGCCTCGGCGAACGGCAGAACCAACCGGATCAAAGGCGCCAAGGACAATGGTTTCATGTGTGGGAGCGTCAGTCCGAATGCATTCGGAATCCATGTGACATGCCACGGATCCGTATAGGAACGGCATATGAATATGCGATCGTCCATTGGCTTTTGTCGGTTGGCGGTTGAAAATAAACAGCAAGAAAAGCATTTGACCGGACCAGCGCGCAGGACCATCCCGCCGCGCCTCGAGAGGAAGGCATGGCCATCCAGATGTCCGACAATGCAGTTGCTCCCCGTGCGCATCGCAAGCGCACCACCCGCCTCACACTCGCCGCATTGGGTGTGGTGTTCGGCGACATCGGCACCAGCCCGCTCTACACGGTCAAGGAATGCTTCAGCGAGTTCACCGGCCTGAAGCCGGTGCACGAGGACGTGCTCGGCATCCTGTCGCTGATCACCTGGGCGCTGATCGTCATCGTGACGCTGAAGTACGTGCTGGTCGTCATGCGCGCCGACAATCGCGGCGAGGGCGGCGTGCTCGCGCTGATGGCGCTGGTCTCGCGACGCGCCGAGATCCCCGAGCGGCGGCGACGCTTCTACCTGATGCTCGGCATGGCCGGCGCGGCGCTGTTCTACGGCGACTGCCTGCTCACGCCCGCCATCTCGGTGCTGAGCGCCGTCGAGGGCCTCAACACCGCGACGCCGGCCTTCGAGCCGTTCGTGCTGCCGCTGGCGATCGGCGTGCTGATCGGCCTGTTCGCCGTCCAGCGCCACGGCACCGCCGGCATCGGCCGCTGGTTCGGGCCGATGATGCTGCTGTGGTTCGCGGTCCTGTTCGTGCTGGGCCTCGGCCAGATCGTCGAGGCGCCGGCGGTACTGGCCGCGTTCTCGCCCCTGCACGCGATCGACTTCGCGTTGCGTCACCGGGTGGCCGCCTTCGTGGCATTGGGCGCCGTCACGCTGGCCGTCACCGGTGCCGAAGCGCTCTACGCCGACATGGGCCATTTCGGCGCCAAGCCCATCCGCTTCGCCTGGCTCGCGCTCGTGCTGCCCGCGCTGCTCGCGAACTACTACGGCCAGGGCGCGCTGCTGCTGGCCGATCCCACGACGCTCGACAATCCGTTCTTCCAGCTCGCGCCGGCCTGGGCGCTCTACCCGCTGGTTGGCCTCGCCACCGCGGCGACGGTGATCGCCTCGCAGGCCACGATCTCCGGCGCCTTCTCGATGGCGCAGCAGGCCGCCCTGCTCGGCCTCAGCCCGCGCGTCCGCATCACCCACACCTCGGCCGATGCGCACGGCCAGGTCTACGTGCCGGCGATCAACTGGATGCAGCTAGTCGGCGTGGTGGCGCTGGTGTTGGCGTTCAAGTCGTCGACCAACCTCGCCGCCGCCTACGGCATCGCCGTCACCGGCACGATGCTGGTCACCACCGTACTGGTGTTCGCGGTCGCGGTGCGCGTCTGGAAATGGGGCTGGCTGCGCTCGATCCTGGTGCTGGGCGCCTTCGCCATCGTCGACGCCACCTTCATGTCGGCCAACATGGTGAAGTTCCTGCAAGGCGGCTGGGTGCCACTGGCGCTCGCCATCGCGATCTTCGCCGCCATGTGGACGTGGTGGAAGGGTCGCATGGCCGTCGCCGCGCGCGAGAAGGACGGTGCGCTGCCGATGGAGCTGCTGCTGGACAGCATCGGCCCTGGCCGCGTGCATCGCCCGCAGGGCACTGCGGTCTATCTCACGGCCTTCGCCGGCAACGCGCCGAGTTGCCTGCTGCACAACCTCAAGCACAACGAGGTGCTGCACGAGCAGGTCGTGCTGCTGACGGTGCAGGTGCCGGACGAACCCTACGTGCCGCCCAATGCGCGCGCCGTGGTGCGCCATCTCGGCAAGGGCGTGCATCACGTGGTGCTGAACTACGGCTTCATGGAGCAGCCCGACGTGCCGCGCGATCTCGCGCCGCTCGCCGACCGCGGCGTGCCGTTCGACCCGATGCGGACCTCCTACTTCGTGGGCCGCAACAGCTTCATCGAGTCGAGCCGGCCGCTGCTGCCGCGCTGGCAGGAGAAGCTGTTCATCGTCCTGGCGCGCGTGGCGTCGAGCGCTGGCGACTTCTTCCAGCTGCCCGCCAACCGCGTGGTCGAGCTGGGCAGCCGGATCGAGATTTAGCTAGGCGTCGAAACCGGTGAGCGAGACGGCACCGCTCATCGGCGGCTGCTGGCCGCGCTCGAGCAGCTGGGCGAGGCGCGCGAAGATGCGGCCGGCCGCGGCGCAGCCCACGTCCTCGACGACCGCTTCGGCGGCGACATTGAGCA
>JAFEFH010000166.1 GCA_018240695.1 Pseudomonadota bacterium | reverse complement strand
AAGTCCGGCCTGCGCGGCCGCGGCGGCGCCGGCTTCCCCACGGGCATGAAGTGGTCCTTCATGCCGAAGGAAGTGAAGGATCGTCCGCACTACCTCGTCGTCAACGCCGACGAGTCGGAGCCCGGCACCTGCAAGGATCGCGACATCCTGCGCCACGATCCGCACCTGCTGATCGAAGGCTGCCTGATCGCGGGCTTCTCGATGAAGGCGCACGCCGCCTACATCTACGTGCGCGGCGAGTTCTACAACGAGGCGCAGACGCTGATCGCGGCGGTCAAGGAAGCGCGTGAGGCCGGCCTGCTGGGCGACAATGCCTGCGGCTCGGGCTGGGCGTTCGAGGTCTACGTCCATCGCGGCGCCGGCGCCTATATCTGCGGCGAGGAAACCGCGCTGCTCGAGAGCCTCGAGGGCAAGAAGGGCATGCCGCGCCTCAAGCCGCCGTTCCCGGCGGGTGCGGGTCTGTACGGTTGCCCGTCGACCGTGAACAACGTCGAGTCGATCGCCGTGGCGCCGACCATCCTGCGCCGCGGCGCCGCGTGGTTCGGCGGCATCGGCCGGCCGAACAACACCGGCACCAAGCTGTTCTGCATCTCCGGCCACGTGAACAAGCCGTGCAACGTCGAAGAGGAGATGGGCATTCCTCTCAAGGAGCTCATCGAGAAGCATGCCGGCGGCGTACGCGGCGGCTGGGACAATCTCCTGGCGATCATCCCGGGCGGGGCTTCGGTGCCGCTGATCCCGAAGGACGTCTGCGACACGATGCTGATGGATTTCGACTCGCTGAAGAACGTGGGCTCCGGCCTCGGCACGGCGGCGGTCATCGTCATGGACAAGTCGACCGATGTCGTGAGAGCGATCGCGCGGCTGTCGTATTTCTACAAGCACGAGAGCTGCGGCCAGTGCACGCCGTGCCGCGAGGGCACCGGCTGGATGTGGCGCGTGATGGAACGCATGGTGACGGGCAATGCGCGCATCGAGGAGATCGATGTGCTCCAGGACGTCACCAAGCAGGTCGAGGGTCACACGATCTGCGCGCTGGGCGATGCGGCGGCCTGGCCGATCCAGGGCCTGATCAAGCATTTCCGCCCCGAGATGGAGCGCCGCATCCGCGCGCGCACCGAAAAGCTGGCGGCAGAGTAGGGGCGGGGAGCAGACGATGCCCACGATCAAGATCGACGGTAATGAGATGGAGGTGCCGGCCGGCATCACCATCCTGCAAGCCTGCGAGATGGCCGGCATCGAGGTGCCGCGCTTCTGCTATCACGACCGCCTGTCCATCGCCGGCAACTGCCGCATGTGCCTGGTCGAGGTGAAGCCGGGGCCGCCGAAGCCGCAGGCGAGCTGCGCGCTGCCCGTCGCCGACAAGCAGGAGATCTTCACGACCACGCCGATGGTCCAGAAGGCCCGCAACGGCGTGATGGAATTCCTGCTGATCAACCATCCGCTCGACTGCCCGATCTGCGACCAGGGCGGCGAGTGCGATTTGCAGGACCAGGCGATGGCCTACGGTTTCGACCGCAGCCGCTATCACGAGAACAAGCGCGCGGTGCCCGACAAGGAGCTGGGGCCGCTGGTCAAGACCTCGATGAACCGCTGCATCCACTGCACGCGCTGCATTCGTTTCGCCACTGAAGTGGCAGGCGTGGAGCAGCTGGGAGCGACGGGTCGCGGCGAGAGCATGGAGGTCACGACCTATGTCGAGAGCACACTTCAGAGCGAACTCTCCGGCAACCTGGTCGATCTCTGCCCGGTCGGCGCGCTGACGGCCAAGCCTTACGCCTTCGAGGCGCGCTCGTGGGAGATGCGCAAGACAGAGTCGGTCGACGTGTTCGATGCGCTGGGCGCCAACATCCGCGTCGACACGCGCGGCGGCCAGGTGATGCGCGTGCTGCCGCGCCTGAACGACGACGTGAACGAGGAGTGGATCTCGGACAAGTCGCGGCACGCCGTCGACGGTCTGCGCCACCAGCGCCTCGACCGTCCGTATGTCCGCGTGAAGGGCAAGCTCGTGCCCGCGACGTGGGACGACGCCTTCGCCGCGATCGCCGCCCGGCTGAAGCCGCTCGACGGCAAGAAGGTCGCCGCCATCGTGGGCGACCAGTGCGACGCAGAATCGATGGTCGCGCTCAAGGACCTGATGGCCGGCCTCGGCTCGCCGAACGTCGACTGCCGCCAGGACGGCGCGAAGCTCGAAGCGGGCCTGCGCGGCTCGTACATCTTCAATGCCGGCGTGAAGGGCATCGACCAGGCGGACGCGATCCTGCTGGTCGGCACCAACCCGCGCTGGGAATCGCCGGTCCTGAACGCGCGCATCCGCAAGCGCTACCTGTCGGGCCGCTGCGCCATCGCCAGCGTCGGTCCGGCCGTCGATCTCACTTATCCGGTCGAGCGCCTCGGCGCCGGCGCCGCGACGCTGAAGGAGCTCGCCGACGGCAAGCATTCCTTCGCCGAGAAGTTCAAGGCCGCGAAGAACCCCTTGGTCATCGTCGGCATGGGCGCACTGTCGCGCGAGGACGGCGCCGCCGTGCTCGCGCTGGCGCGCAGCCTCGCCACCGTGCGCGACGACTGGAACGGCTTCGCCGTGCTGCACACCGCGGCGAGCCGCGTCGGCGGTCTCGATCTCGGCCTGGTGCCGGGCGAGGGCGGCCGCGACGTCGCCGGCATCCTGGCCGGCGCCGCGTCGAAGGAGATCGAGGTCGTCTATCTGCTGGCCGCCGACGAGATCGACATGTCGAAGCTCGGCAAGGCCTTCGTGATCTATCAGGGCCATCACGGCGATGCCGGCGCCAATCGCGCCGACGTGATCCTGCCGGGCGCCGCCTACACCGAAAAGCCCGGCACCTACGTGAACACCGAGGGCCGCGTTCAGCAGGGGCAGCGCGCGGCCTATCCGCCGGGCGACGCCCGCGAGGACTGGGCGATCCTGCGCGCGCTCTCCGAGCGCCTCGGCAAGGCGCTGCCATACGACACGCTCGACCAGGTGCGCGCGCGCCTCGTCGCCGTGAACAAGAGCTTCGCCGCCCTCGACCAGCAGGCGCCGGGCGCCTGGGGCGCGTTCGGCACCGCCGGCGCGGCGGCCGATGCGCCGTTCGTCTCGCCGATCGCCAACTTCTACATGACCGACCCGATCAGCCGCGCGTCCAAGACGATGGCGGAATGCATGGCCTCGCGTCAGCAGCTCATGGCGGCGGAGTAGGGCATGTACGACGTCGTTCTCGACTTCCTGCAGCACCACTGGCTGGGCCAGGGCATCGTCATCCTGTTGCAGTGTCTCGCCGTCACCGTGCCGCTGCTCGTCGCCGTCGCCTACATGACCTATGTCGACCGCAAGGTGTGGGGCTCGATCCAGCTCCGCCGCGGTCCCAACGTCGTGGGGCCGTTCGGCCTGCTCCAGCCGTTCGCCGACGGCCTGAAGCTGATGCTGAAGGAGACGATCGTCCCCTCGAGCGCCAACGGCATCCTGTTCCTGATCGCGCCGATCATCACCTTCCTGACCGCGCTGATCGCCTGGGCGGTCGTGCCGTTCAGCGACGGCTGGGTGATCGCCAACATCAATGTCGGCATCCTCTATCTCTTCGCGATCTCCTCGCTCGGCGTCTACGGCGTCATCATCGCGGGCTGGGCCTCGAACTCGAAGTACGCCTTCCTGGGGGCGCTGCGCTCGGCCGCGCAGATGGTGTCGTACGAAGTCTCGATCGGCTTCGTGCTGATCACCGTCCTGCTGTGCGTCGGCTCGCTCAACCTCAACCAGGTGGTGCTCGCCCAGGCGGGCGGCTTCTGGCACTGGTACTTCCTGCCGCTGCTGCCGATGTTCGTGATCTACTTCGTGTCGGCGCTGGCCGAGACGAACCGTACGCCGTTCGACCTGCCGATGTCGGAAGCCGAGCTGGTGCAGGGCTTCCAGACCGAATACTCGTCGATGCCGTTCGCGCTGTTCTTCCTCGGCGAATACGCCAACATGATCCTGCTGTCGGCGCTGGGCTCCGTGCTCTTCCTCGGCGGCTGGATGGCGCCGCTGCCGTTCCTGCCCTCGCATGCGGGCTGGGGCGTGCTGTGGTTCGCGCTCAAGATCGCGTTCCTGCTGTTCGTGTTCTCGTGGACCAAGGGAACGCTGCCTCGCTACCGCTACGACCAGCTGATGCGGCTGGGCTGGAAGGTGTTCCTGCCGGTGTCGCTGTTCTGGGTCGTCCTCACCGCCGCCGTGCTCCAGTTCGGCGGCTGGGTCCCGAAGGGTTAGGGAACGCATCATGGCCTCTCTCGACCGCGTCGCCCGCTCGTTCCTCCTCACCGAGATCGTGTCGGGTTTCCTGCTCACCTTGAAGTACATGTTCAAGCCCAAGGTGACGGTGAACTATCCCTACGAGAAGGGACCGCTCGGCCCGCGCTTCCGCGGCGAGCATGCGCTGCGCCGTTATCCCAACGGCGAGGAGCGCTGCATCGCGTGCAAACTGTGCGAGGCGATCTGCCCGGCGCAGGCGATCACGATCGAGGCCGAGCCGCGCGACGACGGCAGCCGCCGCACGACGCGCTACGACATCGACATGACGAAGTGCATCTACTGCGGCTTCTGCCAGGAGGCGTGCCCGGTCGACGCGATCGTCGAAGGCCCGAACTTCGAGTTCTCGACCGAGACGCGCGAAGAGCTGATGTACAACAAGGACAAGTTGCTCGCGAACGGCGACCGCTGGGAAGGCGAGATCGCCGGCAACCTCCACGCCGACGCGGCTTACCGCTAGGGCAGGGGGAGAGGACAAGACAATGGTGCTCCAGGCTCTCGCCTTCTACCTGTTCGCCGCGGTGACCATCGCCTCGGGCGCGATGGTCGTGGTGTCGCGCAACCCGGTCTATTCGGTGCTGTTCCTGATCCTGGCGTTCTTCAACGCGGCCGGGCTGTTCGTGCTGATCGGCGCGGAGTTCGTGGCGATGATCCTGGTCATCGTCTATGTCGGCGCCGTCGCGGTGCTGTTCCTGTTCGTCGTCATGATGCTCGACATCAACCTCGCGAAAATCCGCGAGGGCTTCCGCGAGTTCCTGCCGGTGGGCACGGCCATCGCCATCGTGCTGATCGTCGAGATGCTGTGGGCCGTGGGCGTGATCGGCACGCGCTCGCCGACGGTCGAGGCCTTCAACAAGGCCGGCCCGCACGTGGCGACCATCGACAACACGCGGGCCATCGGCCAGCTGCTCTATACCCAGTACTTCTATCTCTTCCAGGTCGCCGGCGCCGTGCTGCTGGTCGCCATGATCGGGGCGATCGTCCTGACGCTGCGCAGCCGCCCGGGCGTGCGCCGCCAGAAGGTCGGCGAGCAGCTCTATCGCTCGAAGGCCGACGCGATCTCGGTCGTCAAGGTTCCGAGCCGGGGAGGCGTGTGATGTGGACCATCGGCCTCGGCCACTACCTCTTCGTCTCGGCGGTGCTGTTCACCTTCGGCGTGTTCGGCATCTTCGTTAACCGCAAGAACGTCATCGTCATCCTGATGTGCGTCGAGCTGATGCTCCTGGCGGTGAACATCAACTTGGTCGCCTTCTCGGCCTACCAGGGCAACGTCGTGGGCCAGATCTTCGCAATGCTGGTGCTGACCGTGGCCGCCGCGGAGGCGGCGATCGGGCTGGCCATCCTGGTGGTGTATTTCCGCAACCGCGGCACCATCGAAGTCGAAGACATCAGCGCGATGAAGGGCTAGGGGCCGGAACGACCATGGATCTCGCCATCAAGCTCATCGTCTTCCTGCCGCTGGTCGCCGCCGCGATCGCGGGCCTGTTCTGCCGGGTGATCGGCGACCGGCCGGCCCAGATCGTGACCTGCGCCGGCCTGCTGATCGCCGCGGCGCTCTCGGTGTTCGTCTTCGTGCGCATCGGCTTCGGTCCCGAGGACGGCAAGCTGATCGTCGTGCGCCTGTTCTCGTGGTTCAACTCGGGCACCGTCGACGTCGCCTGGTCGCTGCGCGTCGACACGCTGACCGCCGTCATGCTGATCGTCGTCACCGGCGTGTCCTCGATGGTCCACGTCTATTCGATCGGCTACATGGCCGAGGATCCGTCGGTGCCGCGCTTCATGGCGTATCTCAGCCTGTTCACCTTCTTCATGCTGATGCTGGTGACGGCCGACAACCTCGTGCAGCTGTTCTTCGGCTGGGAAGGCGTGGGTCTCGCGTCCTACCTGCTGATCGGCTTCTGGTACGACAAGCCGTCGGCCAATGCCGCGGCGATGAAGGCCTTCATCGTCAACCGCGTCGGCGACTTCGGCTTCGCGCTCGGCATCTTCGCCGTGTGGATGCTGACCGGCTCCGTGACCTTCAACGAGATCTTCGCGAAGGCGCACGACATGTCGACGATGCACTTCGTGTTTCTCGGCAAGGAAGTGCCGGCGCTCGAATGCGCCTGCCTGCTGCTGTTCGTGGGCGCGATGGGCAAGTCGGCCCAGCTCGGCCTGCACACCTGGCTGCCGGATGCGATGGAAGGCCCGACGCCGGTCTCCGCGCTGATCCATGCCGCCACGATGGTGACTGCCGGCGTGTTCATGGTCTGCCGCCTGTCGCCGCTGTTCGAGCTGGCGCCGACCGCCTCGCAGGTCGTGACGCTGGTGGGCGCGGCGACGGCGTTCTTCGCCGCCACGATCGGTCTCACGCAGTTCGATATTAAACGGGTGGTTGCCTATTCGACCTGCAGCCAGCTCGGCTACATGTTCTTCGCCGCGGGCGTCGGCGCCTATTCGGCCGCCATGTTCCATCTCATGACGCACGCCTTCTTCAAGGCGCTGCTGTTCCTCGGCTCGGGCTCGGTCATCCATTGCCTCCATCACGAGCAGGACATGCGCAAGATGGGCGGCGTGAAGGAGAAGGCGCCGCAGACCTTCATCCTGATGTGGATCGGCACGCTGGCGTTGGCCGGCATCGGCATCCCGATGATCTTCGGCCACGGCATCGGCTTCGCGGGCTTCCATTCCAAGGACGCCATCCTCGAGGGCGCCTTCGCCGCGCACTCGACGGTCGGCCAGATCGCCTACTGGCTCGGCATCGCCGGCGCCTTCATGACGGCGTTCTACTCGGCGCGCCTGATGTTCATGACCTTCTACGGCAAGTATCGCGGCGATCATCACACGTGGGACCATGCCCACGAGTCGCCGCTGGTCATGCTGATCCCGCTCTACGTGCTGGCGACCGGCGCGGTGCTGGCGGGCTTCGTGGCCTATCCGTGGTTCGTCGGCGAGAGCTGGGAGCACTTCTGGGGCCACGCGATCGCCGTCCACGCGACCGAGCACATCCTGCACGCCATGCACCAGATCCCGCATTGGGCCGGCCTGCTGCCGCTGTTGATGGGCGTGGCGGGCATCGCGCTCAGCTACGTCTACTACGTCGCCAGGCCCGACCTGCCGGCGAAGACGGTCGCCATGTTCCGGCCGCTGCACACGTTCTTCTACAACAAGTGGTACTTCGACGAGCTGTACGACGCGATGTTCGTCCAGCCGGCGCTGGCGATCGGCCGGCTGTTCTGGAAGAAGGGCGACGGCGCCACGATCGACGGGCTCGGCCCGGACAACGTCGCCGCGCGTGCGCAGGACGTGGCGGGCGTGCTCAGCCGCTTCCAGAGCGGGTATCTCTATCAGTACGCGTTCATGATGCTGCTCGGCGTGGCCGCACTCGTGACCTACTTTGTCGTGATGGTGAGGTAAGGGTCCGATGTCGAGCTGGCCTATCCTTTCCCTCGTCACCTTCCTGCCTCTGGTGGGCGCGCTGTTCTGCCTGGTCGTCAGCGGCCCGAAGGAGGCCGTCGACCGCAACTGCCGCAGCGCCGCGCTGATCACTTCGCTGGTGACCTTCGCGATCTCGCTGGTCCTCTGGGCGCGCTTCGATCCGACCAAGGCCTCGTTCCAGTTCGAGGAGAACCTCGCCTGGGTGCCGGCGCTCAAGATCGGCTACCATGTCGGCATCGACGGCATCTCGCTGTTCTTCGTGCTGCTGTCGACCCTGCTGACGCCGATCTGCATCCTGGCCAGCTGGGAATCGATCCAGGTGCGCGTCAAGGAATACATGATCGCGTTCCTCGTGCTCGAGACCTTCATGGTCGGCATGTTCTGCGCGCTCGACCTCGCGTTGTTCTACGTCTTCTTCGAAGGCGTGCTGATCCCGATGTTCCTGATCATCGGCGTGTGGGGCGGCAAGCGGCGCGTCTACGCGGCGTTCAAGTTCTTCCTCTATACGCTGCTCGGCTCGGTGCTGATGCTTCTGGCGATCATCGCTATCTACTGGCAGGTCGGCACCACGGACCTGCCGACGGCGATGGAGAAGCTCCAGCTGCCGTTCCAGTGGCAGTTCTGGCTGTGGCTGGCGTTCTTCGCCTCGTTCGCGGTCAAGGTGCCGATGTGGCCGGTCCACACCTGGCTTCCCGACGCGCACGTCGAGGCGCCGACGGCGGGCTCGGTCATCCTGGCAGGCGTGCTGCTGAAGATGGGCGGGTACGGCTTCATCCGCTTCACCGTGCCGCTGATGCCCGAGGCCACGCAGTATTTCGCGCCGCTGGTGTTCGGCCTGTCGTGTGTCGCCGTCATCTACACCTCGCTGGTCGCGCTGGTGCAGGAGGACATGAAGAAGCTGATCGCCTATTCGTCGGTCGCCCATATGGGCTTCGTGACGATCGGCATCTTCGTCATGAACACGCAGGGTGTCGAAGGCTCGATCTTCCAGATGCTGAGCCACGGCATCGTCTCGGCCGCGCTGTTCCTCTGCGTCGGCGTGGTCTACGACCGCCTGCACACGCGCGAGATCGCGGCCTATGGCGGCCTCGTCCATCGCATGCCGCGCTACGCCTTCACCTTCCTGTTCTTCACCCTGGCCAGCGTCGGCCTGCCGGGCCTGTCGGGCTTCATCGGCGAGTTCCTGGTGCTGATCGGCGCCTTCAAGGCGAACACCTGGGTGGCGTTCCTGGCGGCGACCGGCCTGATCCTGGGCGCGGCCTACGCGCTCTGGCTCTATCGCAAGATCGTGTTCGGCGAGCTCACCAAGGACACGCTGAAGGGCATGCTCGACATGAACCGCCGCGAGATCGCGGTGTTCCTGCCGCTCGTGCTGATCACGATCTGGATGGGCGTCTATCCCAATTCCTTCCTCGATCCCATCGCGCCGTCCGTCGACAAGCTGATCGGCGACTACAACGCGGCGATCAAGCTCGCCCACACCGCGGCCCTGCGGTAAGCGGCGGAGAGTGACGAACATGCCCATCGGTCTCGAATCCTGGACACTGGCCCGGCCGGAAATCTTCCTCGCCGCGGCGACCGCGCTCCTGCTGCTCTACGGCGTGCTGCGCGGCGAGGTGGCGACCGCCTTCATCTCGGTGGCGACCTCGGTCGCGTTGCTGATCACGGCGGTGCTGCTGTTCGCGCCGTATCGCGAGGGCACGGCCTTCGCCTCGCTGTTCGTCGTCGACCGGCTCACCACGACCATGAAGGCTCTGGTGCTGGTAGGTGCGGCGATCTCCGTCCTGATGTCGCGCGCCTATTTCGAGCGCGTCAGGGCGTGGCGCTTCGAGTATCCGATCCTGGTCTCACTGGCCACGCTCGGCATGATGCTGATGATCTCGGCCAACGACCTGATGGCGCTCTACGTCGGCCTCGAGCTTCAGTCGCTGGCGCTCTACGTGGTGGCCGCCTTCCACCGCGATTCGATCCGTTCGACCGAAGCGGGCCTCAAGTACTTCGTTCTGGGTTCGGTCGCCTCCGGCATGCTGCTGTTCGGCGCCTCGCTGATCTACGGCTACTGCGGCGGCACGGCGTTCGTGCAGATCTCCAAGGCGCTGCTCGAAGGGAAGGGCGCCGAGATCGGCGCCACCGTCGGCCTGGTGTTCGTGGTCGCGGGCCTCGCCTTCAAGATCTCGGCCGTGCCGTTCCACATGTGGACGCCGGACGTCTACGAGGGCGCGCCGACGCCGGTGACGGCGCTGTTCGCCGTGGCGCCCAAGATCGCGGCCATCTCTCTGACCGTCTCGGTCCTGATGGGCCCGTTCCGTCCGCTGCTGGTGCAGTGGCAGCAGATCATCGTGTTGGCCTCGATCCTGTCGATGGCGCTCGGCGCCTTCGCCGCTCTCCGCCAGCCCAACATCAAGCGCCTGATGGCCTACTCGTCGATCGGCAACGTCGGTTACGTGCTGCTCGGCCTCGCCGCCTGCGGCAACACGCCGAAAC
>JAFEFH010000165.1 GCA_018240695.1 Pseudomonadota bacterium | reverse complement strand
GCCGATGCCGTGCTCGGCCGAGATCGAGCCGCCATAGGCCGTCACGAGGTCGTAGATCGCGCCGCTGATCGCCTCGCCGTGCTCCATGAACTGCGGCTTGGTCCAGCCGGCCGGCGCCTGGCAGTTGAAGTGGAGATTGCCGTCGCCGACATGGCCGAACACCAGCGGCCGGCAGCCGGGCAGTGCCTTCGTCATCGCCGCGAGCCCCTCGCGCGCGAAGTCGGGGATCTTGCTCACGGCCACGGAGATGTCGTGCTTGATCGAAGGGCCTTCCTTCTTGGAGGCCTCGGTGTGGTTCTCGCGCAGGGCCCACAGCGCCTTCGACTGCGCTTCGGTCTGGGCGACCACGGCATCGAGCACGAGGCCCTTCTCCATGGCGTCGCCGAGATAGGCCTCCATCTTGTCGCGGAGATTGAGTTGATTGCCGCCTTCCTGCGCCGGCCGCGCCGACGCCCACTCCATCAGCACGTACCACTCGTGCTTGTCGGCCAGCGGATCGGCGGTGCCCGCGATGTGATGCAGCACGAGGTCGATGCCCTGCCGGCCCATCAGCTCGCAGGAGGTGACGTTGTCTTCCGACGCCGCGTAGGCGCCGCTCAGCAGCTCGACCGCGGCCTGCGGCGAGGGCACCGCCGACCACGAGGTCGCGTGGTCCTTGGGCTTGGGCCACAGCTTCAGGATCGCCTTGGTGATGATGCCGAGTGTGCCCTCGGCGCCGAGATAGAGGTCGCGCAGGTCGTAGCCGGTATTGTCCTTCTTGAGCGCGCGCAGGCCGTTCCAGATCGAGCCGTCGGCCTGGACGACCTCGAGGCCGAGCACGAGGTTGCGGGCGTTGCCGTAGTGCAGCACCTGCACGCCGCCGGCATTGGTCGAGAGGTTGCCGCCGATCGTGCAGCTGCCCTCGGCGCCGAGGCTGAGCGGAAACAGCCGGTCGGCCTCGGAGGCGGCCTCCTGGATGGTCTTCAGCACCACGCCCGCCTCGACGGTCATGGTGTAGCCGACCTTGTCGATCTCGAGGATGCGGTTCATGCGCGTGAGCGACAGAACGATCTCGCGGCCGTCCTCCTGCGGCGTCGCGCCGCCCGACATGCCGGTGTTGCCGCCCTGCGGCACGATCGCGACCTTGTCGGCGACGCAGAGCTTGACGACGGCAGCCACTTCCTCGGTGGTCGCCGGCCGCACGATCGCCAGCGCCTTGCCGAGATAGTTCTCGCGCCAGTCGGTGAGGAAGGGATGCTTGTCCTTGTCGTCGAGGATCAGTCCCTTGTCGCCGACGATGGCGCGCAGCTTGCCGACGAAGTCGCTCATGCCCCTGTACCCTTACACAAGCCGCAGCACCTTGCCGGGGTTCATGATGTTCTTGGGATCGAGCGCGCGCTTGATGGTGCGCATCGTGTCGAGCTCGATCTTGGAGCGGTAATGCTGGAGCTCGTCGAGCTTCTCGATGCCGATGCCGTGCTCGGCCGAGATCGATCCCGCCATCGAGGTGATGAGGTCGTTGACCGCGCGCGTCACCGCCGGCGCGTACTGCTGGAGCGTCGGCCGGTCCATGCCGACCGGCGCGCTGAAGCCGAAATGCACGTTGCCGTCGCCGATATGGCCGAGCGGATGCGGCCGCAGGCCGGGCAGGATGGCGAGTGCCGCCTTGATGCCCTTGTCGATGAATTCGGGGATCTTCGAGACCGAGACGGAGATGTCGTAGCTGAGGCCCGGGCCCTCGGCGCGGCCGGCCTCGGCGACGCCCTCGCGGATCTTCCACATGTTGCGCGCCTGCGCCTCGCTCTGGGCGATCACCGCGTCGAGCACGCGGCCGGCCTCGATCTGCTCGCCGAGGAACTGCTCCATCTTCTCGGACATGCCCTCGGCGCCCTCGCTGCGGGGCCGCGACGAGGACCACTGCATCAGCAGGAACCAGTTGGTGTCGGCCTTCAGCGGGTCCTGCGTGCCCGGCACGTGGCGCAGCACCATGTCGGTGGCGTTGCGGCTCATCATCTCGCAGGATTCGACATTGTCCTCCGACGCCGAATGCGCCTCGGACAGGATCTCGATCGCGGCCTGCGGGTCGCGCACCGCCAGCCAGGCGACGGCCACGTCCTTCGACGCCGGCCACAGCTTCAGCACCGCCTTGGTGATGATGCCGAGCGTGCCCTCGGCGCCCATGAACAGGTGCTTGAGGTCGTAGCCGGTATTGTCCTTCTTGAGCGAGCGCAGGCCGTTCCAGATGTCGCCGTTGGGCAGCACGACCTCGAGGCCCATCACGAGGTTGCGCGCGTTGCCGTAGCGCAGCACCTGCACGCCGCCGGCGTTGGTCGACAGGTTGCCGCCGATCTGGCACGAGCCCTGCGCGCCGAGGCTGAGCGGGAAGAAGCGGTCGTGGCTGGCCGCCGTCTCCTGGAGGGTCTGGAGCACGCAGCCCGACTCGACGGTCATCGAGTAACCGACCGGATCGACGCTCAGCACCTTGTTCATGCGGCCGACCGACAGGACGATGCCCTGGTGCGCGGGCCACGGCGTGGCGCCGCCCATCAGGCCGGTGTTGCCGGCCTGCGGCACGATCGCGATGCCGTTGTCGTAGCAGAGCTTCACGACCTGGGAGGTCTCCTCGACCGAGGCGGGCCGCACCACGACGGCGGCGTTGCCCGAGCGGGTGCGGCGCCAGTCGGTGACGAACGGTTCCTTGTCCTGGGCGCTCTCGATCAGGCCCTTGTCACCCACGATGGCGCGCAGCGCCTCCAGGATGGCGGGCGTCACCGGTGTGGTCGGGATGGTCGGGGCGATGATGGTGTCGGGCATGGTTTCCTCGTTGAGGGCCCGACTTTAGCCGTGCGGGCGCGTCGGGTCATCCGCCGCGGCGCGGCGCAGGCGGTCGTTGATCGCAAGGCCGAGGCCCGTTTCGGGAATGGGCATGACCGCGATGCGGCCGATGCCCGGCCGGTCGAGCGCCCGCATCCGGGCGAAGAGATTGGCCGCGGCCTCGCCGAGGTCGCCGGTCGGGCTGAGATTGTAGGTCAGCATCGCTCCCGGCAGCGGATGCGGGCCGAAGGCCAGCAGGCCCTCGTCGGCGCCGACGAAGGTGGCGTCGAGGCGCACCGGCCGGGAAGGGGCGTAGTGGCTGGCGAGCTGGCCCGGCGACTTGCGCGCGCTGTCGCCGGCCGGCAGGGCGTCGCTCACCGAGATCGGTCCGATCACCGCCTCGATCGCCTCGCGCGTGGCGCCGCCCGGCCGCAGCAAGGTGGCGCGGTTGCCCGACAGGTCGAGCACGGTCGATTCGACGCCGACCAGGCAGGGGCCGCCGTCGAGGATCAACGGCACGCGGTCGCCCAGCGACTCGTGGACATGCGCGGCCTCGGTGGGGCTGACGGCGCCGCTGCGGTTGGCCGAGGGCGCCGCGATCGGCCGGCCGGCGGCGCGGATCAGCGCTTGGGCCACCGGATGCGAGGGCGCGCGGATCGCCACCGTGTCGAGGCCGGCCGTGGTCAGCAGCGCGATCGCCGAGCCCTTGGTGCGCGGCAGCACGAAGGTGAGAGGGCCGGGCCAGAAACGTTGGGCAAGACGGTCGGCAGTGTCGTTCCACTCGACGAAGGCGCGCGCTTCGCCCGGGCCCAGCACGTGGCTGATCAGCGGATTGAACTGCGGCCGGCCCTTGGCCGCGAAGATGGCGGCGACCGCGTGCTCGTCGGTGGCGTCGCCGCCCAGGCCGTAGACCGTCTCGGTCGGGAAGGCGACGAGCCTGCCGTCCCGGAGCAGGCGCGCGGCCTCGGTGACGCTCTCGGCCGACGCCTCGACGATGCTCATCGTGCGTCCGGCGTGCGGGCGATGAAATGAGGATTGCGGAAGCCCTCCTTGCCGTAGGCCAGCGGCTTGCCGTCGGTCGTCACGATCTCGCCGCCGGCGGCCTCGAGCACGCCCTGGCCGGCGGCGGTATCCCACTCGCAGGTCGGGCCGAAGCGCGGATAGATGTCGGCTTCGCCCGCGGCGATCAGGCAGAACTTCAGCGACGAGCCCGCCTGCCTGCGCTCGGCGACGGTGAGGCCTTCGTTGCGGAACCAGATGTCGAGGTCGCTGTAGATCGCGGTGCTGCGGCTGGCGAACGCCGTGAGGCCCTCGGGCGGCGCGCGGCGCACGGCGATGGCCTCGAACGGCCCGCCGTTCTCGCTGCGGTCCGCGCCGACGCCCGCCGCGCCGCGCCACAGCACGCCGGTCGCGGGCGCCAGCACGATGCCGAGCGTGGGCTTGCGGTTCTCGATCAGGGCGATGTTCACGGTGAACTCGCCGTTCCTCTTGATGAATTCCTTGGTGCCGTCGAGCGGATCGACCAGCCAGAACGGATTGCCGTCGAGCTTGGGTACGTGGCCGGCCGCCATCTCCTCCTCGGCGACCACGACCAGCCCGGGCGTCAGCGCGCGCAAGCCCTTGACGATGATCAGCTCGGCGGCGTGATCGGCGTCGGTCACCGGCGAGCGGTCGGTCTTGGTGCGCGCGCCGTGATCGCCCGCGTAGATGCGCATGATCTCGCGCGCGGCGTCGCGGGCGAAGCCGGTGCAGGCGTCGCGCAGGCGGCGCCGCTCGGCCGGGCTATTGGGGGTTGAAGTGCTGCTCATATTGTTCGACGGCGGGAGAGAGCTCGGACCAGTCGCGGCGCGAGCGGAGATAGACGTGGCGGATCTTCAGGGCGTCCGAGCGGATCCAGGAGGAATCGTCGAAGGCGCCGGCGGGCAGTGTCCGGATGCCCGGCCGCGCCTCGAGCGTGAAGCCGAGGTTCGTGCCGCAGCGGCGGCAGAAGGCGACCTCGAGCCATCGGCCCGACTCGTCGGAGACGTGGCGATAGTGCGCGAGCTCCGGCGACGCCATCGCCACCTGCGCGTCGTCGAACACGACCTCGGTGCCGAAGGCGGTGCCGGTGCGGCGCTGGCACCACAGGCAGTGGCAGATCGTGACGCGCGCCGGCGTGCCGGTGGCCGCGAAGCGCACGGCGCCGCAGACGCATCCTCCCGTATGGACGGGTTCGGTCACTGCTTCAGCACGCGCCCGGCGACGGCGTCGAGCTTCCTGGTCAGCGCGGCCGAGCGCGCGCCCGGCGCGGTGATGAGCGCGCTGTCGAGCGCGCGGTCGCAGCCCGACGGGCAGGGGGTGGGGCGCTCGTCCTTCAGCCGCGGCGCGATCATGCCGACCAGCGTCTTGGCCTTCTGGGCATTCTCGGTCAGCACGCGGACGATGTCGGCGACCTGGACGTGGCCGTGATCGGGATGCCAGCAGTCGAAGTCGGTGACCATGGCGACGGTCACGTAGCAAATCTCCGCCTCGCGGGCGAGCTTGGCCTCCGGCATGTTGGTCATGCCGATCACGTCGCAGCCCCAGGAACGGTAAAGGTTGGATTCGGCGAGGCTCGAGAATTGCGGGCCTTCCATGGCGAGATACGTGCCGCCGAACTTGATCGGGAAGCCGGCTTCGCGCGCGCAGTCGTGCACGGCATGGGCCAGGCGGTTGCAGGTCGGATGGGCCATCGAGACGTGCGCCACCAGTCCTTCGCCGAAGAAGCTCTTCTCGCGCGCGAAGGTGCGGTCGATGAACTGGTCGACGACCACGAAATGGCCGGGCGGCAGATCCTCGCGCAGCGACCCGCAGGCCGAAACCGAGAGGATGTCGGTCACGCCCGAGCGCTTCAGCGCGTCGATGTTGGCGCGGTAGTTGATCGACGAGGGCGAGTGGACATGGCCGCGGCCGTGGCGCGGCACGAACACGACGTCGAGCCCGTCGAGCACGCCGAACAGGAACTCGTCGGAGGTCTCGCCGTAGGGCGACGCCACGCGCTTCCACCGGGCATTCTCGATGCCCGCAATGTCGTACACGCCGCTGCCGCCCAGAACGCCCAGAACCGTCATTTGCCTCTCCTCGAAGCCGGTGGTGTATCATCCCGGCCGGAAAAAGGGGAGGCATCCCCGAAGGAGTGGATATGGGCAAGCTCGACGGCAAGATCACCATCGTCACCGGCGCGACCAGCGGCATCGGGCGGCGCACCGTCGAGATCTTCGTGGCCGAGGGCGCCAGGGTGGTGGCGACCGGCCGCCGCGAGGAGCTGGGCCGTTCGCTGGAGGCGGCGCTGGGCAAGGACAGATGCGTGTTCGTGAAGGCCGACGCCACGCAGGAGAAGGACGTGAAGGCGATGATCGACGCCTGCGTCTCCAAATGGGGGCGGCTCGACTGCCTGTTCAACAATGCCGGCGGCCCGGCGCCGGTGGGCGGCATCGAGACGGTGCCGGTCGAGGGCTTCGACGCGGCGATGGCGACGCTCGTGCGCTCGGTGATGCTGGGCATGAAGCACGCCGCACCGATCATGATGAAGCAGGGTGGCGGCAGCATCATCAACAACGGCAGCGTCGCGGCGCGCCGCGCCGGCTACTCGACCTCGATGATCTACGGCGCCGCGAAGGCCGCGGTGAACCACCTGACCGTGTGCGCGGCGATGCAGCTCGGCGAGAAGAACGTGCGCTGCAACTCGATCTCACCCGGCGGCATCGCCACCGGCATCTTCGCCAAGGCGCTCGGCCTGCCGCCCGACAAGGCCGACGGCTACGCCCAGGCGATGAAGGCGAGCATGGCCAAGGCCCAGCCGATCCCGCGCGCCGGCATCGTCGACGACATCGCCCATGCCGCGGTGTTCCTCGCGTCCGACGACTCGTCGTTCATCAACGGCCACGATCTCGTGGTCGACGGCGGCATGGTGGGCGGCCGGATGTGGACGCCCCATCAGGAGGGCGTCAACGCGATGCGCAAGGCGTTCGGCGTCGACGAAATCTAGAAGTCGGCGATCACCCGGCGGGTCTTGGTGCGCAGCGCCTCGACGCACTCGCAGGCCGCGCGCTCCAGCCCGGCATGGTCGAGGATGGTGATCTCGCCGCGGCGGTAGCGGATCAGGCCGGCGTTCTGGAGTTCCTGCGCGATCAGCGTCACGGTGGGGCGGCGCACCGCCAGCATCTGCGCCACGAAATCGTGGGTCAGCCGCAGCACGTCGTCGCCGACCCGGTCGCGCACCTGGATGATCCAGCGGCACATGCGCCGCTCCGCCGAGTGCAGGGCGTTGCAGGCCGCCGTCTGCTGCATCTGCGCCATCGACAGCTCGCTGCTCAGCAGCACGATCTTCAAGAAGACGGGGCTCTTGGCCATCGCCATCCGGTAGTCGGACGCGGCGATGCGCTGGCCCTGGCCCGCGATCTGGACGACTGCGCGGGCATTCGCACGATGCACGCCGAGACCCGCCAGCGATCCGACGACCGCCTCACGGCCGAGACTCGCCAGCTCGATCGCGGCGCCGTCCTCCATCGTGGTGGTGATGGAGATCATGCCGGATTCGACGAAAAGGATGTCCTCGACGCGCGCGCCGGGGTCCGCGAGAACGACGCCCTGGCGAAGCTCGACGGGTTTCAGGTGCGGTTGGATGAGTTCCAAATCCTTCGGCGTCAGCGCCGCGAGGAAGAGGTTGGCGTATTTTCCACCCGACATCTTTTGCTTTCACTTCCTTGGTTCGCCTGACCGCAGATCGCGAACTAGGCGCGGAAGCGGGCTCGGGCGGTAAACTAAGGGTGCTCAAAACGGTGGTCTGTCCTCTAGCGAACAAAGGAACAGCACGACCTTCGGTTGCCGGTATTTCCGGTGGTTTTTGCAAGGCAGTGCGCAAACGTGCGCGTCCGGCGGCGAATGGCGTCGGCATTGCGGCGGCGCCGTGACGGGCGAGCAACTTCGCTCTTGGGCGGAGCGTTTCATTTGTACCCGCGCGTCAGCGGGCACCCACTCACCGAAAAACAAGGAGCCATCCATGGCTGAAGACGCAACGAAGATCACCTCCGGCACCCTGATCGCGGCCGAGAAGGTCGAAGGCACCAACGTCTACAATCTCCAGGGCGACAAGCTCGGCACCGTCGACGACATCATGATCGACAAGGTGAGTGGTCGCGCCATCTACGCGGTGATGTCGTTCGGCGGCTTCCTCGGCATCGGCGAGAAGAGCCATCCGCTGCCGTGGTCGACGCTGAAATACGACAAGGACAAGGGCGGCTATGTCGTCAATCTCGACAAGAAGATGCTCGAGAAGGCGCCGACCTACGATCGCACGGGCGACTTCGTGTGGACGCCGGATTACGGCCGCGAGGTCGACAAGTACTACAACGCGCCGACCTACTGGATGTAAGGGCGAGGAGCGGCTGCCGGGCATCGAGCCCGGCAGCCATCCATGCGCCTCCGGAGTGACCGCTCAATCCGGTGCAGCGGCATTCGCACGGATCAGTGGCGATGCGCCAGGAAGGCGCGCCCCCGATCCGTCAGCTCCACGTCGGTTCCCCGCCGCGCGACATAGCCGTTGTCGGTGGCCTCTTCTCAGACAGGCAGTCGCGGGCACGAGGTGCGCCAGGCGTCCATGACGTCGGCATGCGTGCGGGGCGTCCGGCCGACCCATTCCAGGAAATCGCAGATCAGGGGCGTGAGTGTGTCCGTCATTGCGCGGACCAGCATGCGCGCCGTCCGTCGGGACGGCCAATATATTGTGCGGCCGCGGGCAATATCTATTGGATATCGATCAGGGCGATGCCGAGCTCGGGGCGCTTGCGGCGGCGCAGATGGACCGGGCTTTCCTCGATCGTCACCTCGAGTGTCGGCCTCACCATGGCCTTGAGGAGATGGCCCCCGCGGGTGGTGCCGTCGGAGAGGCCGACGACGGCGTGGATATGCACGCTGGGCTTGCCGTCGTCACCGGTCGCGATGTCGCCGACGAGCGTCAGCGCCTCGCACTGTTCATCGATCTCGATGGGCTTGTAGCTCTTGTTCTTGAGATCGAACCAGCCCACCGTGCAGCGCTCGAAGGCGCCGAGGGCGGTCAGCGACGCGCCGGACAGGTCGTTCTCCGAGGCGAACTTCGTGATGGCCGCGAAGGCTTCCTCGCCGGAATCGAGGACCAGGACGAAAGTGCGTTTGCCCGCGTCCGCCAGGACCAGCTTCGACTTCATTTCTTCCTCGTGCGTTCGGGATGGGCGTTGGCATTGGCCGGCACGCGCCGCAGGCTCTGCTTCAGCGCGTTGGCCAACCCGACCGGCCGATGATGCTTCTTCAGGAGATCGGCGAAGGCTTCGTCGGCGAGATCCTGCAAGCTCTTGCGTTCGTCGGCGGCGAGCAGTTCGAGCGCTTGCAGGGCGACGGTATCGAAGTGGATGCGCTTGGCCGGCATCAGCGCTTCTTGCGGGCGGTCTTCTTTCGCGCCGTCTTGCGCTTGGCCGTCTTCCGCTTGGGAACCTTCTTGCCCTTCTTGCGGGCTTCCGAGAGGCCGATGGCGATCGCCTGCTTGCGGCTCTTCACCGTGCCGCCCTTGCCGCCGCGGCCGCTCTTCAGCTTGCCCGATTTGCGGCGCTTCATCGCGCGCTTCACGTCCTTGCCCGCGCTCCTGGAGTATCTGGCCATTGCTGTCCTCCGATGCCTCCCCTCGCGCTAACGCTGGAGACGGGGAAGACGTTGCGCGGTCAGCCAGCGCGGATTTTCAGCTCGGCGACGATGGCGGCCACGATCTCGGCCGGCGTGCCGCCGACATCGACGATCACCGGCCGCTCGTCCGGTGTTGGTTCCTGCAAGGTCGCGAACTGGCTGTCGAGCAGGGCGACCGGCATGAAGTGGGCGTGGCGCGCGGCCATGCGCTTCTGGATCAGCTCCCGCGAGCCGCGCAGGTAGACCAGCACGACGTCGGGCCGGTCGCCGATCAGCATGTCGCGGTAGGAGCGCTTCAGGGCCGAGCAGGTCACCACGCCCGCCTCTCCACGAAGGCGCCAGGCGTCGATTTGTTGCGCGATGCGCTTCAGCCACGGCAGGCGGTCGGCGTCGTCGAGCGGGGTGCCGCGGCTCATCTTCTCGACGTTGGCCGGCGGATGCAGGTCGTCGCCTTCGAGGAAGCGCGCGCCCAACGCCTTGGCCAGGTCCTTCGCGATGGTGGTCTTGCCGGAACCGGAGACGCCCATCACCACGGCGACCGTCAATCGCCGCTCCCGAAATAGGCGCGCTCGAGGCGATTGGGCAGGTCGGCTTCGCCGGTATGGGCCTCGAGCACGATCGAGCCGCGGGCCAGCGCATAGACGCGGTCGGCGAGGGCCAGCGCCTTTTCGATCAACTGCTCGACCAGCAGCACGGCCGTGCCGTTGGCGCGCAGCTGCGCGGCGGCGGCGAGCACGCGGTCGACCAGCACCGGCGACAGGCCGGCCGACGGCTCGTCGAGCATCAGCAGGCGCGGGCGACGCACGAGGCCCTGCGCGACGG
>JAFEFH010000164.1 GCA_018240695.1 Pseudomonadota bacterium | reverse complement strand
GCTGGCCGGCGTCATCATCCATGGCGCGGTGCGCGACTACAACTGGATCAACTCCAACGAGTTTCCGGTCTATGCCGGCGGCGTCACGCATCGCGGCCCGTACAAGGATGGGCCCGGCGAGCTCAATCGGCCGATCGCCCTGGACGGCATGGTGGTCGAGCCGGGCGATCTGATCGTCGGCGACGACGATGGCGTGTTGTGCATTCCGTTCGGCCAGGTCGATGCCGTCTACAAGGCCGCGAAGGCCAAGAACGACGCCGAGCTGCGCAGCATGGAGGCCGTGCTGAAAGGCACCAGCGATCGTTCCTGGGTGCTCGAGGCGCTCAAGAAGGGCGGCTGCGAGTTCGAAACCTGAACCGGGCCGGATGAAGCCCTACATCCTGATCAACTTCGACGGCGCACCGGCGCGGCGCGGACTGGGCGGCGATTTCACCTTCGTCGACTTTCCGCCGCGGGGGCCGCTGCCGGATCGGGATGTCCGCGCCGCGGCCAGGATCATGGTGACGGGCCAGGCCGGCCTGTCGCGCGAGCAGATGGAGCAGTTGCCCGCCCTCGGCCTGATCCATGTCTGGGGCGCGGGCTACGACAAGATCGACCTCGCCGCCGCGCGGGAACAGGGCATCGTGGTCTCCTACGACGCCGGCACGAATGCCGGCTCGGTCGCCGACCACGCCTTTGCACTGCTTTTCGCGGTGATGCGCAACATCCCGAAGCTGTCGGCGCTCACCAAGCAGGGCAACTGGCGCAAGGATGTCCGGCCGCCGCCCAGCCCGTCCGGCAAGCGCATCGGCATCGTCGGCATGGGCCGCATCGGCGAAGGCGTGGCCCGCCGCGCCGAAGCGTTCGGGATGAAGGTCGCCTATCACACGCGCCGGCCGCGCCCCGACCTGCCTTGGCGCCACTTCCTCTCGGCGCGCGCGCTCGCCGAGAGCGTCGACATTCTTGTCGTGGCGGCGCCCGGCGGCGCCTCCACGCGTCACATGATCGATGCCGAGGTGCTGAAAGCGCTCGGTCCGAAGGGCTTCCTGATCAATGTCGGACGTGGGAGCGTCGTGGACACGCAGGCGCTGATCGCGGCGCTCGAAACATCGACGATCGCCGGCGCGGGGCTGGACGTCTACGAGAACGAGCCCGACGTGCCGGCCGCCTTCACGGCCTTGGACAATGTCGTGCTGACACCGCACGTCGCGGGCTGGTCGCCGGAATCCCACGAGGCAGCGGTGGTGCTGCTGCGCCAGAACATCGAACGGTTTCTACAGGGTGAGGCGGTCGTCACGCCGGTTCCAAACTAGGAGGGACACATGAAGCGTCGAAGCTTGTTGGCATTTTCCGCGTGCCTTGCGGCACCGAGCATCGTCCGGGCGCAGAAGCCCTATCCGAATTCACCCGTCACGATCGTGGTCGGCCTGGCGCCCGGCGGCTCGACCGATGCGACGATCCGGTTCATGGCGCGCGAGGCGAGCGAACAGTTCGGCGTCCAGGTGATCGTGGAGAACCGTCCGGGCGGCGCTCAGACCATCGCGCCTGCGCGCGTGGCCCACGCCGCGAAGGATGGCTACACGCTGGTCGCGGTGACCTATACGCCCTACACGACCGTGCCGTTCTTCCAGACGGTGCCGTACAACGTCGACAAGGACTTCACCTTCATCGGCCAGTACGCGACGGTTCTCTATCCGAACTATGTGATGTCGGAGAGCCCGCTCAAGACGTGGAACGATGTGATCGAGTTCGCCAAGAGCAAGCCCGACACGCTCAAATGGGCGGCGGCCACTCCGCTCTCGCCGCAGCAGGCGGCGAATGAAGCAGCCTTCAAGATGCTGGGCCTGAAGACGATATTCGTTCCCTTCAAGGGCGGCGCCGAGGCACTGACCTCGATGATGGGCGGGCACGTCGACATGATCGTCACTGCCGACTACGGGCCGATGCTATCGGCCGGCCGCGTTCGCCTCCTGTCGGAATTGGGACCGACACGCGCCAAGGGCATGGAGAACATCCCGTGCTTCGGGGAGCTCGGATATCCCTACAATCTCCGCACGGGATATGGCTTGGCCGGCCCTGCAAATCTGCCGCCCGAGGTCGTCCAGCTCTGGACGCAGTTCCTGCAAAAGCTCTCCGGGAACCCCGAGTGGATCAAGCTGCTGGACACCTACAACTTCGTGCCCGAACTCGTGCTCGGCGAGAAGTTCCGGAAGCAGATCCTCGACAGCCGCGATCAGTTCGGGAAGATCCTGCCCTCACTGAACTTCAAGCCGTAGCGGGAAAGTGGTGGTGGGGCCAGTTCTATGCGAACCGGTCTCAGGTCCAATTCCCCTGCTAACCGGGAAAATAGCAGGGAATTCACCATCGTCGTTACGCGACGATCTTTACAAATCCTGCACCGTGCGGCCGCGCGCGTGCCGTGTTAGGTGAGCCCCTGTTCCGGGGACGACTCCTTCACGCTGTCTTCATTACCTTCGACAAGGCAGCATATGCCTCCGTCCACGCGGCCTTCGTATCTGGCGTGAAGTCCGTGCCCAGGCCTCTCTCCAACGTCCAGAGTAGAGCGTCTCCCACGGGCGCGTAATGCGCATCGCTCACGCCATAGCCCTTATGACGTTTTCCGAGCTCCTGCACCGCCGGCAAAATCGTCTCCAGCTTGTGAAGGTTCGTGACGGCCGTGCCGAGCATGCTCATCAGCTTAGCCTTCTGTTGACTCAAGTCGGCTGGAAACATCGGTCGCACCTCGGGCGCGATCTCGAACAGTCGGTCGTAGAAAAGACCGGCGGCGGTACCGGCGATCGGCACGACCTTCTTGAAGCTGGTCTGGACGAGTTCGATCTGCTGTGGGGTCATTTGTCCTTCCTGTTGTGAAAGCCTTCGCTGACGAAGGGCGCGCCGTACCAGCGCTCGGCGGCCATCTCGGCCAGCACGACGACGCCGTAGACGGTGAGCCCCAATGCACAAAGCAAGGTCAGGGCCGCGAAGGTGAGGGCGGCATCGGCGCCGGCCGCGGCGAACATCACGACGTAGCCCAGGCCTTCTTGGCCGGACACGAACTCGCCGACGATGTCGCCGATCAGCGCCATGGTCATGCCCATCTTCAGGCCGGCAAAGATCGAGGGAATGGCGAAGGGCAGGCGCACGGCAAAGAAAGTCTGCCACGGACTCGCCGTCAGTGACGCGCAGAGCCTTAGTGCATCGGGCCGTGTGGCCGATAGTCCCGCCGTAGTGGCGGACGCGATAGCGAAGAAGGCGAGGAAGAGGGCGAACAGCAGGCGGGATTCGGGACCGACGCCGAACCAGATGATGAAGAGCGGGGCCAGCGCGATCTTCGGGACGATCTGGAACAGCACGAGATGCGGCAGCAGCGCCTGCTGCACACGCCGCCACTGCGCGAGAGCGGCGCCGAGGACCATGCCCACGATAGCGGCCAGGGCAAAGCCGGCGACGGTTTCTCGCGCCGTCGCGGCGAGATGCGGCAGGAGGAGCGGGAGGTTCTTGTTCAGAACGCCGATCACGTCGGAGGGCGCGGACAGGACGGCGCGCGATTGCGGGTTCAGGTTGGCGACGACCTGCCAGGCGGCAAGGCAGCCGGCGATGAAGAGCAACGGCAGGAGCACCGGCCGAAGGCGGCGCCAGGGCAGCCGCAGCCGTACGGTGAAGGGCCCGGCAGGAGCGGTGGTGAGGGAGGGCGCGCTCATCCGCGGTACCAGCGCGCAGCGAGTCGCTCCAGGGCCGCAACGGCACCGTAGAGACCGAGTCCGAGCGCACAGAGGACAGCGATCGCGGCGAAGACCGTCGCGGTCTTCGAAACCGCACTGGCCGAGAGGATGGCGAAGCCCAGCCCCTGCTTGGCGCTGATGAATTCGGCGATCACCACGCCCGTCACCGCCATCGTCGAGCTGATGCGCATGCCATAGAAGAAGTGCGGCAGGGCGAAGGGGACGCGCACCGACCAGAAGCTCTGCCAGGCCGACGCGCGCAAGGAGCGACAGAGGCGCATGGCATTCGGATCGGTGTTGCTCAACCCCGAAGCGGTGGAGATCAGCACAGGGAAGAAGCTCAGCAGGGCGGCGAAGGTGATGCGCGCTTCCGCTTCGATGCCAAGGATGACGACGAACAGAGGTGCCAGCGCCACCTTGGGGATGAGTTGCAGGGCGATGATGGCCGGATAGATCGTCTCGCGCAGCAATTGCGAGCTCGAGCTCGCGGCGGCGACGATGAAGCCTGCGACCACGGCCAGCGCGAAGGCGGCCAGCGCTTCACGCCCGGTCACCAGGGCCGCTTCCAGCAGCGTGGGCAGGTTGGCGTTGAGCTTGGCGACCATGGCCGTCGGCGCCGGCAGCATGATCTCACGAATGTCCGTGAGGCTGACGGCCGCCTGCCAAAGGGCCGCCAGCACGACTGCAGTCGCGACCGGCAGGCCGATCGACAACAACTGCTCCCGGCGGCTGCCCGTCATTCCTCGCCTCCGTGCCGGCCGGGCTGCAGGATGGGGCCATCGCCCGGCCGCCGATCGAGCTGCCCGGTGCCGCGCTCGATCATGCCGCGCAGCTGCGTGCAGAGGCGGGTGAACTCCGGCGCCTCGGTTACCGACATGTCACGCGGCCGGCCGAAGGGGATGCGGATGTCGGCGACGACGGTGGCGGGCCGGCGCGTCATCATCAGCACGCGGTCGGCCAGCAGCACCGCCTCGCGGATGGAGTGGGTGACGAACAGTGCGGTCTTGGCGTAGCGGCGCCAGATATCGAGCAGCACCTCGTTCATCTCGTCGCGCGTGATGGCGTCGAGGGCGCTGAACGGCTCGTCCATCAGCAGGAAATCGGGATCGTTCAGCAGTGCCCGGCAGATCGCCACGCGCTGGCGCATGCCGCCGCTCAGCTCGTGCGGCCGCTTGTTCTCGAAGCCGTGCAGCCCGACCATGTCGATCAGCTGCTGTGCCCGGTCGCGATATTCCATTTCCGGCAGATGCTGGATGCGTGCCGGGAACAGCACGTTTTGCAGCACCGTCTTCCACGGCAGCAGGGTCGGGTCCTGGAACATGATGCCGACACTGGCGCGCGGTGCGGTCATCGGTGTGCCGGCGATGGTGATGACGCCGGCCGTCACCGCCTCCAATCCGCCGCACATCATCAGCAAAGTGCTCTTGCCGCAGCCGCTGGGGCCGAGGATGGCGACAAACTCGCCCTTGGCGACGTCGAAGCTGACGTCGCTCAGCGCCTCGACCGACTTGTCGCCGGAGGCGTAGACCTTGCGTGCGCCCCGGACCTGAATGAATTGACGCGCGGCGGCGGTCGCTTCAGGCGGGTCGAGGATCGTTCCCATGGCGAGCGTGTCCATGCGCGCGCCCTAGCTCAGTACGGCCTTGAATTCCTTCACGGCAGCCTCGGCTTTCGCCCACTCCGCATCGCTCAGCTTCAGCATGCCGGCAAAGCGATTGGTCAGGATGGCATCGCGCTCGGGACGCTTGTCCTTGGGATCGGTGGCGATATTCTGCATCACCAGGTCGATCATCTTGTCGTAGTCCGCAGGATCGCCGTATCCGAGGCCGTTAGTGCGGGCCGGTGCGTACATCGCCTGCACCATCCAGATGCCCAGGCCGGTCCAGAGCCGCTCCTTGGCGTGGGCGACGAGGGCCATCTCGGGCACTTCCTTGAAGAAGATCTCCTGAGCGGCTTGCGGTTCGAGCAGGGTGAAGCGCATCGCCTCGGTCAGGCCCTGCACCATCGCCTCGCATTGGCCGGGATCCTTGGCCAAGCGGCCCGGCTGGGTCATC
This sequence comes from Pseudomonadota bacterium, assembly GCA_018240695.1. GTDB lineage: Bacteria > Pseudomonadota > Alphaproteobacteria > Reyranellales > Reyranellaceae > Reyranella. Next base: position 4,617 of record JAFEFH010000164.1, on the reverse strand, counting down.
AGCACGTTGTGGTACAGCGGCAGATCGTACTTGCTGTACAACATGAAGCGCGGCTTTTGGCCGCCGGAATACAGAACGGGCGCCATGCTGATCGCGAAGCCCGACAGTGCGTCTACCTTCTTGTCGAGCAGCAGGCGCTCGCGCACCTTGGCGTCGACGAGGATCGGCTTGATCTTCGATTCGTCGACGCCCGCACGCTTCAGGAAGATGGGGCGGAAGGGATAGTCGCCCGACGTCGCCACCGAGGCGATCGTCTTGCCTTCGAGATCCTTGGGCGCGCGGATTGGTGAATCTTCCATCACCGCGATGCACATCGTGGCGTCGTAGCCGGCCGTCGCGAGCTGGACGAGCGGCATGCCCTTCGCGGTGATCTCGATGCCTGCGGTCGCTACCGACATGCCGTAGTCGAACTTGCCGTTGGCGATGGCCTCGGCGGCGGCGTTCGAGCCGAAGCCGCGCGCGACCGAGACGTTCAGCCCCGCCTTCGACCAGAAGCCTTTCGACTTGGCGACGAAGGCGATCAGGTTGCTGCCTTCCGCGAGCCACGGCAGCGTGAAGGTGAGGTCGGTCGCGGCGCGCGCGACGAACGGCGAGGCAAGGCCCGCGACGAGGCCGGAAGAGGCACCGGCGGCGACCTTGAGGGCACGGCGGCGGGAGAGGGTGGGCGTGTTGGACATGACTCGTTCTCCTGGAAGGGCGATCACTCGGCGGCGGCGCGTTGCTCGGTCGGTGGTCGGCGGGCGTGTTCGGCGACGAAGCGGCGCCAGGCGACCACGCCGGCATCGGTGCGCGACAGCATCTCGCGCTCGGTCCTGACCTTCTCGAGCACGCGCTTGTCCTGGTCCGAGAACAGCCAGTCGTGCGTCCACGACAGCCAGAAGACCCACTGCAGGCGGTTGAGCAGGGTGCTCAGCACGCCCCGGCGGCGGAAGCGGCTGAAGGTGTAGAAGAGGGTCGTCTTCTCATCGATCGGCACGACCCAGCGACACATGAAGTAGTCGCCGCTGGGGCGGCCGATCACGGTGATGCCGGGCAGCAGCGAGCTCTGGCGATAGAGGTAGCCGTACTTCACCACCGCCGGCGATTTTGTCGGATCGACGTCCTTGCCGCGGCCGGTCGGCTTGAGGCGGCGATACCAGGTCTCGCGCGATGGCGGGAACTGGCCGAGATCGGGATAGTCTGCGGTATTGATGCCGCCTTGCGCCTTGTAACCGATGCCGCGCTTGTCGGGCAGCGATTCGGCCGAGAGCTGGACGGCGTGCGGGAAGACCGGCTGAAGGATCAGCTCCGGCGCGTTGCGGTGCAGGAATGGTGCATGCAGGTCGTGGCACAGATTGTCCTTCAGGACGCGCCAGTTGCAATGATAGGTGCGCCAGGTCGAGAAGCCGTGCCACTTGGAGTCTTCGGCGACGCAGTCGGGCATGTCGTCGGACAGCGGCACGGCTTCCATGTCGCCGACGAACAGCCAGATGACGCCGAGATGTTCCCTCACAGGATAGGTCTTCACCTGCGCGGTCGGCGGGATCGCCGCCTCGGGGCCCTCCATCAGCTTGGCGACGCAGCGGCCGGTTTCACCGGAGAAGGTCCAGCCGTGATAGGGGCAGGTGAGCGTGCGGGTGCCGCGAAACAGGCAGGAGCCCTGGCTGAGGCGCGCGCCGCGATGGGGGCAGCGATCCTGCAGCGCATGGGTTTTGCCGCTGTCGCGGAACAGCACGATGTCCTCGCCGAGGATCTTCACTGACCGCGGCTTGTTGCGCAGCCGCCAGCCGGCGAGCACTGGGTACCAGTAATTGCGCAGGCCGGTCTCAGGAACCGCCGTCTTGGCGTAGACGTCCTGCGACGGCAGCGGCGTGATCGTATCCATTGTTTCGCCTCCTCAACTCGCTGGCAGCGCGGCGCGATAGGCACGCAGCAGCCAGGCGTTGAACTGGATCAGCGTGGTCTCGAGCGGCACGTAGTGGCCGGTCGGCATGAAGCGAGACTTCTTGCCGGCCTGGACGCCGAGATTGACCGGGATGTCCTGCAGCCAGATCTTCTTGGCGCCTTCACGCACCGTGGCGGCGCGCTCGGTGAAGTCGTTGCGCTCGTAGGTCGAGCGCGGCAGCAGCCAGCCGCCAGCGGTCACGCGGTCATTCGAGGCCAGCGTCGCCTCCGCGCCGATGGGCGTGATGAGCTGATAGGCGATGGCGCCCGGCGCGAAGATCAGCGTCATGCTGGGCGGGATCAGTACGAAGGTGAGCCGTTTGCGCTGCTCGGGTGAGAGCGTGTCGATCGGCGGGAAAGCTGCTTCCGGCCCCCAGCCCGCCGACGTCATGCCGCCGTCGGCCTGAAGCAAGGGCACGGTGCGCACGATGGCGTTGTCGGCCTGCGTCATCGGCGTGAACACCACGCCGCCGTCGTCGTGCACACTGGGCGCGAAATCGTGCGTACCGCGATGGACGAACTCGGGATGATAGGAATCGGTGAAGTTCTCGGCGTGGATCTTCCAGTTCCACGGAAGCGGCGTGTCGCCCGGCGTCGGCGGCACCGCGACGAGATCGGCGGCCTCGTAGTTCTTCCAGAAGGGCTCGACCTTGGCGAGCGACGGTGCCAGCGGCGGTGCGTCCTCATCCAGATTGACGAACAGGAAGCCGTGCCAGGTCTCAAGGCGGACCTGCGGCAGCCGCGCGTTGCGGCGCAGGCACTCGACGTCGTCACGGCTGGCGAGATAAGGCGCGCCCATGAAATTGCCATCGAGATCGAACGTCCAGTAGTGCAGCGGACAGCGGAAGGCGCGCCCGGTCGATCCCGCCTGACTGGCGATGATCTGGCCGCGATGCTGACAGACTGCGCTCATGGCCCCGACCGAGCCGTCCGGGCGGCGCACGACCAAGAGCGGCTCGACGCCGACTGTCGGCGCGAGAAAGTCACCCGGCTTGGGGATCTGCTCTTCGCGCCCGACGCAAGTCCAGGTCTTCGGGAAGACGACGCGCCGCTCGAATTCGAAGAATTCGGGCGAGGTGTAGCACTCGCGCGGCAGCATCGGCGCGCTCGTCGCATGTGCCGCGGGATCGGGGAGCATTTCAAGGATCTGGCGGATCGTGGGGGACAATTCCGAATGGGGCATTCCTCAAACCTTTCGACGGCGCCGAGAGCGGCCTTGCCGAAGGTTCTGCAGGAGATGTGCCAGCGCTCTCAGGCGGGAAAACCCTTTGATTCCAACCTTTCTACGAGGAACAACGCGTCCGGAATTTATAGATTTCGGCTGGCCCGAGCAGAGGTGCGCAACCGGGAGACAGTTTACTTAATTACGCTCCGGCGGCTGGAAGTTCTCTTCGATCAGTCGATTCGATTCGACGATGTGGCGTTCCAGCAGTGCCCGGCAGGTCGATCGATCGCGTGCGTGCGCGGCCTTGTTGATTTCAAGATGGTCCTCGCTAATTCCTCCCATGTAGGATTTTGTCGGCAAAGCGATTCGCCTGTAGCGATGGATTCGATCGTAGATCTGCGTACACATGCGGGAGAGCGTGGGTGAATGACCTACCGACATTGTCGCCATGTGCAGCTCTCGATGCGTTCGCTCCCATTCACCATTGATCGGACCGTCATCGCCCACTCGCGCCCGTATGCCGACAAAGGCGTCAAGCGCACGTCGCATACGTTCATCCCAGCCTGTGTCGGCGCGATCGAACGCCATATCGAGCGCGATTAGTTCGATTTTGAGTCGGATGTCGCAAAGATCCCGGAGATCGCCTTGCGACACAGGTGCTACTCGAAATCCTTTCTGACTCTCCATCACGACCAAGCCGTCGCCTGCCAACTGTCCCAAAGCTTCGCGCAAGGGTGTGATGCCAATGCCATATCGACGAGCCAAGCGATGTAGTGCGAGCTTGGAGCCCGGCTCAAGCTCCGTGCTGATGATGTCGGCCCGCAGGCGCTGCAACATGAACTCGCCCAGCGAATGGGCATCGCCGATATCGAGGTCGATCATCCGATCTAGCCATCAAAGAGGGCGCTCTATAACTACCCGAGCAAAAAGGGTGCCAATCGCAAAGACGGGGGCGGCTTGGCGCAGTGCGTACCGCTGTCCCGCCCAAATCAAGCAGGGCGCTGTCGTGGTCTTCTGGCTTTCTCCTCGGCGACCGGGACCGGATCTCCTCAAGAAGTGACACCAGCAACTTCGTCTTGCAGAGACAGAGGATGGAATTGTCGAGAATGGCGCGATCGTCGCGGAATACCTGCTGCCTCTCGTGTCGCCGAAACCGAAAAGAGCTTGCAAAAAGCAGGGTAATGACGCGAGTTCACCGCCGGCTAAGGGAAGCAAGAGAGAAGACGATCTGCTCGATACATTTTGTTACGGAATTGCGCTAGCCCTTGGAAATAGCAAAGGCTTTTGAAGTTCATGGTCTCCATCCGCGCGAGGTTGAGGCCAATGAGATAAGGTACGGTTGCAAAGAAAAGATCAGTCGGCTGTCGCGAGTTCTTCACCTTGCGAGAAGAAAAGCACTTACTAGGCGACTGACGACCTCCGGTTGATCATCGTGGATGTAGTGTCCGGCATCCGCGACTTCTTCCCAGCGCACGAGCGAGTTGCGTGCGGCGATGGCTTGGGCGGTGTCGCGCTTCAGATAATCTGAG
>JAFEFH010000163.1 GCA_018240695.1 Pseudomonadota bacterium | reverse complement strand
GCGCTGCGATGCCGCGATGGGCCTCGACGCGCCGCTCGCGCGCATCTTCGCCGATGCCGCACTGCTGGCGCGCACGGACTATGCGCAGCCGGCGCTGTACGCCTTGTCGGCGGGACTGGGCGCCCTCTGGCGCTCGTGGGGCATCGAACCGGTGGCCATCCTCGGCCATTCGGTCGGCGAGTATGCGGCCGCGCATCTGGCGGGTGTTCTCACTCTTGAAGATGGCGCCCGTCTGATCGCCCAACGCGGCAAGCTGATGCAGGCCTTGCCCGCCGGTGGGACCATGGCGGCCCTGCTCGGCGAAGAAGCCAAGGTGCGTGCGGTGCTCACGAAGCATCCGGAGATCGAGGTTGCCGGACTCAACAGCCCGACCGCCATGACCGTGGCGGGTCCGGAAGCGGCAATCGACAGGCTGGTGTCCGATCCGGCGCTGTCCGGCATGGCGCTGAAGCTACCGCTGGCTCACGCTTTCCATTCCCGGCTGCTCGACCCGATGCTCAATGCGCTCAGGGCCGCGGCCGACGCCACGCCGCATACTGAAGCGCAGATTCCTGTGGTGGGCAATCTGGCGGGCGATGTCGTGGCGCGCCACGACGGCGCCTATTGGCGGGCCCATGCCCGTCAGCCGGTGCGCTTCGCCGCCGGCCTGGAGACGCTGAAGAAGATGGGCGTCACGCATCTCGTCGAGCTGGGCGCGCAGCCGGTGCTGAGCGGGTTTGCCCGCACCGCCGCGCCGGAGATGGCGGCACTGCCCAGCCTGACGCGGCCGCGGCCCAACACCCCAGCCGACAAGCACGGCTGGACAACATTGCTCGAAGGCCTCGCCCGGCTGTGGCGCGATGGCGCCCCGGTCGATTGGGCGGCGTATCACGCGCCGTACAGGACGCCAGCCGCAGTCGACTCTCCCACCTACCCGTTCCAGCGCCAGCGATATTGGCTGCCCGATCCGACTCTCGACGGAACCGCGCTCCATCGCCGCGAGGCTGCCCCGACGCCGGTCGCGCGCGCAGCGTCGGAAGTCGGCGACCTCAAGGTCACCGGCTTCTACGACGAACTCGCGCAGGCCGCCGGACACGGCGACGCGCACGCCGACGGCACGGAAGGCCATCTCACCTTCGGCCTGATGTCCGCGCCGCATCCGGACTTCTCCTGGATTCGCGCGTTCTTCGCGGGCGAGCGCTCGCCCGAGGAATACGCCACCTTGCGCCGCTGCCAGAGCGCGCTGAAGCAGGCGATCTTCGCCGCCGTCGACTTCGACCAGGCGCGCCGCGTTCTCGACTTCGGCTGCGGTCATGCCGCCGACCTCTCGGCCATCGCCCGCCGGCATCCGCATCTCGTCCTCGACGGCTGCACGATCTCGGCGGGACAGATCGAGGTCGGCCGCCGCCGTCTCGAGCGTCTGGGCCTGCAGGACCGTATCCGGCTGCATCATCGCGACAGCGCCCGCGATCCCTTCCCCGGCCGCTACGACGTGATCTTCGGCGTCGAGGTCGCGGGCCTGATCGAGGACAAGCAGGCACTGTTCGACAACATCGCCGATCACCTCGAACCCGGCGGCGCACTTGTCATCGCCGATTTCGTGGCCGTCGCCGACCTGATCGCCAGCCCCGACACGGCATCGTTCACGCCGACCGCGGACGAATGGGCGGAGCTACTGGCCGCGCACGGCCTGCGCCTGACCGATTGCGTCGATGTCAGCCGCGAGATCGCCCACTATCTCGACCATCCGGGCGCCACCGCTGAGGTCGAGAAGGCCGTGGCCGCGCACAAACTGTCGGAGCTGACCCGCACGCATCTTCTGTCCAACGACAATATCGGCAAGGCTCTGCGCGGCGGATTGATGCGCTACACGCTGCTGACCGCGCGCCACGATCGCACGACGCCGCGCGATCGCCTGTTGGCCGCCAATCGCGCCCACTTTGCCGCCCCCGATGCCTGGACGCCCGAAGAAACGTGGCGCAGCTGGTTCTATCGTGTCGCTTGGCAGCCGGACCCGATCGGCGCCGCGCTGGAGCGTGGACGCGCCGCATTGGCCGCGCATGCCGACGATGCCGCAGCCACCGACCGGCTGGCGCGTGCCTATGTCGGCGCCGCCGACCTTGCGTCGGCCAAACCCACCTCGCGCATGGCGCGCCTGCACGCCCATCTGCTGGCGATCGACGGCAACAAGGACGATCCGAACACCCTGCCGACGCCCGACCTTCCCGAAGCGCGTCTTCTGCGCCGCTGCGGTCCGCGCCTGCGCGGCGTGATCGAAGGGCATGACGATCCGCTCGATGCCCTGTTCGGAGACGGCGGCGCCGCGGCCGAAGCGCTCTATGCCACCTCGCCTTTCGCCCGGGCCGTCAACGACATTGCCGCGGCCAGCATCGATTCGCTGCTCGATGGGCGAAAACCTGCCACCGTGCTCGAGATCGGGTGCGGCACCGGCGGCACGACGAAGTCCTTGCTGCCGCGCCTGCGAGCGGACGACCGCTACATCGCCACCGACATCTCGCCGCGCTTTGTCACGTCGCTCAGCCAGCAACTCGGCGTGCACGGCATGCCGCTCGACATTTCCCGCCCGGCCAAGGACCAGGGATTTGCCGACGGTTCCGCCGATATCGTGGTGGCGGCGAACGTGCTGCACGCGACGGAGTCTCTGCGCGCCACGCTCGCCAATGCCCTTCCATTGCTCGCGGCCGACGGCGCGCTCCTGCTGATCGAGAACGCGGGGCCTCTGGTCTGGGGCGATCTCACCTTCGGCCTCACCGACGGCATGTGGGCCTTCACCGACAGCGACCTGCGGCCCGGCCATGCGCTGCCGGCCCCACAGACCTGGGCCGCGTTGCTCGAAGAAGCCGGCCTTGCCGTCGAGATCCACCAACCGGGCGGGCCCGAGACGGCGGCGCTCTCGGGTCAGTTCGTTCTGGTGGCACGGCGCAAGCCCGTCGTCGCCGACCGGGTCTGGTTTGCGCCGAAGACGCCGGACACGGTGGCGTTGCTCGATGCTGCCGCCACGATGCTGCGCGACGCCGCGGCCGAGCCTGTGCCGCCGCGTGTCTGGATGGTCACGCACGGCGCCCGGACCGTGACGCCGGGCGACGTCATCGATGTCGATGTCGCGCAGGCCGCGCTCTGGGGCATGGCCAACAGTGTCGCGATCGAGCATCCCGACCTTCGCCTGACGACGATCGACAGTGACGACCGCGATGCCGTGGCGCGCATCGTCGCCTCGAATCGCGCCGAGACGCGGCTTGCGGTGCGCGACGGGCGCGTGCTGCGCGGACGCCTCGAGAGAATCCAACCCAGCGAGACCGTCCCGACCCTGCGACCTGATCGGACCTATCTGGTGACGGGTGGCCTGGCTGGTGTCGGACTCGAGGTCGGCCGCTGGCTTGCGGCGAACGGTGCACGTTCGATCGCCCTGGTCGGACGGACCGCGCACGACGTCGCAGGCTTCCCGGGCGACGTCACGGTGACGACGCATGTCTGCGACGTCTCCCATGAAGCCGCGCTCTCCGACGTCCTCGCGTCTTTGAAGCGCGACCGACCGCCGATCGCGGGCGTCTTCCATGCGGCCGGCGTGCTCGACGACGCGATGCTGCCGCAGCAGACGCCTGGCCGCATCGCGCGCGTGCTCGCACCCAAGCTTGACGGCGCGCGCCTGCTCGACCAGCTGACGCGCGATCTGCCGATCGACCACTTCGTGCTCTTCTCTTCTTCCGCGGCACTGTTGGGATCGGCGGCCCAGGCCAATCATGCCGCTGCCAACGCTTGCCTCGATGCGCTGGCCGAGGCGCGCCGCGCCGAAGGCCTGCCGACGGTGAGCATCGCCTGGGGGGCTTGGGCCGAAGTCGGCGCCGCCGCCCGCACCGGCGCCGCGGTTGCCCGCCGAGGTCTCCTGCCCATGGCGCCACAGTCGGCTCTCACTGCGCTGGGACATGCGATGGCATCGGTCGACCCGGTGATCGGCATCCTCGATGTCGACTGGGCGCGCTTCCTCGACCGCTTCCCCGCCGGCACGCGCCCACCGCTGTTCGCCGACATGGTGCCCGCCGGCGCCACCTCCGCGCCGCTGCAAAAGGACACATCGTCGGCCGCTTCGCCGTCGAAACGATCGCTCGCCGCGCTCCTGCAGGAGGCTGCGCCCGAGACCCGCGCCGACACGCTCCTGCACCACGTCCGAACCACCGCGGCGACAATTCTCGGCCTGCAAGGCGAACTGCCGGCCGTCGATGCGCCTTTGCGGGAGATCGGCCTCGATTCGCTGATGACCGTCGAGCTTCGCAACGCTCTCGCGGCTACGTGCGAGACGAAGTTACCCGCCACCATCGTGTTCGAATATCCGACATGCGCGGCTTTGGCCGAGCGGCTGAGCCAGACGGTGTTCGCCGAGCTTCTGCCGAAAACGCAGGAGACGGCGAGCGCCGATCTCGACTCCCTCGACGCGGATGGGCTGGCAGCCCTCCTCGAACAGGAACTGGGCGCCGCCGACGCCCAGCTGGCGGCCACGCGATGAGCGACGACGCCACCACGGCCCGCCTGCGCGACGCGGTGCGCACGATCCAGGCGCTGCGCGAGCGGCTCGCCGCCGTGCAGGCCGAGCGCAGCCCGCCGATCGCCATCGTCGGCATGTCCTGCCGCTTTGCCGGCGCCGACAATCCCGACGCGCTGTGGGACCTGCTTGCGGCGGGCCGCGATGCCATCCGGCCGACGCCGGCCGACCGCTGGGACAATGCGCACTGGTTCTCCGCAGATCCCGAAGCGCCGGGCCGTGTCGCGTTCCGCGACGGCGGTTTCCTCGACGACGTCGACGGCTTCGACAACGAATTGTTCGGCATCGCCGCGCGTGAAGCCGCGGGCATGGATCCGCAGCATCGCTTGCTGCTCGAGCTTGCCTGGTCGGCCCTCGAGAGCGCGGCGATCCGCCCGGACAATCTCGGTGGCACATCGACGGGCGTCTATCTCGGTCTCAACGGTGGCGACCATATGGTGGCCACGCTCGCCGCGCCGGAGCGGCTCGGCACGCACGCTTTGGCCGGCGCGGTCGGCAGCCTCGGCGCGGGACGCATAGCCTATGCACTCGGCCTCAACGGTCCGGCGATGGTCGTCGACACCGCCTGTTCCTCCTCGCTCGTGGCGGCGCATCTTGCCGTCCAGGCCCTGCGCCGCGGCGAGTGCGATGTGGCGCTCACCGGCGGTGTTCACCTCATGCTGGCGCCGAACGTCTCGGTGGCGCTCAGCCGGGCGCGCATGATGGCGCCGGACGGGCGCTGCAAGGCCTTCGACGCCGCTGCCGACGGCTTCGGCCAAGGCGAAGGCGGCGGCATGCTGGTGCTGAAGCGCCTCGCCGATGCGCAGCAGGCGGGCGACCGCATCCTCGCCGTCATCGCCGGCAGTGCGCTCAACCAGGATGGCCGCAGCGCCGGCATCACGGCCCCGAACCAGCGCGCGCAAGCCGCCGTGATCCGCGCGGCGCTGGCGGATGCCGGCCTGGCCGCCGAGGCGGTCGATGCCATCGAGGCGCACGGCACCGGTACCGCCCTGGGCGATCCCGTCGAACTGCATGCCATCGCGTCGCTTCACGCCGGCCGGCAGCGCCCGCTCGCGGTGGGCTCGATCAAGGCCAATATCGGCCACACCGCCGCCGCCGCCGGCGTCGCTGGCCTGATCAAGAGCGTGCTGATGCTGCGTCACGGCGCGATCCCGGCGACGCCGCATTTCAAGACTCTCAATCCGCATGTCGATCTTGGCGGCGTGCCCATCGCGATCGCGAAGATGCTCCAGCCGGCGGGCGACCTCGCGACAGTGGGCATCAGCTCCTTCGGCTTCTCCGGCACCAATGCTCACGTGCTGGTCAGTCGCGCGCCGGAAGCGGCCAAGGCGACGGCACCTGCCGGTCCCATGCGCCTGCTGATCACGGCCCGCACCGAAGCCGCACTCCGAACGCTGATCGCTGCGTATCGAGAGGCATTCTCCCAGGGCCGCCTTGCCTTCGCCGATGCCTGCACGTGGGCCGCGCGCGGCCGTGCCCGGCTGTCCTGGTGGGTGTGCGTCGACTCTCCCGAACAGCTCGCCAACGCTGTGCCGAGCCAGGGACCGCTGCCGGTGCTTCCGGAGATGCCGGGCGGCACTCATGCCGACCTGCCGCTCTATCCCTTCCAGCGCCAGACTTTTGCGCGGGTGCGGCTGCCGGATGCGAACGCCAGCGCACCCTTCCCCGGCCGGCTGGTCGTCTCGCCCTCGGCGGACCGTCAGCTCGACTGCGTCCTCGATCTCGCGCTCCAGTCCTGGCTCGGCGATCATCGCGTCCACGGCCGGGTCGTCGTACCCGGTGCAGTGATGATCGCGCTGCTGCTCGCCGTCGCGCCGCAGCCGGCCGATGCTCTGGAGGATATCGTCTTCGTCGAGCCCGTGCTGCTCGACGGCGGCCCGGTGCGGCTGTGCGCGATCGCGCGTCCCGACGGCAGCCTCGGCGTGGCGAGCCGCAGCGGCAGCGACTGGACATGGCACGCAACCGCGCGGGTCGGCCGTGCCGCGCCGGCGGTCGTCCTCGGAGCCCCGACTCCCACGGGCAAGACGCTGTCGCGCGACGAATGGATCTCGCATCTGGCGGCGCTGGGCATCGACATCGGACCGGTCTTCCAGGCAATCGAAAGCATCTCGACCGGCGCGACGACGCGCGCGGTACTCGATCGGAGCGTCCTGGGCGCGCCCGTGGGCGGCGCCTTTCATCCCGCGCTGCTCGACGCGGCCTTGCAGGTGGCCGGCGGCACCCTGCCGGCCGATCCGGTTCTCCCGGTCGGAATCGCCCGACTCGTCCTGCACGGATCGCTCGCCGAGGCGCGGGACGTGACGGCGCGCCTCGACGGCGACCGGATCGACCTAGCGATCGCCGCCAACGGCCGACCGATTGCCACCGTCGAAGGACTGGAGGTGCGCCGCCTTGCCGACGCGATGCCGCCTGTCGTCGCCGCGCTCGACTGGGTGGCCCTCCCTCTCGCGGAAGGTGGCACATCGTCCGAACGCTTCGATGTGGAGGCCGAAAGCCTTCCGCTAGCCTTGCACGCCTTGCAAACGCGGACAGCGGGTGCGGCGCCGCTCTCTTTCGTCGCGAGAAGTGCCGAACGCGATCCCGCCATCGCCGCTTTCGCCGGACTTGCCTCCGCCGTCGCGGAGGAACGCCCCGACCTCGGCTGCCGCTTCATCGAGATCGCACCGGGCACGCCCGACCGGCTGCTCGCAGCCGAGCTTTCGGCGGCGTCACCCGAACCTTTCGTCGCGCTGCGTCCGGAAGGCCGCTTCGTCCCGCGTCTGGTTCCTCGGCCGCGATCGGCGGAGACAGTGCGCCTGTCCGGGACGGTGCTGATCACCGGCGGTCTGGGCGGCGTCGGCCTGCACACGGCCCGTTGGGCGGTCTCTCGCGGCGCCGAGGCCGTGCTGCTGGTCGGCCGACAAGGCGGCATAGCACCGGCGGACTTGCCTGCTCGCGTCCTCGCGCTCGACATCGCGGCGCCCGAAGCAGTCGACGCGCTTGTCGCCGCCTTGGCCGGAATGCCGCCGCTCACGACGATCGTGCACACGGCCGGCGTGTTGCGGGACGGATTGCTCGACAAACTGCAAGTCGCGGATTTCGAGGCGGTACTCGCGCCCAAGCTTCGCGGCGCGCGGAATCTTCATGTCCTTTCGCAGCGTTTGCCGGTCGAGCATTTCCTCCTGTTCGGTTCGGTCGCCAGCATGATCGGCGCCGCGGGCCAGTCGACCTACGCCACCGCCAATGCCGCTCTCGATGCCTTTGCCGTGTGGCGGCGGGCGCAAGGCCTGCCCGCGACGTCGATCGCCTGGGGCCGTTGGTCGGGCACCGGCTTTGCCGCGACCTTGTCGGCGGCACAGACCGCGCGCGTCGCCGCGCGCGGTCTGCTCGGGATGACACCGGAGCGCGCCCTGGCCGCGCTCGATACCGCGATCCTGTGCGGCGCCGCTGTCGTCATGGTCGCGGCCATCGATCCGCCGCGCCTCGCCGCCAGCGCACCGCCGGTCTTTTCCAACCTCGTGCCACCGCCGGTCGCGGAGACCGGCTCGATCGCCGAGCAGGTCGCCGGCCTGGTGCGGCTCGTCCTTGGCCAGCCGGTGCAGCCGGGCTTGCCGCTCATCACCTGCGGCCTCGATTCGCTCATGGCGACCGATCTGCGCAATCGCCTCAATCGCCGCTTCGGCACCGGTCTCGGCATTGCCGCCCTCATGGATGGTGCCGATGTCGACGGCCTCGTGGCCACCGTCGAGAGCGCGATGGCGCACGGCGAGACCGTGGAAGAGATGACGCTGTGACAGTCGCCGCCTTCCTCGACGATTTGCGGCGCCGTGGCGTGAGTCTGACGGCGAGCGGCGAGACGCTCACGTTGCGGGCGCCGAAAGGCGTCCTGCTCGACGATGAGCGCGAGCGCCTGCGGAGCGAGAAAGCCGCGATCCTCGACTGCCTGCGGTCCGAGGCCGCCGCCATCGACGACGGCGCACCGTTCCCGCTGACCGACATCCAGCAGGCCTATCTGATCGGTCGTGCCGCCGAACTGGAGTTGGGCCGCGTCGGCTGCCACGCCTATCGCGAGTTCGATTGCACCGCCATCGACCTGCCCCGGCTGGAAGCCGCGTGGAACAGGCTGGTCGCACGGCATCCGATGCTGCGCGCGGTCTTCACGGAGGATGGCCGGCAACGAATTCTCCCGGAAGTGCCTTCCTACAAGATCGAGCTGCAGGACCTCGGCGCCGATCCGGATCCGCAAGCGACTCTGCTGACCTTGCGCGAGGCGCGCTCGCATCGCGTCTTCGATCCCGAGCGCTGGCCTCTGTTCGAGATCACGGCGACGCGGATCGGCGAGCGCATACGCATGGCGGTGGGCATCGACCTGCTGGTCGCGGACGCCGCGGCGCTGATCACGCTCTTCTGGGAATGGGGCGCGCTCTACGAACACCCGGAACGCGCGTTGCCCCCGATCGCGGGGCGTTTCTCCGACCACGCGCGCCACTTGCCGCAGCCCTCGCCCTCCGACCGGGCGTATTGGGAGCCCAGGCTCGACACTTTGCCGCCCGGGCCCGATTTGCCCCGCCTGCCGCTCGCCGGGCCGCCTCGCTTCGTGCGCCGCAGCTTGCGTCTCGACGCGCCGCGCTGGCGCGCACTCAAGCAGGCTTCGGCCCGGCACGGGCTGACGATCTCTGCCGTGGTCGCCGCCGTCTATGCCGACATCCTCGCGGCCTGGAACCGGCGCAGCCATTTCAGCCTGATCCTCACCCAGTTTGCCGCGCCGGAAGGAATGCAGGGCGTCGTCGGCGACTTCACGTCGACGATCCTGCTCGAAGTCGACCAGACCGGCGCCACCTTCCTCGACCGTGCTCGCGCCGTGCAGCGCCGATTGCTTGCCGATCTCGATCATGCCGGCATGAGCGGTGTCGCCGTCCTGCGCGACTTGCGGCGGCGGCGGCCCGACGTCGAACCCGTGACGGTCGTCTTCACCTCCGCGCTCGGCCATCCCGGACTCGATCCCGAGGCGCCGTCGCCGCTCGCCTGGCTGGGCCGCACCGTGTTCGCCATCACCCAGACGCCGCAGGTCGCGATGGACCACCACGTCTTCGAAGAAGACGGCGCGTTGGTCGCGAGTTGGGATGTGATCGAAGCGCTGTTCCCCGCCGGTGTCGTCGACTCGATGGTCGAGGCCTATGGCGCGCTGCTGGAGTCGCTGGCGAGCGGCAATGGGTGGAGCGGCGGCGTTACCCTGCGAACACGTGATCGCGCGCCACTCCTGTCCGGCCCGCCGCCTGCCTTGCTGCACGGCGAGTTCCTCCGCCAAGCGCGCGAAACACCCACTCGTGCCGCCGTGATCGCGCCGGATCGCACGCTCGACTATGTCACTCTGGATCAGGCATCCACGCGGCTGGCCGGGCGGATTGCCACGGCGCTCGGCGGCGCAGCGGCAGCGCGCGACCGGCTGGTGGCAATCGAGGAGCCGAAAGGCTGGCGCCAAATCATCGCCGTGCTGGCGGTCCTGAAAGCAGGCGCGGCGTACTTGCCCGTCGATCCCTCTTTGCCCGCCGAACGTCGCCGCCTGCTGATCGACCGTGGCGAGGCGTTGCAGATCGATCCCGAGTGGATCTCTGAAACGTTGGACGGCCCGCTCGCCGAACTCGCGCCCGCCGTCGATCCGTCTAGCCTTGCGTACGTGATCTACACGTCGGGTTCGACCGGCGAGCCCAAGGGCGTGATGATCGAGCACCGTGCCGCGGTGACGACTGTGGCCGAGATCAACCGGCGCTGGGCAGTGGGTGCGGACGATCGCGTGCTGGGCCTGTCGTCGCTGAGCTTCGACCTCTCGGTCTACGACATCTTCGGCCCCCTGAGCGT
>JAFEFH010000162.1 GCA_018240695.1 Pseudomonadota bacterium | reverse complement strand
CGAGCGCGGCTTCGACGGCGGCAAGGCGATCGCCGACGCCGAGTGGGAGCGCACCAGCATGATGGCGGCGGCGCGGGCGCGGGCGGCGCTCGCCAGCGGCCGCGGCGTGGTGATCGACGACACGTTCTCCCACCGCTTCCTGCGCGACCGCTTCCGCGCCTTTGCCGCGGCCTGCAACGCGCCGTTCGAGCTGGTCTTCGTCGACACGCCGCTGCCGGTGATCGAGGCGCGCATCGCCGAGAATGCACGGACGCTGAAGCGCGGTCACATCGCGCCCGAGGTTTTCGCCCATCATCGCGACCGCTTCCAGTTCCCGACCGAGGACGAGGCGCCGGTGCGCGTGGCGGACCCGGCCGACCTCGACCGGTGGCTCGCGACGGCGTGAGGGGATATCGTGGCGGCATGACTGCCATCCACGACATGACCGCGGCCGAATTGCTGGCCGCCTACAAGACCCGCAAACTCTCGCCCGTCGAGGCCATCGACGGCGTGATCGCCCGCATCGAGGCCTGGGAGCCGAAGCTCAAGGCGCTCTATGCGCCCGATTTCGGCAATGCCCGCCGCCAGGCGAAGGAGGCCGAGAAGCGCTGGACCGCCGGCACGCCGATGGGCGCGCTCGACGGCGTGCCGATCACCATCAAGGAGAACATCGCCACCAAGGGCGTGCCCGTGCCCCTCGGTACCGCGGCGACCGACCTGGTGCCGGCGGCGGCGGACGCGCCAGCGGCGGCACGCGTCAAGGAGGCGGGGGCCATCGTCCTCTCCAAGACCACGATGCCCGACTACGGCATGCTGTCCTCGGGCCGCAGTTCCTTCCATCCGTTGACGCGCAACCCGTGGAACCTCGCCTGGAATCCCGGCGGCTCGAGCGCCGGCGCGGGCGCTGCCGCGGCGGCCGGCTACGGTCCGCTGCATCTCGGCACCGACATCGGCGGCTCGGTGCGCCTGCCGGCCGCGTGGAACGGCATCTTCACCCTGAAGCCCAGTCTCGGCCGCGTGCCGGTCGATCCGCCGTATCTCGGCCGCGCCATCGGCCCGATGACGCGCACGGTCGAGGACGCGGCGCTCCTGATGGCCGAACTGTCGAAGCCCGACTGGCGCGACTTCATGAACTTGCCACCGGCCGCGATCGACTGGGCCGCCGGCCCGCTCGACCCCAAGGGGCTGAAGATCGGCCTGCATCTCGACGCCGGCTCGGGCCTGCCGGTCGATCCCGAGGTGAAGGCCGCGATCGAGGCCGCGGCCAAGCTGTTCGAGAAGGCGGGCGCCCACATCGAGCCGGTGAAGCCCTTCCTGTCGGCCGAGATGCTGCGGTTGCAGGACCTGTTCTGGCGGGTGCGCAGCTGGGTCGACTTCTCCGCGCTCAGCCACGCCAAGCAGAACAGCGTGCTGCCCTTCATCGCCGACTGGTGCCGCGGCGGCGCCGACGTGTCGGGTCCGACCGTGATCAAGGGGCTGGCCAACTACATGGCGATCCGCGCCGCCGCCGTGAAGGCGACGCAGCCGTTTGACTACGTGCTGTCGCCGGTGTCGCCGGTCCCGACCTTCGCCGCGGAATGGGAGACGCCGACCAACGATGTGAAGCGTCCGCTGGAGCACATCTCCTTCACCATGCCGTACAACATGAGCGAACAGCCGGCCTCGTCGATCAACTGCGCCTACACCAAGGACGGCAAGCCGATCGGCCTCCAGATCGCCGGCCATCGCTTCGACGATGGCGGCGTGCTGCGCCTGTCGCGCTGGTTCGAGCAGGCGCGCGGCCCGCAGAAGAAGTGGCCGGAACCGTCATGATCTGTTGGACCGCGAGCGAATGAAGCCGCTCGGGATCCTGATGCTCGACACGCGGTTCCCGCGGATCGAGGGCGACATCGGCAACCCGAAGTCTTTCGACTTCCCGGTGATCTTCCGCACCATGCAAGGCATCGGCTCGAAAGATGCGGTGGCCGCGCATCCCGACCGGCCGAGGGTGCTGGCGGCGCTCAAGGCCAATGCCGAAGCGCTGGCGGCCGAGGGCGCGGTCGGCCTGTCGACGAGCTGCGGCTTCCTCGCGCTCTATCAGAAGGAATTGGAGGCGCTGTCGCCGGTGCCGGTGGCGACCTCGGCGCTGCTGCTGATCGCCAAACTGAAAGGGCGGCGCGTCGGCGTGATCACCGCCTCGGCGGAAAACCTCACTGCCGCACATTTCGCCGCTGTCGGTGCGCCAGAGGATACGCCGGTCGCCGGCCTGCCGGCGGACAGCTCGTTCGCTGCGACGTTTCTGCGCAACGGCACGACGCTCGACCGTGAGGCCGTCGAAGCCGAGGTGGTCGTGGCGGGTCGCGGCCTCGTGGCGAAGCATCCGGATATCGACGCCATCGTGCTCGAATGCACCAACTTGCCGCCCTATAAGAAGGCGCTGCGGCAGGCGCTGGGTGTCGAGGTTTTCGACGTGCTCGACCTGCTCGGCGACTTTCGCAAGCGGCTGGGCTGACGGCGGCTGGCTGGGCACTGTTTTTGCTGTAATAGTCGGCCGGGACATCATTGGGGGAACACAATGCGCAAATTCGGACTTCTGCTTGCCGCAGGCCTCGCGGCCATCGGCGTGAGCGCACAGGCGCAGAACATCGGCATCGGGCTCGACATTCCGCTGTCGGCGCCGGGCGACGCCGCGGGCGGTCAGATGATCCGTCGCGGCGCCGAGATCGGCATCGACATGGTCAACGCCGCGGGCGGCGTGCTCGGCAAGAAGCTCGAGCTGTTCGTCACCGACTCGCAGAGCGCGCCGGCGATGGGCGTCGCCAACTACCGCCGCCTGGTCGGTGAGAACAAGGTCGTGGCCGTGACCGGCTTCTTCCACAGCTCGGTGGCGCTCGGCATCAACGAGGTCGCCAAGGAAATGGGCGTCCCGACGCTCGCCGTGCAGGCCTCGGCCTCCGACATCACCGCCAAGCACTACGACATCGCCTTCCGCACCCATGCGGTCGACCCGGTGCGCGTCGCGGCTTGGATGGAGTTCATCAAGAAGAAAGGCTTCAAGAAGATCTCGATCATCGCCGAGACGACCGACTACGGCATTGGCCTGACCGACGAGACCATCGCCCAGAACAAGTCGGGCAAGGCCGGCCTCGACATCCAGAAGATCACCTTCGACAACAAGGCGACCGACTTCACGCCGCAGCTCCTCCAGATCAAGTCGTTCAAGCCCGACCTGGTGCTGAACATCGGCGTCGGCACGCCGGTCGACCTGATCATGGACCAGGCCACGACGATCGGCCTGCTGCCGACGACGCCGATGCTGATCTCCTATGACGCGCCGACGCGTCCGCAATACTGGCAGCTCCATCCGAAGAACGGCGAGGGCATCTACTTCATCGCCTACTACTCGCCGAAGTCGCCGCTCTCCGATCTCGGCCAGGCTTTCGCCAAGGCCTACAAGGAGAAGTACAAGGAAGATCCGGTCTACGGCGCGCTGAACGGCTTCGGCGCGATCGAGATCCTGGCGCAGGGCCTGAAGGCCGCGAACAGCACCGATCCGAAGGCGCTGATCAAGGCGCTCGAGAGCGGCACGTTCAAGAGCTGGCCGGATGCCCCCGTGACCTTCCCGCGCGCCGACGGCGTCTACTGGCACAACTGGGTGCCGCCGGTCCTGATCGTTCACTACACCAAGCCGAACCAGGACTGGAAGGAAGCGGACATCGCCGTCACGTATTCCAAGAAGTGACACCAAGGGTGTCATCCTGAGCGTAGCGAAGGATCCTTCGCCTGCGCTCAGGATGACAAGATGAATTGATGTTCTCGACCGAACTCGTCGCCCAGACCGCGATCTCGGGAGTCATGATCGGCGTGCTCTACGCCCTCATGGCTCTCGGCATCACGTTCATCTACTCGATCATGCGCATGATCAACTGGGCGATGGGCGAGTTCTACATGATCGGCAGCTACCTCCAGTTCATGCTGGTGGCCTGGGTGCTGGGCCCCGACCTGTGGTGGCTGGCCATCCTGATCTCGACGGCGGGCGTCTTCCTGCTGGGCCTCGTCGTCCAGTGGGGCCTGATCAAGCCGATCTTCAAGAAGCCGCCGGAGATGCGCGACGACTACGCGACCGTCGTCACCCTGGCACTGCTTCTCTTCCTGCGCAGCATCGCGACCGGGCTGGCCGGTCCCAACCAGTTCACGCCAGGCTCGACTCTACCGATCATGATGATCGGCCCGATGCCGATGGCCGGCGCGCGCGTCGCGGCCTTCGTCTTCGCGCTGGCGGCGCTCGGCATCTTCTGGGCGGTGCTGCGCTACACCTGGTACGGGCTCGCCCTGCGCGCCGCCTCGCAGAGCCGCGTCGGCGTGCAGACCGCCGGCATCGACGTGCTGTCGGTCGACCGCGTCGCCTTCGGCATTGGCGTCGCGCTGGCGGGACTCGCGGGCGCGCTGCTGGCGCCGGTGTTCCTGGTCTTCCCGACCAACGGCATGATCACCACGGTGAAGGGCTTCGAGATCGTCGTGATCGGCGGGCTGGGCTCGATCCCGGGCGCGCTGATCGCGGGCATCCTGCTCGGCCTGATCGAGTCGTTCGGCGCGGCCTTCATCGACTCGGCCTACCAGAACATCTACGGCTTCCTGCTCGTGCTCGCGATCCTCGTGCTGCGCCCGACCGGCCTGTTCGGCGAACGCGGCCGCGAGGCCTGACCGATGGCCGTCGCGCTGGAAGCCATCGCGCTCAACAAGCGCTTCAACAACCTGCAGGCCAGCAACAACGTCTCGCTGGCGGTGGAGCAGGGCGAGATCCGCGGCGTGATCGGTCCCAACGGGGCGGGCAAGACCACGCTCGTGAACCTCGTGACCGGGGTCTACAAGGCCGACTCGGGCGACGTGAAGCTCGCGGGCGAGAGCATCGTGCGCTGCGACATGCACGAGATCGCGCGCCGCGGCCTCGTGCGCTCGTTCCAGGTGACGCGCCTGTTCGGCAGCCTCACGGTGGCCGAGAACCTGCGCACGGCGTTCCTCGCGCGCCGCCCGACGGACGGCGGCGACGGCGGGGCGCAGATCGACAGCATGCTCGATCTCACCAAGCTGCGGCCGCTCGCCAACACCCAGGCCAAGAAGCTCTCGGGCGGGCAGCGTGCGCTGCTGCAAATGGGCTGCGGCTTCATGGTGCCCGGCAGCTGCTACGTGCTCGACGAGCCGTTCTCCGGCATCAACCCGGTGATCAAGGATTCGATCATCGAGATGATCCTCGACGTGAACCGGCGCCACAACGCGACCTTCCTGATCGTCAGCCACGAGATGACGATCATCCGCCGCCTCTGCCCGAAGGTGACGGTGATGATGGAGGGCAAGGTCGCCGCGCACGGCTCGCTCGACGAGGTCGCGCGCCTGCCCGAGGTGATCGCGGGCTATCTCGGCAAGGCGCTCGAATGACCGCCGCGCAGCCGCTCCTCACCGTCGACGACATCCATGCCGCCTACCAGCCGGGCGTCGACATCCTCCAGGGCATGTCGCTCACCGTGGCGCCGGGCGGGTTCGTGCTGGTGATCGGCCCCAATGGCGCCGGCAAGTCGACCCTGCTGAAGAGCGTGTTCGGCCTGCTGAGCCCGCACCGCGGCAAGATCGAGCTGGGCGGCCAGCCGATCGGCGGGATGGCGCCGCACGAGATCAAGCGGCTGGGCGTCAGCTACGTGCCGCAGGAGCTGAACACCTTCCCGCACCTCACGATCGAGGAGAACCTGAACGTCGGCGGCTGGACGCTGCGCCACGACAAGGCGCGGCTGAAGGAGCGCTTCGAGCGCATCTACGAGATCTTCCCCGCGCTCGCGGGACGCAAGCGCGACAAGGCCGGCTCGCTGAGCGGCGGCCAGGGCCGCATGCTGTCGGTGGCGCGCGAGATGATCACCGAGCCGCGGCTGATGCTGGTCGACGAGCCCACGGTCGGCCTCGCGCCCAATCTTGCCGACCAGGTCTACGAACTGCTGCAGATCGCGCGCAAGGCCACGTCGGCCGCGATCCTGCTGGTCGACCAGAACGTGTCCGACGCGCTGCGCCACACCGAGGACGTGGTGATGATGAACCTCGGCAAGGTGAAGGCCGCGGGGCCGGTCTCGGAGTTCGGCGAGGCGCGGGTGCATGCGCTGGTGCAGGAGTGCCTGCTGGGATGAGCGCGTTCGCTTCCACCGGCTTCGGGCGCTCCGCGATCACGATCCTGGTCGCGGCGGCCGTGCTGCTGCTCCTGCCGCTGGTCGCCAGCAGCTTCGTGCTGCACGTCGCCACCATCGGCTTCTACTACGTGATCCTGGCCGCGAGCTGGAACCTGCTGGCGGGCTATACCGGCCAGTTCTCGCTGGCCCATCACGCCTTCGCCGCCGTCGGCGCCTACACGTCGGGGCTGCTGGGCTACCACTGGGGCATCTCGTTCTGGATCGGCATCCCGGCGGGCGTGTTGCTGTCGGCGGCGATGGGCTTCGTGCTGGGCCGGCTGGTGCTGAAGATGCGGGCGATCTATCTCGCCATCGCGACCTGGGCCTTCGCCGAGACGGTGCACGTCTATCTCACTGCCGACTACCAGTTCACGCGCGGCGAGCTGGGCTTGAGCGTCAAGCCGCTGTTCGGCTCGGTCGATCCGCTGAAATACTACTTCCTGTTCCTCGGCCTCACCGTCGTGCTGCTGATCGGCATGCGGGCGCTGATCGACTCGCCGCTCGGCTACTTCATGCGCGCCATCAAGGACGACGAGCTGCGCGCCAAGAGCCTCGGCATCGACACGACCAAGGTGAAGGTCGCCATCTTCTCGCTGTCGAGCGCGATCGCGGGCCTCGCAGGCGGCTTCTACGCCCACTACACGGTGCTGCTCAGCCCGCAGATGATCGACTTCAGCGAGATGGCCAAGATCGTGATCATGGTGGTGATCGGCGGCTTCGGCACGTTCCTCGGGCCCATCATCGGCGCGGCGCCGGTGCAGGTCGTGATGACCTATCTCCAGTCCTGGGGCGAATGGAACCTCGCGGTGTTCGCGCTGATCGTGATCGTGCTGATGCGCTTCAGCATGGAGGGCATCGCCGCCGTCTTCACGCCGCTGTGGCGCCGGATGTGGCGCGATGGCTGACAGTCGGACGGTCGACGTGATCGTCGTCGGCTCGGGCGCCGGCGGTCTCGCCGCCGCGCTGGCCGCGTCGGTCGATGGCGCCAGGGTGCTGGTGCTGGAGAAGTCGCCGGTGCTGGGCGGCACGACGGCGATGTCGTCGGCCGGCACCTGGGTCCCCGCCAACCATCACATGCTGGCCGCCGGCATCGCAGACTCGCCCGAGGAGACGCTGGCCTACCTGCGCGCGACCGCGCCGCCGGGCTGGGCCAAGGACGAGGACGAGTTGTGGCAGGCGCTGGCCGAGCACTCGGCGCCGATGCTGCGCTTCCTCGAGGACAAGACGCCGCTCGTCTTCGAGCTGGTCAACCATCCCGACTTCTACGTCGAGGAGACCGGCGGCAAGCTGTTCGGCCGCATGGTCTCGCCGACTCTGATCAGCCGCTACATTCTCGGCCGCTGGTGGAACAAGGTGCGGCCCTCGGTGAAGCCGCAATACTTCACCTACAAGGAGATGGTGAACGGCATCCTGAAGGATCCGTGGCGCAGCATCTTCCGCATGGGACCGGCGCTCGCCTGGCGCTTCCTCACGGGCAAGGTCGGGCTGGGCAACGGGTTGATCGTCGGCCTGACGCGCGGCTGCCTCGACCATGGCTGCGAGATCGCGGTCAACGCCGACGTGAAGCACCTCACGCTGGACAACGGCGCCGTCACCGGCGTCGAGGCGGTGATCGACGGCAAGCCGCAGACGATCCGCGCGCGCAAGGGCGTGGTGCTGGCGACCGGCGGCTTCGACTGGGCGCCGGACTACATGCCGAGGCACTTCCCCGGCATGCAGCTGATCGGAGCGCCGCGCAGCAACACCGGCGATGGCCAGCGCATGGCGGCCGAAGCGGGCGCCGAGCTCGCGCGCATGGACCAGGCCAACATCGCGCCGGTGACGTTCACCGGCTACGAGGGCCATCGTCACGCCCAGCCGCTCTACGAGACCTACACGCCGCACTGCATCCTGGTGAACCGCGACGCCGAGCGCTTCGTGAGCGAAGGCAGCGCGGCCCTGGGCTCGGCGATGGACGCGCGCGGGCCCGACGGCCAGCCCAGGCACTTGCCGGTGTGGCGCATCTTCGACAGCCGCTACAAGCACAAGCTCGGCATGCACTACGCCGCCAAGGATCCGGCCTATGTGCGCAGCGCGCCGACGCTCGAGGCGCTGGCGGAAAAGATCGGTCTCGATCCCGCGAAGCTGAAGGCCACCGTCGAGCGCTTCAACGGCTGGTCGAAGGAGGGCGTCGACCGCGACTTCCATCGCGGCGAGACGGCGTGGGAGCGCTACTACACGAAAGACGGCGCGCTCGGCACGGTCGAGCAGGGGCCGTTCTTCGCAGCACCGTTCCTGTATGCGAGCCTCGGCACCAAGGGCGGCGCGCGCACCAACCGGCACGGCGAGGTGCTGCGGTCGGACAAGAGCGTGATCGCGGGCCTCTATTGCGCGGGCATCGCGATGGCCAACCCGGTGGGCACCAAGGCGGTCGGCGCGGGCACCACGATCGGTCCGTGCCTCACGTCCGGCTACATCGCGGGCAAGTCAATTGCGCGCCGCAACGCCTGACGGTTCCTCGCGCACCAGCCGGCGATAGAAGGGCTGCAGCAGCGTCGGGATGATGTAGATCGGCACCTGCACCGCGGCGATGAACAGGAAGATGTCGGGATCGGCGGTCACCGGCAGCACCGCCATTAGCAGCGCATTGTGCCGCCCGCCCGAGCAGTAGCCCGCCGTCAGCGCCGTGCGCTTGTCGAGGAACGGCAGGGTCAGCAGCGCCATCACGAGGTTGCACAGCAGCATGCCGGCGAAGGCGCCGCCCACGAAGCCCGCGAGCTTCCACGGATCGGCCTCGGCGCGGGCCACGATGCCGTCCATCAGCGGCACGGCGAAGATCATCAGCACGATCACCGACAGCCCGTCGATCGACGAGACCGAGTGGCGCAGCCGCTCGGGTCCCAGGATCGTGCGCACGATGATGGCGCCGGCCAGCGCGGTGCCGATGATGAAGGCGAGCCTGAGCGACAGGTCGCCGACGCTGAGCTTGAGGTCGAGCCCCAGCAGCCACAGCGCCAGCGGCGGCAGGGTGAAGGGCACCAGGAAGTTGGTGAACAACGTCACCAGCAGGGTGAGCGAGGAGTCGAGGCGCAGGAACGCCGCGGTCGTCGTCGCCGAGATGATGCCGGGCGCCATGGCGCTGAGGCAGAGGGCCGCGACGAGGCCTGGCCACAGGCCGAGCGCCTGCCAGATCGGCCAGACGATCAGCGGCACGACGATCAGATTGGCGACGGCGAGCGCGATGGCGAGCCACGGCCGCGCCAGCAGAAGCTTCACCCGCGGCCAGTCGGTGCGGATCAGCGCCAGCATCAGCAAGAGGATCGCGAGCGGACCGACCAGCGGCCGGAACCAGGCGGCGGCCTCCTGGAAGACGAGCCCGATCGCCAGCGAGAAGGGCAGCAGGGTCGTGGCGCGGCGGCCGAGGCGTCCCAGGAACTGGTCGACGAGATTCATTGCCGCGATCCTAGCACATGCTAGCGTGCAGCATGGTCCCGCGACTCGCCGCCGTCCTCGCGCTCGTTTCGCTGCCCGCGTTGGCGCAGCCCGTGACGGCGCCGGATTGCACCGCCGATGTCGCGATCGCCGCCGGACCGACGCTCGACATCGTCTATCGCTGCCGGGCCGCGCAGCCCGTGACCTTCGCCGCCGAGGACCGCGCCATCGCCGCGCATGTGAAAGACGCGCGCGACGGCGGCGGCGCTGCGCTGGCGGGCTCGGGCGGCGAATGGAAGGTGACGCCGGTCAACGGGCTGGCGGAGATGCGCTACCGCTACGACGTCGCGGACTATGCGCGCGGCGTCGACAGCACCTCGAGCGCGGTGAAGCGCGGCGAGAGCGTGCTGGTGAACCTGTCGGGCTGGCTGCTGGCGCCGCGCGGCTACGACCGGGCGCCGGTGATCGACATCCGCGCCACGGCCGCGCCCGGCCTCGCGCTGGCGACCGGCCTGCCCACGGTCGGCGGCGCGGCGCGGCTCGCGGGCAGCAGCGTCGACTATGCGGGCTTTACCGCGATCGGCCGCATCGACCTGCGCGAGATCGCGGTGCCAGAAGCCGCGCCGCTGCGGCTCGCCATCCTCGACGGCATCTCCGACAGTGGGCGCACGGCGCTGGCCGACTGGGTCGCGCGCACGGCGGCGGCCGAGGCGCGCTACTGGAGAGGGTTCCCCTCGCAGCATCTGCTGGTCGGGCTGGTGCCGATGGACAGCCGGCGCGCGGTCGGCTTTGGCCGCACCCAGTCGGGCGGCGGCGCCACGATCATGGTCGAGGTCAGGAAGGACGTCGACGCGGCGAAGCTGGTCGACGACTGGGTGCTGGTGCACGAGATGGTCCATAGCGGCATGCCCTACATCCGCGGCCGCGCGACCTGGTTCATGGAGGGCGCCGCGACCTACATCGAGCCGATCA
>JAFEFH010000161.1 GCA_018240695.1 Pseudomonadota bacterium | reverse complement strand
CTCTATTCCTACCGCCTGCACGGCAAGAATTTCGCGGCCGACAACCCGGTGCTGGGCGGGCGTCTCCACCTGTCGCAACGCAACTGGGGAACCACTTACGCGACCATGCTGGATCGCATGCTGTCTGCAATGGAAAGCGGCCGCGAACGGTTCGCAAATGCCCTGGGCGACCGCCAATACAAGCAAATGCTGCTTCGAATGCAGGCGGCTCGAAAACCCTCTTTTATTTCGTGGATTTGGGTTCTCCGCAGCTGGCTGGTCTAGCAGCGACCCTGCGGCATTGTGGACCATAGGGTTGCCCCTGTATCTTCGCAGATCAGGGGAGCGGTGTACTTTGATCCCAATTAGGCGGCTTCGACAGATTCTTGCAGTGGCAGGAGCTCTAGCCGCATTGCTCGGCAGCACGGTATGCCCGGCGCAGGCCCAAGGGTCTGGCGGGCCGCCGACCGTGGCGTCCGGCGATCTCGAGCGGCAATACAACGACGCGTTCCAGGAGATGCTGGCGAAGCCGGCCAATCTCGACATCCTGTTCAAGTTCGCTTCGCTGGCCAGCCAGACCGGCGACCTCGAGGGCGCCGTCGCCGCACTCGAGCGCATGCTGCTGATCAACCCCGACCTGCCGCGCGTGCGCCTGGAACTGGGCGTCCTCTACTATCGCCTCGGTTCCTACGAGGCCGCGCGCACCTATCTCGAGAGCGCGCTGAAGTCGCCCACCCTGCCGCCGGAAGTGCGCACGCGCGCCACCCGGTTCATGAGCGACGTCGAGGGCAAGGAACGGCCGTCGCACTTCTCGGGCGATCTGTTCGTCGGCTGGCGCTACCAGTCGAACGCCAATCTCGGCCCGGCGACCAACAACGTGCTGCTGTTCGGCCAGATCGCGAGCCTCAACCAGCAGGCGGTCGGCACGTCGGACTGGGGCGTCGTCTCCTCCGCGCAGATCCGTCACAGCTACGATCTCGGCCGCCAGGACAAGTCGGCGATCGAGACGACGCTCAGCGCCTACGTGAACCGGCAGTTCCGGGCATCCGTGGCCAACGTCACGCTGCTCGATCTCACGACGGGCCCGCGCTTCCAGATCTTCAACGGCATCTTCGAGGACGTGACGCTGAAGCCGTTCTTTTCCGGGGGCTATATCTGGGTGAACGACGCGCCCTACTACGGCAGCTACGGCGGCGGCCTCGAGATGGCCGCGCTGTTGTCGAACCGGCTGCGCAACGTCTCGACGGTGCAGTGGCGCCGCCACGACCATACCGACAACTGGTACCTGCCGACCAACAGCCAGTATCGCGGCGTCGAGTTCACGGCGACCAGCGGCTTGCAGTTCGCGCTGTCCAACTTCGTGACCCTGTTCACCACCGGCACCGCCTCGCGTTACGAGACCGACACGACGCCGGCGCAGAGCTACTGGCTCTACGGCCTGACCGGCGGCATGTCGTTCCGCTTCGCCGATCCGGTGCTCAAGACCAACCTGCCGTGGTCGGTGACGCTGTCGGTCACCGAGAACTGGTGGCGCTACGACGCGCCCGACGCGACCATCGACCCCAACACCATGCGTACCCAGGCCGACACGATCGCCAGCCTGACCTTCGCGGTGCCGTTCGACGACAGCACGACCCTGTCGGTCACCGGCAGCCGCTACGTGCGTACCGCGACGCTTCCCAATTACGCGTTCGACAACAACAGCCTGATGTTCGGCATCGGCTGGCGCTTCTAGCGCCGGCAAAGGAGACTGACATGGCCAAGTCCGCCCTGCGTGCGACCGCGCTGCTGCGCGCCGCCCTGCTCGCCACCACCGCCGTCGCGCTCACCGCGCCGGCCGCCGTCGCCCGCGTCGGCGTCACCTCGGCCACCGACGGCGATCCGCTCGGCAAGCCGCCGGCCGAGGCCGAGCGCGTGCTGCGCATCGGCATCGACGTGCAGGCCAACGAGGTGATCCGCACCGGCGCCAACGATCGCGCCCATCTCGTCTTCCTCGACGGCACCGCGCTCACGGTCGGTCCGAACGCCCAGCTCACCATCGACAAGTTCGTCTACGATCCCAGCACCAAGACCGGCGAGCTCGCGGTCAACGCCAGCAAGGGCGTACTGCGCCTGGTCGGCGGCAAGATCAGCAAGACGCGTCCGATCACGATCACGACGCCGTCCAGCACGATCGGCATTCGCGGCGGCATCTGCGTGCTCGACGTCCAGCCCAACAGCACGACCTCGACTTTCCTGTTCGGCAACAACATGACGGTGACGGGCAATGGCGGCACCGGGACGCAGAACGTCACCCGCCCCGGCTCGCAGGTCACGACGGCGGCCGGCGCTCCGCCGAGCCAACCCACCCTGGTCGGCCAGGGCGCACTCACCGGCCAGATGAGCCAGCTCGAAGGCAGTACCGGCGGTGGCGGCGGATCGGCCGGCCAGCAAGGCGGGCAACAGGGCGGCCAGCAGCAAGGCGGGCCCGCCCCCAACAGCCAGAACACCGACCGACCCGTCGCGGGCAACGGCCAGCCGCCGGGCGGTCCCAACGGCCCGGGTCAACCGGGCGGCAGCCAGCCCCCGACAAACCAGGACAGAAACCCCCTCGCCAACGGCCAGGGGGCGAAGGATACGCAGGGACCGACTACCGTTACGACGACTACGCAGACAAAGGTTGTCGTGAGCAAGAACACGCTCGGCCGCTACCTTGCTGATCCCACTTACACGGGGTTCAACAATACCAATCTCGGCGTATCGCCCAACGCGGCCAACAATAAGACACTACCATCGACCGGCTCGGTGGAGACGACAACCACAACCACGACTAGGACCACGAGCGCTAACGGCACGTCGAATAGTTCAAGCACCAGCACCAATTCCAGCACGCTGACCCTGGTCCTGCCGGGAACGGGCACCGGTACCGGTTCGATCACGCTGCCCTGGCAGACGGACACGATCGGCACCGACGGGTTCACGGTCCCCGACATGACCGCGCTCGGCCAGACACTGACCAACGGCAAGGGCTATGTCAGCAAGAACGGCGAGTTCTTCGCCTACATCTTCAGCAACAACGGCGACAAGGTCGGCCTGTTCGGCGGCACCACGACGACGCCGACCGGCACCACGAACTTCCCGACCAGCGGAGTCGCGGCGTACACGCTGGCCAAGATCGGCGACGGCGCGCTGCCCTTCGCCGGCGGCGCGGTATCCGACGATGCGGCCATCAGGAACGCGGCCGTCGTGTCGAAGCTCTACAGCGCCTATTCGACGACGCTGACCCAGACCTACGGCCTGCCGCCGCCCGACGCGCGCGCGACCGCGTTGCAGGCGGCGATCTCGATTTCGGGTACGGGCGCCGGCCAGAAGTCCTATATGGGCGTATTCATCGGCACCTATTTCCGCGACATCAACGTCAACACCGACGGCACCGTGACCAGCGACAATGGCGTGGCGTTGTCCGGCGCCTACAACGGCACCTATCGCCTGGGCGGCAATCAGAAGATCGGTCGCCAGGTGTCCGCCGAATCCACGCCGCTGACGCCGAACGGCAATGCCATCTATGGCACGCCGAGCGGCGACGGCGCCGCCGCGGGCATGATGCTGACACCGGACCGCCTGTCGTCGACCGCCAGTATCTCGGGTGGCAACGTGAGCGAAGTGACCACGGTCCGCACGCCGCAGGCGAGCTTCGACCAGCCGTACGACAACCTGCCAGGCTCCAGCTACTTCAATGTCACCGCGGCCAACAAGGTCGCGACGCCGTCGGGCGTTGGCACGACGCGCACGACGCAGACCATGAACGGATTCGTCGGCGGAATCGTCGACAGTGTCGACTCCAGCAACAACTACAGCTCGCGTACCGTGACGACCACCGACCCGACGGCGATGACGCTCTCGACCGACGCCACCAACAACCGGGCCTCGGTCGAGCTCAACGTCGACAAGTGGGACGCCCAGACCACGACATCGGCGTCGTTCAAGCTCGGCGCCACCAGCGGCGGCAACGGCGCGGTGAGCGCCTTCATCGACGACAAGAACTACGCCGTGCGCGACCGCGGCACCGAGGCGGGCACGCCCACCAGCGTCGGCGGTCTCACGTCCAACGTCACGTCGACCACCACGATGGTGAGCTACAACGTGGCGCCGGCCGCGGACTTCTTCGCCGCCTCCGGCGTCACGCCCTGCACCTGCGAGTTCATGACCTGGGGCTGGTGGGGCGGCGACATGAGCTACGCCAACACCGGCACCTACAATCCCGGCGGCCGCGACCGCATCAACCTCGCGACCTATGTCGCGGGCAACCTCTCGGTGGCCAGCGACATCAACGCGCTGACCTCGACCGCGACCTACAACGGCCACATGGTGGGCAACGTCAACAACAACGGCAGCTCGTACATCGCCGCGGGCTCGTACCAGAACGTCTGGAACTTCGGCAGCCGCAGCGGCGCGGTGACGGCGACGTTCGACGGCACGACGTTCGGCAACGGCTCGACCAACACCTACATGACCGGGGCCAGCACGCCGAACTTCGGCACGCTGTCCGCCCAGGGCGGCACCAGCGCGCCGATCGTGGCCGGCGGCAGGAGCCTGACGCTGAACGGCGCCTTCATGTCGGGCGGCGCGGGCAACCCGGTGGCGGGCCAGGCCGGCAGCTTCGCCGTCACCGGCACGAACTACCAGGCCGGCGGCACCTTCGCCGCGCAGAAGTAGCGCCTAACCGCGCCGGCTGGCGATGAAGTCCGCGATGGCCGCGATGTCGTCGCGGCGGAACCACGGCAGCCCCGTCTCGGCGGGCTGCGTGTCGCAGGCGATCGCGGCGATCGCCGGATCGTTGGCGGCGAGCGACGGCACGTCGCCGGCCCGCACCTCGATCTTGGGATGCGCCTCGCGCTTGTAGCCTTCGATCAGCACGATGTCGGCCGGCGCGAGCCGCGCCAGCACCTCGGCCAGCGTCGGCTCGACCTGCTCGCGCATGATGGCGTAGCGCTGGCCGCCGACCAGCGCCACCTCGGTGGCGCCCGCCGCGCGATGGCGGAAGGAGTCGGTGCCGGGCTGGTCGATGTCGACGGCGTGATGGGCATGCTTGATCGTCGCGACCTTCCAGCCGCGCCGCGCGAACTCCGCGACCAGCCGTTCCGTGAGCGTGGTCTTGCCCGCGTTCTTCCAGCCGGTGACGCCGAACACGAAGGGCTTGCTCACGCCGCGATCCGTTCGGGGTTGGCATAGACCGTGAGGCGGCCGTCGCGCACGAAGGCGACCAGCGCGATGCCCGCCTGCTCGGCCGTCTCGATGGCGAGCGAGGTCGGCGCCGAGACCGCCGCGATCGCCGCCGCGCCGATGGCCGCGGCCTTCTGGACCATCTCGTAGGAGCAGCGGCTGGTCACCACCACGAAGCCGCCGGGCGCCACGGCATCGGACGCGGCGATCGCGCCCGCGAGCTTGTCGAGCGCATTGTGGCGGCCCACGTCCTCACGCACCGCCACCAGCGCGCCGTCGGCCGTAGCCCAGCCCGCGGCGTGGCAGGCGCCGTTTTCCTTGTTGAGCTTCTGGTGCGCCGGCAGGGCGGCCATCGCCTTCTCGATCGACAGGCGCGAGACCTTCTCGGCGTCGCGCGCCTGGACCACGGGGCGCATCGCCGCCTCGATACTGTCGACGCCGCAGAGGCCACAACCGGTGCGGCCCGCCAGTGCGCGCCGGCGCTGCTGGAGGCCGGCCATGCGCTGGGCGGCGATGTCGAGCCTGACCTCGATGCCGCCGTCGGCGTCCTCGACCTCGACATCGTAGATCTCGGACGCCCGCGCGACGATGCCTTCGGTGAGCGAGAAGCCGCGCGCGAAATCCTCGAGGTCGCAGGGGCTCGCCATCATCACCGCGTGGCTGATGCCGTTGTAGACGAGCGCGACCGCCACTTCCTCGACGACCACCTCGTCCCGCTGTTCCGTTCCCGCCGCGGTGAGGCGCTGCGCCTTGCGGTGGACCGAGCCGCGCGCGGTCATCGACGGAAAATCATCGCACCGGCGCGTCTAGCTGCCGGAGGTGAGCTGGACTTCGGCGAGACCGGTGGCGACGTTCAGGCCGGCGCTGCCCTCGACGCTGACCGGCTGAAGCGTGATCTGCCCGCTGCCGCCGCCGACCAGCGGTTCCGCGCCCGCGGCGACGCCGGCCGCCGTATCGCCGTAACTGCCGTTCAGCGAGCCGTCGCCGATCGCGGCCGGCGCGAACACCAGCCACACGACGTGGGCATCCTTGGCGAAGCCCGTGTCGGCGCCGAATTTCTTGATCGTGCCGTGATAGGGCTCGGCGATGCCGTCGGTGCGGGCGAACAGGCAGTTGAGTTCCCGGGACGCGCCGAACACGAAGCGCTTGCCGCCGGCGGCATGGCAGGTGAGCGAACCGACATTCATGCCGGACTTGCCGGCCCCCAGGGCGGTCTCCACGTCGACCGACGACTGGGCATGTGTCTGCGCGTAGGTCGTGGCGCCGACGACCAGTATGGCCGCACCGAGGACCGCCCAGATCGATCGCTGCATGTGGTCTCCTCCGCGGCCCCACGCCGCGCCCTTGCCGGAGCCTACACCGCCCCGGAGGCCGCTCAAACCGGGTTTCCCCTGCGAAATGTGCGAAATTTGGCGGAAGAGAGTGGGAGTCGAACCCACTAAGAGCCGTCTGGCGACCCTCTCTGGCTTTGAAGGCCAGCCGCCCCACCGGGAGCGCTTCCCCTCCACCGCCGATACTCGGCCAGAACGGCCGCGCTGTCACCTGACTACGGCGCGGGCAGCGGTCCGAAGGTCTCCAGTTTCTGCGGCGCGGTGCGGCGGAAGTCGCCGCGGCGGATCGTGATGCCGTGCCGGTCGAAGAACTCGAGGATCAGGATCGCGACCTTGCGGCCGTTGTCGAGCTTGTCGCGGAAGTCGGCGGCGGTGAAATCCTTCCCGAAGCCATGCGCGATGCCGATCATCTCGGCCACGACGGGCCGCAGGAAGAACTGGTCGGGCGCCACCTCGACGACGCGGCCGAGCTTGGCCAGCCGCTTCATCAGCCGGCGCACATCGGCCTCGGGAACGCGATGCTCGTCGGCGAAGTCGCGCACGCGCGGCGGCTTGAAGCGGTCGCGGATCAGCGCCGCCGAGATCTTCTTCCACAGCTCCTCGTCGCGCGCGCCGAGCTTCAGCGTGTGGCCGGGCAGGCGCAGCACGGCGCCATCGACGACGATCGTCTTGGCCTGCACCTCGAGATCGACCAGCGCGCCGAACACCGGCGCGGGCCAGCGCTTCTTCATCGCGACCCGCAGCCGCTCCGCCGGCAGGCCGGCTGCATCGGGCGTCGTCTCGTGGAAGGTCTTGAGCGTGCCCACGATGTCCTGGCGCGCCTCGGCGAGAGTCTCCGCCAGCAGGCCGAAGCCCGCGAGCTTCACGCCGCCCGCCTCCGCCAGTTGGCGCTCGACCTCGGCGGGCCGCAGGTTGCGCGCCAGCCCGAACCGCGCCAGCTCGACGAAGCCCGCCTCCAGGCGCAGGACGTTCCTCAATGCGTCGCCGTCATCGCCGTCGAGCGCGGCCAGCTCGGCCAGCCGCCGCGGCGTGCGCCGGTTGCGCGGCGGGCCGAACGGATCGATCACCGTGGCGCCCGCGATTGTGCGCGTGGCCGAGGGATCGCGCAGCACGATGCGGTCGCCCGCCAGCGCGCCGACCTTCTCCTCCAGCACGAGCTGCGCCAGCCCCTCCTCGCCCGGCGCGAGCTTGTCGCCGCCCAGCAATGCCACGCGGCCCATGACATGGGCGGAGCCAAGATGGACGTGCACCGGCGCCCAATGCTTCAGCGGCTCTTCTTCGGACTTCAGCACCTTCAGCCGCAGGTCGGGCCGGTCGGTCGGCGCGTGCAGCTCCGTGCTCACCACCCAGTCGCCGCGGCGGACGGAGTCCTTGGACAGGCGCGGGCCGCTGAGATTGAGCGCGCAGCGCTCGCCCGCGCGCCCGACATCGGCAGCGCGGTTCTGCGCGTGCAGCGAACGCACGCGCGCCTCGAGACCCGAGGGCGTCAGCAGCACATGGTCGTCGACCCGGATCTCGCCGGCATGCACGGTGCCGGTCACCACGACGCCCGCGCCCGGCAGCACGAAGCAGCGGTCGACCGCCAGCCGCGCGAAGCCCGCGACGCCGCGCCGGCTCTCGCCCAGCGCCAGCAGCTTGGCCTTCAGCTCGTCGACGCCGGCGCCGGTCATCGCCGAGACGGGGATGATCTCAGCCCCCGCGAGCGACGTGGTCGACAGCAGCGTCTCGACCTCGGCCATGCGCTCCAGCATCTCGTCCTCGGTCGCGAGATCGGACTTGGTGAGCGCCACGATGCCGCGATCGAGGCCCAGCAGGTCGATGATCTGGAGATGCTCGACGGTCTGCGGCTTGATGCCCTCGGCCGCCGAGACGACCAGCAGCGCCGCGTCGATGCCGGTGACGCCCGCCAGCATGTTGTGCACGAAGCGCTCGTGGCCCGGCACGTCGACGAAGCCCAGCTGCCTTCCGTCGCCGAGATCGCTGTAGGCGTAGCCGAGATCGATGGTGATGCCGCGCGCCTTCTCTTCCTTGAGGCGGTCGGCGTCGACGCCGGTCAGCGCCTTCACCAGCGCGGTCTTGCCGTGGTCGATATGGCCCGCGGTGCCGACGATCATGGCTTGAGCGCGCCGAGCTGGGCGGCGAAGCCCGCCTCGTCGTCGAGGGTGCGCAGGTCGAGCAGCAGGGCGCCGTCCTCGATGCGGCCGATCACCGGCACGGGCAGCTTGCGGAAGGCGTCGGAGAGTCTGTCGATCCTCTTGCCGCGCGCGGCGAGCGCGAAGGACGGCAGCAGGTCGACCGGCAGCGCGCCCGAGCCGATCTGACCGCGCACGGACTGGATGCCGGTCGTGTAGTCCTGGCCGACGGCGGCCGTGAACGCGGGCAGCAGCCGCTCGGCCGCCGCGCGGATCTCCTGCGACGGGCGCGCCAGCGCGCGGATCGTCGGCACGCGCCGCACCAGTTTCTCGGGATCGGCGTAGAGGCGCAGCGTCGCCTCGAGCGCCGCCAGCCGCACCTTGTCGAGGCGCAGCG
Organism: Pseudomonadota bacterium; assembly: GCA_018240695.1. GTDB lineage: Bacteria > Pseudomonadota > Alphaproteobacteria > Reyranellales > Reyranellaceae > Reyranella. Next base: position 1,712 of record JAFEFH010000161.1, on the reverse strand, counting down.
CGCGCTTCAGCGGGTTCTTGGCGATGCGCTGGATGAACGCCTTCTTGCCCACGATCAGCCCGGCCTGCGGGCCGCCCAGCAGCTTGTCGCCCGAGAAGGTCACGACATCGATGCCGGCCTCGATCGCCTCGCGCGCCGTGGGCTCGTGCGGCAGGCCCCAGGTCTCGAGATCGACCAGGGTGCCGCTGCCGAGATCCTCGATCACCGGAATGCCGCGCGCGTGCGCCAGCGGCACCAGCTCGGCGGCGCTCACCGACTTGGTGAAGCCCTGCACCGCGTAGTTCGACGGATGGACCTTCATGATCGCCGCCGTCTCCGGCCCGATCGCGGCTTCGTAGTCCTTGAGGTGCGTGCGGTTGGTCGTGCCGACTTCGACCAGGCGGCAGCCGGCGCGCGCCATGATGTCGGGGATGCGGAAGGCGCCGCCGATCTCGATCAGCTCGCCGCGCGAGACGATCACTTCCTTGCCGGCCGCCAGCGCCGCGAGCGCGATCAGCACCGCGCCGGCATTGTTGTTGACCGCGGTGGCGGCCTCGGCCGAGGTGAGGCGGCAGAGCCAGGGCGCGACATGGTCGTCGCGTTCGCCGCGGGCGCCGCCGGACAGGTCGTACTCCAGGGTCGTGGGCGAACGCATGGCGGCGACCGCCGCCTCGATCGCCTCCTCGGCCAGCAGGGCGCGGCCGAGATTGGTGTGCAGCACCGTGCCGGTGAGGTTGAACACGACCCTCTGCGACGGCTCGAGCAGCGACGCCAGCCTCTCGGCGCACCACAGGGCGCAGGCGGCCTCGTCGGCGACGGCTTGGGTGCCGCGCGCCGCCTCGACGAAGGCGCGCAGGGTCTCGACCAATAGCTTGTGGCCCGCGCGCTCCTTGAGCGGCGCCAGAGCGGGCCAGGCGGCCATGCGGTCGATGGAGAGCGGACGGAGAGCGCTTTCGGCGCGGTCGGCACGCGACACGGCAAATCCTTCACGAGGCGTCCGGAACCAGACTTCCGGGCCCCCAAGGTAGTCCTTAGAGGACGGGCCGATCAACCGCCGGCTGGCAGCCCGTGGAGCGACCTTAGTGCGCGGCCGCCGCGACGGCGGTGCCGACGCGGACCAGGACCAGCACGGCCGAGGCCGAGAGGCCGATCAGGATGGCGAGGCGGATCTGCGAGCCGCCGAAGTCGTCGGCGAGCAGCGAACGACCGAACGCGAAAGCGCGAGAAATGAACGTCATGTGAAACCCCAAGTTCGAACCCCGCCGGCCGGGAGGAGCGAACCCCTTCGCTCCCGTGTCGGCCGACAACCCTCGCCCCATCTCGAAACAGCAGGGCAAACCCACACAGATTACGCGACGGTCAGGACCCCTCCTGTCCGTCGCAAGCGAGGATATAGACCATGGTTCTGTATCAGGGGTGTCGCGACGCCCATCCAATTGTATCAATTGTCACGGCTTGCGCTGGAGGCCCCAGGTCTCCGCCAGCGCCTCGCCCATCCGCGCCGCCATCAGCCGGTAGCCGGGGCTCTCGCCGGTCCTGGGGTCGCGGATGAAGTGGATGTAGTCGTCGTAGATGGTGCCCTTCTCGTCCTTGAAGAGGTCGCCCAGGTCGTAGATCGGCAGGCCCTGCTCGCGCAGCTTCATCATGCCCTCGACCATGCGGCGATAGACGCCGGTGTCGCCCATGTTGCCGCCGATCTTCTCCTTCTCCTTGTCGGTCAGCTCCTTGCCGTA
>JAFEFH010000160.1 GCA_018240695.1 Pseudomonadota bacterium | reverse complement strand
TCGAAGTGTCGGGGGCCACGTGGCGCTCCTGATTGAGTGGGAATATGACTGAGGGAAGCCCAGAATTGAGGCCGGAACAAGGGCATGCTGGTTGACGAAATTGTGCGCCGGGTGCGCGAACGCAGCACTCGACTGGCATCCGGTTTGCCCGTGCCGGCTGTGCCGGTCGGCAGCGACTTCCAGATGAACGGCCTCGCCCCGACGACCGGAACCTACCGGGCGGCGTCGGTGCTCGTGCCGATCGTCAATCGCGGCTCCGAGATCACGATCCTGCTGACCCAGCGCACCGAGGACATGCCGAGCCATGCCGGCCAGGTGGCCTTTCCCGGCGGCCGGCGGCAGGAAGACGACGCCGATGCGGTGGCCACCGCGTTGCGCGAGACCGAGGAGGAAGTCGGGCTCGACCGCCAGTTCGTCGAGGTGATCGGGTCCTACGATCACTACCGTACCGGGACGAGCTACGAGATCACGCCCATCGTGGGCATCGTCACGCCCGGATTCACCATCCGTGCGGATCCGCGCGAGGTCGCCGACGTGTTCGAAGTGCCGCTCGGGCACTTCCTCGACGAGAAGAACCACCGGATCGACAGCCGCATGGCCCAGGGCCGCGAGCGCCGCTTCTATGCCATGCCTTACGGCCAGCGCTACATCTGGGGGGCGACGGCGGGTATGCTGAAGAACCTCGCGTTCATTTTGACAGAGGGTGGTCTGTGAAGTCTTTGCTGGGACCGCGCCACTCCAGGGGCGCCGCTTTCCTCGACCAAGGCCTATGAGCGCCACTGGAGTGGCGCGCTCCCAGCCATGAGAAGCCCCTGATGCTGCGCATCGTCCTGTTGGTCGCGATCCTGGTCAGCCTGCCGACCATCGCCTTCTTCCTTTGGGCGTGGGCGGTGAAGATCAAGCAGGAGCGCAAGCTCTCGGGCACGCTGCCGGAGTGGCAGGACCTGCCGATGACGTGGCTCGGCATCGCGGGGCTGGCCTGCACCATCGTGGGCTTCCTCGTGATGTTCTTCACGCAGAACCAGGGCGCGGGCGGGCTGCTGCCGATATGACGCCGGCCGGCACCATCGCCTTGCCGGCGCCGATGAGCGACGGCGCGACGACGCGGCTGTTCGCGGCGCTGGCGTCCGCCGGGATCGGCGCGCGCTTCGTCGGCGGCTGCGTGCGCAACGCCGTGCTCGGGCGGGATGTCGACGACATCGATGTCGCCGTGACCTCGCCGCCCGAGACCACGATGGCCGCGCTCAAGGTCGCGAAGATCAAGGTCGTGCCCACCGGGCTGAAGCACGGCACGGTGACGGCGATCGTCGAGGGCCGGCCGTACGAGCTCACGAGCTTGCGGCGCGACGTCGAGACCGACGGGCGGCACGCGGTCGTGGCCTTCACCGACGACTGGCAGGCGGACGCCGAACGCCGCGACTTCACCTTCAACGCGCTCTACGCCGCTTCCGACGGCACGCTCTACGATCCGTTCGACGGCCGCGCCGATCTCGCCGCGGGCAAGGTGCGCTTCATCGGCGACGCCGACCGGCGCATCGTCGAGGACCGGCTGCGCGTGCTGCGCTTCTTCCGCTTTCACGCCTGGTACGGCACGCCGCCGCTCGACGATGCCGCCCTGAAGGCCTGCGCGCGCCACGCCGGTGCGCTGGGCGATCTGTCGGCGGAGCGCGTTGCCAAGGAACTGCTGCGGCTGCTGGCGGCGCCCGATCCCTCCGACGCCATCGAGGCGATGAGCGCGGCGGGCGCGCTCGCGCGCTGGCTGCCGGAATATGACGGCAGCCGGCGCCTGCGTGCGCTGGTCGCGCGTGAACCCAAGGCCGACGGTCTGCGCCGCTTCGCCGCGATCCTGCGCGCGGACTCCGACGCCACCGCGATCGGCAAGCGCCTGAAGCTCTCGACGCAGCAGGCGCTGCGGCTCGAGATCATGCTGGCGCCGGAGCCGGCGATGGATCTCGCGGGGGACGCGCCGGCGTGGCGCGCGCAGATCTATCGCCTGGGCACCAAGCTCTACATCGACCGCCTGCTGCTCGCCGTCGAGGCGCCGGGCGACTGGCGTGCGGCTCTGGCGCTGGCCGCAGGCTGGACGCCGCCCGAATTGCCGGTCAGCGGCGGCGATGCGCTGAAGCTCGGGCTGAAGCCCGGGCCGAAGGTCGGCGCGCTGCTCGACGAGGTCGAACGCTGGTGGATCGCAGGCGACTTCGCGGCCGATCGCGACGCCTGCCTCGCCGAACTCGAGCGGCGGGCGACGGGCGCATGATCCGACCGGGACTGACCTTCGCACTGTGGCTCGCGATCGCGTCGCTCGTCGTGGTCAACGACACGCTGGGTGACACGGTGATCGCCGAGCGCCTCTCGCCGCTCGCGGTCGAATGGTACAAGGCGCTGGTGCCTCTGCCCTATGTGGTGCTGATGGCCGCGATCCACGCGCGCCGCACCGCCGGGCCGCAGTGGCGCGAGGGGGCGCTGCTGGCGGCCGTGCTGTGGCCTTCGACCACGGTGATCGCCGATTTCTGTTACGAGCACTTTACCTTCGGCCAGAATGCCGCGGCTTTCCTCGAGCGGTTCGCCTTCTGGTGGGGCGCGCCCTATCCGTTGCTGGTGGTTGGGCTGTTTGCCGCTCCGCTGTTGGCCGGTTGGGCGATGGTACGGTCTCAACGCTGAGGGAACGCCCCGCCGATTCGCCCGTTGTCTCGCCGGAAAAGTGCGAGGACGAACCAAATGACGATCAGGACGGCGATCGACATTCTTGCGATTGAGGTATGCCGGACCATCCGGGAGGCCTGTCAGGGCCGTCCCGACTGGATCAGCCTCGATTGGGTCCAGGAGCGGCTGGCTTTCGTCAGTCTGAGCGCCCTCAATGCCGCCGTGGCCTTCGCAGCTGCGAAGGGCTGGCTCGCCATCGGCGGCGGCGCCGCGCCGCGCGTCCTGTTGAGCCAAAGCGCGCCCTGAGGGGCGAAATGTCGGGGCCGACCGGCGTTGAAGGGACGGGCATGCCGGCCCTAGTGTCGGCGGCATGTCGCGTCAGCTTCATCTCAATCTCTTCATCAACAGCCGTGGCCACCATGAGGCCTCGTGGCGCCATCCGGACGCCTCGCCGCTGCCGCTCACCGATATCCGCTTCTATCAGGATGTCGCGCGCCGGGCCGAGGCAGGCCTCTTCGATTCGATCTTCCTCGCCGATCAGCTCGCGCTCGGCGACGACGTCGCGCATGCCGGGCGCGGCTGGCTGGAGCCGATCACGTCGCTGGGCGCGCTCGCCACGTCGACCAGTCGCATCGGCCTGATCGCCACGGCATCGACGACCTACACCGAGCCCTACAATCTCGCGCGCCAGTTCGCCTCGCTCGACCATATCAGCAACGGCCGTGTCGGCTGGAACATCGTGACGTCGTGGCTCGCCGCCGCGGCGCGCAACTACGGCGGCGAGTCGCAGGTGAGCCACGCCGACCGCTACGCGCGCGGCGAGGAGTTCATGGAGGTCGTCACCGCGCTGTGGGACAGCTGGGCCGACGATGCCATCCTCGACGATCGCGCCACCGGCAACTACGCGCGGCCCGAGGCGATCACGCCGATCGATCATGCCGGCGCCTATTACAAGGTCGCGGGGCCGTTGAACCTGCCGCGCGGCCCGCAGGGCCGGCCCGTCTTCGTGCAGGCAGGCTCGTCGGAGACCGGCCGCCGCTTCGCCGCGCGCCATGCCGAGGCGGTGTTCACCGCGCAGATGGAGAAGGCGACGGCGCAGGAATTCTATGCCGACCTCAAGAAGCTCGCCGCCGCCGAAGGCCGCGTGCTCGACCAGGTGCTGATCCTGCCGGGCCTCAGCCCGTTGATCGCGTCGACCGAGGCCGAGGCGCAGCGCCAGTCGCGCGCACTGAACGACCTCACCGATCCCGAAGTCGGCCGCAAGCGCCTGTCGGGCCGCTTCGGCGGCTACGATTTTTCGCACCTGCCGCTCGACAAGCCGCTCGCGCCGGAAGACTTCCCCGATCCCGACAAGGTCGAGGCGGCGCGCAGCCGTACCGAGGTGATCGTGGGCCTGGTGCGCCGCGAGAAGCCGACCCTGCGGCAACTGCTGTCCTATCTCGCGGGCGCGCGCGGCCACTACACGACCGCGGGCACGCCCGAGCAGATCGCCGACCTGATGGAAGACTGGTTCAAGACGGGCGCGGCCGACGGCTTCAATCTCATGCCGCCTCTGTTGCCCACCATGCTCGACGTGTTCGTGGCCGAGGTCGTGCCGTTGTTGCAGAAGCGCGGCCTGTTCCGCACCGAATACACCGGCACGACGCTGCGCGACCACTACGGGCTGAAGCGGCCGCCGTCGCGCGCATGATCGAGCGCCTGTGCATCGCGGGCTACCGGTCGCTGCGCGACGTGCGGCTGGAGCTGGCGCCGCTCAGCGTGATCACCGGCGCCAACGGCAGCGGCAAGTCGAGCCTCTATCGTGCGCTGCGCCTGTTGGCCGACGTGGCGCAGGGGCGTGTCGTGCAGTCGCTCGCGGTGGAAGGCGGCCTGTCGTCGGTGCTGTGGGCCGGCCCCGAGACGCTGTCGCGCGCCATGAAACGCGGCGAGCAGCCGGTACAGGGCACGAAACGCACCGCGCCGGTCAGCCTGCGGCTCGGCTTCTCGTCGCAGGACTATGGCTACGCCATCGATCTCGGCCTGCCGGTGTCGGGCGGCCGGTTCGGACGCGACCCGCAGATCAAGGCGGAGAGCCTGTGGACCGGCCTGGTGCTACAGCGCGCCAACTGCTTCGCCGAGCGCCGTGGGCCGTCGGTGACGTTGCGCGACAGGAACGGCGAGCGGCGGCAGGCCTATACGCAGCTGCACGCCTTCGACAGCATGCTGACGCATTGCGCCAATCCGGAAGACGGGTCGGAGCTGCTGCTGTTGCGCGAGCGGCTGCGCGACTGGCGGTTCTACGATCACTTTCGCACCGACGGCGAGGCGCCGGCGCGCCGCCGCCAGGTCGGCACGCGCACGCCGGTGCTGGCGGGCGACGGCGCCGACCTTGCCGCGGCCATCGCCACGATCCAGGAGATCGGCATCGAAGGCGAACTGGAGGGCGCGGTCGCCGACGCCTTTCCCGGCGGCGCGATCGAGGTCGCGGTCAGCGACGGCTATTTCGAGGTCGAGATGCGCCAGCACGGGTTGCTGCGGCCGCTGCGGACCGCCGAGCTGTCCGACGGCACGCTGCGCTACCTGCTGTTGGTCGCCGCCCTCCTGTCGCCGCGGCCGCCGTCGCTGATGATCCTGAACGAGCCCGAGACCAGCCTGCATCCCGACCTGCTGGCGCCCCTCGCGCGCCTGATCGCCAAGGCCGCGCAGAAGAGCCAGGTCGTGGTGGTCTCGCACGCCGCGCCGCTGGTGACGGCGCTGTGCGATTCAGGCGCGCGGCAGATCGTGCTGCGCAAGGAGCTGGGCGAGACCGCGATCGAGGGTGCCGAGCGCACCGCGTGGAACTGGCCCGCGCGCTGAGGTTTGATACGATAAAGCCATGCCGCGTCTTCTCATCGTCAATTGCACGGCCGACGCCGTGCTGCAGACCCTGACCGCCAAGGGCAGCCGTCCCTACGATCGCGCTTTCGTCGAGTCGATCGAGCCGCATCTGCCGGCCGGGATCGAGGTCGACACGTTCACGCTGAATATCGGCGACGGCGAGAGCCTGCCGCAGGGTGTCGCGCTGGGCGATTTCGACGGTGCGTGGATCTCGGGCTCGCCGCTCAATGTCTACCGACCGGAGCAGCCGACGGTGCGCGCGCAGCTCGATCTCGCGCGCGCGATCTGGGAGGAGGGCGTGCCCGCGTTCGGCTCGTGCTGGGGCCTGCAACTGATGACCGCGGCACTGGGCGGGACGGTGCATCTCAATCCCAACGGCCGCGAGATCGGCGTGGCGCGCCGCATCTGCCCCACCGAAGCGGGCCGCGCGCATGCGCTCTATGCCGGCAAGCAAGACGCGTTCGACGCGTTGTGCAGCCACGAGGACGAGGTGGCGGCGTTGCCGCCGGGCGCCGAGCTGCTGGCATCCAGCGCCGTGAGCCGCGTGCAGGCAATGGCGGTCCGCGAGGGCGACAGGAGCTTCTGGGGCGTGCAGTACCATCCCGAGTTCGGCTTCGACGCGGTCGCCGCGATCATCGCGCTGCGCGCGCAGCGTCACCTCGACGAAGGGCTGGCCGGCACGGCGGGCGAGGTCGATACGATCGTGTCGGACTTCCATGCGCTGGCGCGCGATCCCGCGCGCAAGGATCTCATCTGGAAATACGGGCTGCACGCCGACGTGCTCGATCCGGCGGTGCGGACCGCCGAGTTCGGCAACTGGCTGCGCGCCGAGGTCTTGCCGGCCGGTTAGGTCAGGGCCAGCGCGCTTCGGGTGGCAGCGACATCAGGATCGCCTCGACATTGCCGCCGGTCATCAGGCCGAACTTGGTGCCGCGGTCGTGCAGCAGGTTGAACTCGACGTAACGGCCGCGGCGCACCAGCTGGTGCTCGCGCTCGGCGGCGGTCCACGGCTCGTTCATGCGGGCGCGCACGATCTTCGGATAGACGCCGAGGAACGCCTCGCCCACGGCGCGGGTGAAGGCGAAGTCTTGCTCGAAGCCGTTCTCGAGATAGTCGTAGAAGATGCCGCCGACGCCGCGCGCCTCGCTGCGATGCGGCAGATAGAAGTATTCGTCGCACCACTTCTTGAAGCGCGCGTAGTAGTCCGGCCCGTGCGCGTCGCAGGCGGCTTGCAGCGCGCCGTGGAAGGTCTTCGTGTCGGCCTCGTTCGGCTTCATCGGCGTGAGATCGGCGCCGCCGCCGAACCACGACTTGGTGGTGACGATGAAGCGGGTGTTCATGTGCACCGCCGGCACCTTGGGCGAGCGCATGTGCGCCACCAGCGAGATGCCCGAGGCGTGGAAGCGCGGATCCTGGTCGGCGCCGGGAATTTGCTTCCGGAACTCCGGGCTGAACTCGCCGAACACGGTCGAGACGTTGACGCCGACCTTCTCGAAGACGCGGCCCCTCATCACCGACATCACGCCGCCGCCGCGGTCCTCGCCGTTGTCGCCCCTGGGGCGCTCCCACGCCGTGCGCTCGAATTTTCCGGGGGCCAGGTCGGCATGCGTGCCGGTGAGCTCGGTCTCGATCTTCTCGAACTCCGCGCAGAGGCGGTCGCGCAGGCTTTCGAACCAGGCGCGCGTGGTTTTCTTGGCGTCGGCGATGTCGGTCATGAGAGCGGCGTGAATCCGGAGGTCTGGCGGAGGGCCTCGCTCAATACCATCGATGCCGCCAGAGCGACATTGAGCGACCGCGCGCCTTTCTGAAGCGGGATGCGCAGGCGCAGGCCGGCGGCGTCATGGACCTCGTCGGGCACGCCGGCGCTCTCGCGGCCAAGCAGGAGCGTGTCGGTGGGCTCGAAAGCCACATCCGGGAAAGTCCGGGCGCCCTTGGTGGTCAGCAGGACCAGCCGGCCGGGCGGCCGGTCCCGGCAAAACGCCTCCCAGGAGGCATGCCGGACGAGCCGGGCGAGGTCGTAATAGTCCATGGCCGCCCGGCGGATGCGCTTGTCGTCGACCGGGAAGCCGCAGGGCTCGATGATGTCCAGCGGGACGCCCAACCCTGCCGAGAGGCGGATGAAGGTCCCCAGGTTCTGGGGAATGTCGGGCTGGTAGAGGGCGATCCGCATGGTCTCCTGTCCCGCCGGGCGCCGGGACAGGAGATCCCGCCCGCTAGCGATTGCAGCGAAGGTCGCTGCCCGGCTTGTATTTCCGGCCGTTGCCGCAGACGCACCAGTGATAGTCGCTGCCCGCGGCATCCTGCAGATAGCACTGATTGACGCCGCTCGAAGAGCTGCCGGACGACGACGAGCCGGCGCTGGTCCGGGTCGGCGGGATGTAGACCGGGCCGGGGGAGTTCAGCATTTTCGGCGGCGGCAGGGGCGCGCCCGTGCGGTAGCTATGCTCGAGCTGCTGGCATTCGATGCAGGGCGCGTTGGGATCGGGCTTGTAGCAGGCCCCGACGACGAGCAGCGCCAGGATCCCGGCAAACAGGGTTGTCTTCGGCAATACGGGCATTCTTCGATGGCCTCCCTCTTGTGAGGCGGCGAGCTTCCCGCGGCCGGAATCGCCCGGCATCCGACGTTCAGGGGATGGCGCAAAACTTCTTTGGCCGTCGCCGGAAAGTCCGAGTGGCCTAGGAGGATTTGAAGCTCCGGACCTTCCGGCGTGCGAGATTTGAGCGGTCGTCGCGTCGCGCGCATTGTCGCAGGCGGGCCGGGACGGTACCGCACTGTGGCAGGAGCACTCCGTCCCCGACAAATACGCAGACTGCGACCGAAGAAGCCTTGAATAAAGCGTGGCTTTTCAGTCTATTGCGGCGACCCAAGGGGACGAAAACTCAGATGGCTTCTTCCAGTATTCCGGCCGGCACCCACGGTGAACCGACGCGGCGCGATTTCCTCATGGTCGCTTCGGGCGCCATGGCGGCGGTCGGTGCGATCGCAACCGCCTGGCCGTTCATCAACAACCTCAATCCTGCCGCAGATACGTTGGCGCTTTCCACGGTCGAAGTGAACGTGAAGGCGATCGCGGTCGGCCAGGCGATCACCGTGAAGTGGCGCGGCAAGCCGGTGTTCATCCGGCACCGCACGCCCGAGGAGATCAAGGAAGCCGAGCAGGTGAAGCTCGCCGACCTGCCCGATCCCGAGACCGACAACGCCCGCGTCGTCGACACTGCCAAGAAGGTCCGTCCCGAGTGGCTGATCGTGATCGGCGTCTGCACCCATCTCGGCTGCGTGCCGCTCGGCACCAAGCAGGGCGATCCGCGCGGCGACTACAACGGCTGGTTCTGCCCGTGCCACGGCTCGCAGTACGACACGTCCGGCCGCATCCGTAAGGGGCCGGCGCCGAAGAACCTCGCGGTGCCGGAATACCTCTTCACGTCCGACACACTCGTCAAAATCGGCTAAGCGCCAGGAGTAAACGATGGCCTCGTCTCACGGCGCTCCGCCGGTCTTCAACAACAAGGTGATCGCCTGGATCGATCACCGCCTGCCGATCTTCTCGTATATCGAGAAGGAATATCACACGTTCCCGACGCCCCGGAATTTCAACTATTTCTGGAACTTCGGCGCGATCGCCACCGTCATGCTGCTGCTGATGATCGTCACCGGCATCGTGCTGGCGACGAACTACACGCCGCACGCCACGATGGCCTTCGACTCGGTCGAGCGCATCATGCGCGACGTGCCGTCGGGCTGGCTCATCCGGTACATGCACATGACCGGTGCGTCGTTCTTCTTCATCGGCGTCTACATCCACATCTTCCGCGGCCTCTACTACGGTTCGTACAAGGCGCCGCGCGAGCTGCTGTGGATCCTGGGCGTGCTCATCCTGCTCCTGATGATGGCCACGGCCTTCATGGGTTACGTGCTGCCGTGGGGCCAGATGTCGTTCTGGGGCGCCACCGTCATCACCAACCTGTTCTCGGCGATCCCGGTCGTCGGCGACTCGATCGTGACCTGGCTGTGGGGCGGCTTCTCCGTCGACAACCCGACGCTCAACCGCTTCTTCGCGCTGCACTACCTGCTGCCGTTCATCATCGTGGCGGTGGTCGCGCTGCACGTCGTGGCGCTGCACGTCCACGGCTCGAACAACCCGCTCGGCATCGACCCGAAGGGCCCGCAGGACACCGTTCCGTTCCATCCGTACTACACGATGAAGGACGGCTTCGGCGTCATCTGCTTCATGATCGTCTACGCGGCGTTCGTGTTCTTCGCCCCGAACTTCCTGGGCGACGTCGCGAACTACGTGCCGGCCGATCCGCTGGTGACCCCGACGCACATCGTGCCGGAATGGTACTTCCTGCCGTTCTACGCGATCCTGCGCGCGATCCCGGACAAGCTGGGCGGCGTCATCGCCATGTTCGGCGCCATCGCGGTGCTGTTCGTTCTGCCGTGGCTCGACACCAGCCGCGTCCGCTCCTGCACCTTCCGCCCGATCTACAAGTGGTTCGTGCTGGTGCTGGTCGTCGTGCTGTTCCTGCTCGGCTGGTGCGGCGCCAACCCGCCGGAAGGCTTCTTCGTGCCGCTCAGCCGCATCTGCACGGCCTACTACTTCTTCCACTTCCTGATCCTGCTGCCGGTCCTCGGCAAGATCGAACGGCCCCTGCCGTTGCCACCCAGCATCGCCGACGCGGTGCTCAAGAAGAAGGCAGGGTGATCGCTATGCGTAAGTCGTTCCTCAAGACACTCGCGACCGGCGCCATCGCCGTCGCGGCCCTCGGTTGCGGCGCCTTCGCGGTCGCCGCCGAGACCGGGATCAAGCTGCCGGAGAAGCACTGGCACTTCCAGGGCCCGTTCGGCACCTACGATCGCGCGGCCGCCCAGCGCGGCTACCAGATCTACAAGGAGGTCTGCTCGGCCTGCCACTCGCTCAGCCTGCTGAGCTACCGCAACCTCATGGAGCTCGGTCTCACCGAGAACCAGGTGAAGGGCCTGATCGCCGAGATCCAGGTGCCGGACCTCGGCGACGACGGCGCGGCGATCGACCGCCCGGCGCGCCTGTCCGACCGCTTCAAGAAGCCGTTCGCCAACGAGCTGGCGGCGGCCGCGGCCAACGGCGGCAAGGCGCCGCCCGACCTCAGCGTCATCATCAAGGCGCGCGAGGACGGCCCGAACTACGTGCACGCGCTGATGATGGGCTACGTGCCCTTCGACAAGCTGACGCCTGAACAGATCAAGGAAGCTGCCGTCACCAAGGACGACAACTACAACAAGTACTTCCCCGGTCATCGTATCGCGATGCCGCCGCCGCTCGGCGACGACAAGGTGCAGTATGCCGACGGCACCAAGGCGACCCTCGACCAGGAAGCCTCGGACATCGTCGAGTTCCTCGCTTGGGCGTCGGAGCCGCATCTCGAGGCGCGCAACCGCACCGGCATCCGCGTGATCCTGTTCCTTCTGGCGATGGCCGGCTTGATGTACGCCGTGAAGCGCCAGGTGTGGGCCGACAAGCACTAGGCTTTCTCGTCGAAGCCAAAAAAGAAGGCCTCCCGATCGGGAGGC
>JAFEFH010000015.1 GCA_018240695.1 Pseudomonadota bacterium | reverse complement strand
GTTCGGGGCGGTCGTCGAGGCGAATCGAGTTCGCCGTGCCGGGCTCGACGGTGAGAGCTTTCACGAGGGCAGAACGCCCGGGCCGCCGTTCGGTTCCGGCCGCCCGCATGTTAGGGTCGGCTCATGACCGTGAAGCTGTACGCGATGACCTGCGGCCGTTTGACCGGGCGCCTCAAGGACATGATCGAAGGCGAGGAGGGCACGGCACAGTTGCCGATCCCGTCCTACCTGATCGAGCATCCGAAGGGCCGCGCCGTGTTCGACACCGGCATGCATCCCGACTGCCGCATCGACCCCGCGCGGCGTCTCGGCGAGAAGGTCGCGCGCATCTTCGGCTTCGAGGGCTACGGCTCGACCGACGACGTGAAGTCGAAGCTCGAGGCGATCGATCGCGATCCGGGCAAGGTCGACTTCATCGTGAACTCGCACCTGCACTTCGACCATGCCGGCGGCAACGAATTCCTGCCCAACGCCACCGTCGTCGTGCAGAAGCGTGAGTGGCAGGCCGCGCAGGATCCCGAGACGGCGGCCAAGGTCGGCTTCTACAAGGCCGACTTCGACCATGGTCACCCCGTGAAGCAGGTCGAGGGCGAGCACGACCTGTTCGGCGACGGCAGCGTCGTCACCGTCCCGACCTACGGCCACACGCCGGGCCATCAGTCATTGAAGGTGCGCACCGAGAAAGGGGAGATCGTTCTGACCGGCGACGCCTGCTACTTCTGCCGGACCTTGCGCGAGCGGCGCCTGCCGCGCTTCGTCTACGACCGCGCCGCGATGCTGGCCTCGCTCGACCGGCTCGAGGCGCTGGAGAAAGGAGGGGCCAAGCTCGTGTTCGGCCACGACCCGGAGTTCTGGAAGGACGTGCCGCAGGCACCCGTCCCGTTGTTCTGACTATGTCTGCGGCATGAATTCGATGACGAGGCCGCCGGTCTGCTCGGGCGCGACCAGGATGCGGTCGCCCTCGGTGAGCGAGAACGGCACGTTGTTGGCGCGCAGCAGCGCCTGGAGCGGGCGGGCGCGCTCGATGGCGACGGCGATGCCGGTGATCGCCGGCTTGCGCGCGGGCTCCATCGGTTCGATCGCCTTGTATTCCTTCTGCCACGCGGCGGGCGTCCAGATGAGGAGTTCGACCATGCCGGTGCGGACCAGCTCGCAGCCGTCGAGCACTTCCTCGGCGCGGCCGTCCCACGTCGCCGCCAGCTGCTTGGCGATCGCCTTGGGATCGTCGGCCACGACGTGCACGCAGATGAAGGCCAGCGCGCCGTTGGGATGGACCACCAGCTCGGGCTCGACGAAGGATTCGGGATTGAACTGCTGGACCGTGAGCCACGGCACCGGGCCGCCGCCTTCGCCGACGATCAGGCTGCCCGTGATGTCGCCGTCGTTGCCCTCCCACTTGAAGGTGCGCTTCTCGCCCTTCAGCTTCTCGACGTTCATGGCCACGTTCATGAAATCGACCGGGCTCTCGGCGATCTCGATGTAGTTGGGGATGTCCTCGTCGGCCGGCACGAAGCAGATGCAGCGCGGCCACACGCCGTCGGGCGTCAGCGTGAAACCGAGCTTCTCCAGCTTGGCGGCCACGGTGCCGGGATCGGTGGTGTTCAGGGTCAGGTGATCGATGTCGCGGGCGGAAATCTTCATGGTTGCGGTCATACATGCTAATCCGGCGAGGTCAAATCCTTAAGGGAGCGAAGAATGTCCAAGATGGTTCTGCACGGTATCTGGCTGTCCGGTCCGACCTACAAAGCGGGCCTCGCCATGGCCCTGATGGGGCAGGATTTCGCCTACAAGCACGTCGACCTGCGGGCCGGCGCGCACAAGGAGCCGGGCTACCTCGAGATCAACCGCTACGGCCAGGTGCCGGCGCTGGTCGACGGCAACCTCAAGCTCTGCCAGTCGGGTTCGATCCTGCTCCATCTCGCCGAGAAGTTCGGCAAGATGGGCGGCAAGACGCCCGACGAGAAGGCGCGGGTGCGCGAGTGGCTTTTCTGGGAGTACGACCGGCTGGCGCCGAACATCTACCGCCCGCGCGCCATCAAGCGCGGCTTCATGAAGGCCGAGGACAGCGTCTACAAGATGTATGTCGGCATGGCGAACGACGCGCTGAAGGTGCTCGACGGCGAACTGGCCAAGCATCCGTTCCTGGTCGGCGACAGCGTCACCGTGGCCGACGTCGGCGTCTACGGCGACGTCCACTATGCCGGTGAGGCCGAGATCGACCTCGCGCCCTACGCCAACATCAAGGGCTGGATGGGCCGCATCGAGAAGCTCGCGGGCTTCAAGAAGTACGAGGACGTGCTGCCCAAGCAGGACGCGGCTTAGCGTCGATGCGCAAGGAAGAGGAGGGGGAATGACGATCATCCGCACGGTGGGACTCGCGGCCCTGGCGCTGTCCGTCTGCGGTGTCGCCGCGGCGCAGGGCATTCCCAAGGCGCAGTCGCCGGAGGAAGTGGGCTTCTCCTCGATCCGGCTGAAGCGCATCGGCGAACGCATCAACGAGGGCGTCAAGGCGGGCGAGCTGCCGGGCGCCGTCGTGCTGATCGCGCGCAACGGCAAGATCGTGCTGTTCGACGCCTACGGCTATCGCGACAAGGATGCCAAGGCGCCGATGAAGACCGACACGATCTTCCGCATCGCGTCGATGACCAAGCCCATGGTCGCGGTCGCCGCGATGATCCTGATGGAGGAAGGCAAGCTCTCGCTCGCCGATCCGGTGTCGAAATACATTCCGGCCTTCGCCGACACCAAGGTCTCGGTGAAGCGCACCGACGCCGACGGCACGGTCGAGATGGGACTGGAGCCGCAGACCCGGCCGATGACCGTGCAGGACCTGCTGCGCCACACCTCGGGCCTGACCTACGGCGCAGTGGGCAGCAACCCGGTGAAGCAGTCCTACATGGACATGAAGGTCGCCGTACCCGACCAGACCAATGCGGAGATGGTGGAGAAGCTCGCCAAGCTCGCGCTGCTCTACCAGCCCGGCACGCACTGGGAATATTCCATGTCGACCGACGTGCTGGGCCGCGTGATCGAGGTCGCCTCGGGCACGACGCTCGACAAGTTCATCGAGGAGCGCATCACCAGGCCGCTGCGCATGGGCGACACCGGCTTCGACGCCGCGCCCGACAAGAAGGATCGCGCCGCCCATCCGCAGAAGGAGGGGCCGAAGAACGAGCTGCCGAAGATCCCGGACATCACCTTCAAGTCGACGTGGAAGTCCGGCGGCGGCGGCATGGTCTCGACGGCGGCCGACTATGCGCGTTTCCTCCAGATGTTCGCGGGCGGCGGCCAGCTCGACGGCGTGCGCATCATCTCGCGCAAGTCGATCGACCTGATGACCGCCAACCACCTGCCGCCCGACATCAAGATGGGCGACGACATGTACCGCTTCGAGGCGCTGGAGCCGAGCGCGCGCATGGGCCAGGGCTTCGGCCTGGGCTTCGCGGTGCGCACGGATCAAGGCCGCAACCCGCTGCCGGGCTCGATCGGCGACTACTACTGGGGCGGCGCTTACGGCACCTATTTCTGGCACGACCCGCGCGAGCGCATGTACGTGGTGTTCATGATGCAGTCGCAGACCGCGCGCCTGCCGTACCGCTACCTGATGCGCGATCTGGTCTATCAGGCGCTGACGGGCAACTAGGCGTGCGATGGCCGGGTGGGCCGGGTGCCCTTGACGCTCCGGGACCGGACAACCACGTTGACGGGGCCCTGGAGGGCGGGAGGCGTCGTCAATGCAGCCAGAAGAACGCGACCTGATCGGCGGCCTGTTCGGCCGTCTCAAGCCCTTCGAAAGCCAGCCGCGCGATCCCGACGCCGACCGGCTGATCGGCAGCGCGATCGCGAGCCAGCCTGGTGCGCCCTATCTTCTGGTACAGACAGTGCTTGTGCAGGAGCAGGCATTGAAGGCGGCACAGGATCGCATCGCCGAACTCGAAGCCAAGGCGGGAGCCGCGCCCGCCGCGGCGCCGGGCTTCCTGGCGAGCGCGCCCAAGATCGGACCGTGGGGCAGGGCGTCGGTGCCGTCCACGCCCGCCGCCCCGCCGGCCGCCGCGCCGCCGCAAGCGCAGATGGGCGGCGGTGGCGGCTTCCTGCGCCAGGCGCTCACCACCGCGGCCGGCGTCGCGGGCGGCGCGTTGCTGTTCGAGGGCATCCGCAACATGCTGGGCCACAATCCGGGGCCGTTCGGCGCATCCAGCGCCAACGCGATGATGCCGCCCATGCCGTCCGACACGTTCAGTTCTACGGGCAATTCCGCGGACCTCGCACAGGACGACGGCGCCGCCGACGACTATGATCTCGCCGCCGGCGACTCCGGGGATTCCGGTTTCGACGATTCGGAAGACGTCTAGAACGAGAAGCTTGAAGAAGGGGACCTGCGTCGATGATCGAACTTCATACCTGGGGCACGCCCAACGGCCGCAAGGTCTCCATCATGCTCGAGGAGTGCGGGTTGCCCTACAGCGTGCACAAGGTCGACATCTCCAAGGGCGAGCAGTTCAAGCCCGAGTTCCTGAAGATCAGCCCGAACAACCGCATCCCGGCGATCCTCGACCCCGACGGTCCGGGCGGCAAGCCGATCAGCGTCTTCGAATCGGGTGCCATCCTGATCTACCTCGCCGAGAAGACCGGCAAGTTCCTGCCGAAGGATCCGGCTGCCAAGTACAAGTCGCTCGAGTGGCTGATGTGGCAGATGGGCGGCGTCGGCCCGATGTTCGGCCAGGCGCATCACTTCCTGCGCGCCGCGCCGACCAAGATCGAGTACGGCATCAAGCGCTATGTCGACGAAGCCAAGCGCCTCTACGGCGTGCTCGACAAGCAGCTTGCCACCAACACCTATGCGGCCGGCGCGGACTACACGATCGCCGACATGGCGATCTTCCCGTGGACGGCGCGGCACGAGTGGCACCAGGTGAACCTGGCCGACTTCGCCAACGTGAAGCGCTGGTACGACGCGATCAACGCGCGGCCGGCGGTGACCAAGGGCATGGCGGTGCCCTATCTCAACTAGGACCGTCATCCTCGCGATGGCTCTGCTGCTGGGCGCCTGCGCCCCGCAGCCGGCGCCGTCGTGCGCGACGCCGCTGAAGCCTGCCGTCGAGGTCGATCTGTTCTTCGGCCGCAGCATCGAGGGCGGCGGCAAGGTGAGCGACGCGGAGTGGGCGGACTTCCTCGCGGCCGAGGTGACGCCGCGCTTTCCCAACGGCTTCACCGTGCTCGATGCCGCCGGCCAATATCGCGAACCCTCGGGCACGATCACGCGCGAGCCCAGCAAGCTTGTCGTGATCGTGGTCTTCGATGCGCCGGACTTCCGCGCCAAGGTCACCGCCTTGGTGGACGTCTACCGCAAGCGCTTCCGTCAGCACGACGTGCTGCGCCTCGAACGCCCGGTCTGCGCGGGCTAGCGCGACAGAGTTGGCGTTCCGCCGTCAGCGCTCCGCCCAGGCGATCATCTTGCCGACGAACGTATCGCACGCGTCCATCTGCGACTTGGCGACGAACTCGTTGGGCTGGTGCGCCTGCGAGATATCGCCGGGACCGCAGATCACGGTCGGCACGCCGTGGCCGCGGAAGATACCGGCCTCGGTGCCGTAGGGCACGGCATAGGTGCGGTTGCCGCCGGTCCATTCGAGCGCGAGCTTTGCGGCTTCCTCGTTCTCCTGCGGCAGCAGGCCCGGCACGAAGGAGCGCCGCTTGATCACGATGTTGGCGTCAGGATGCTTGGCGCGCATCTTGGGCAGCAGCAGCTCAGCCACGTACTTCTCGGCGCGGCGCTGGACCTCGGTGTTGTCGTCGCCGGGCAGGGTGCGATAGCCCCAGTTCAGCACGCACTCGCGCGCGAGGATGTTGCCCGCCGTGCCGCCGATGATGATGCCGACATTGATCGTGGTGTGATTGGGCACGGTATCGAGATGCGGGTGCTTGCGCTCCGCCAGCTCGGCCTGCAGCTCGTTCAGCCAGTGGATGAACTCGCCCGCGAAGTGGATGGCATTGACGCCGAGATGCGTCATCGACGAATGCGCTTCGAAGCCGGTGAAGGTGGCGTTCAGTCCGCCGCCCGCGTTCTGCGCGTTGACGACGCTCATCATGGTCGGCTCGCCGACGATGACGGCCTGCGGACGCGGCACGTTGCCCATCAGCTTCTCGGCCAGCGAATGTGCGCCGAGGCAGCCGATCTCCTCGTCGTAGGAGAAGGCGAAGTGCATCGGCACCTTCAGCCTGGCCTTCTGGAACTTCGGCACGTGGCTGAGGGCGACGGCGATGAACCCCTTCATGTCGCAGGTGCCGCGGCCGTAGAGCTTGCCGTCGGGCTTCTCGGTCAGGGTCCAGGGATCGGTCTCCCATGGCTGGCCGTCGACCGGCACGACGTCGGTGTGGCCCGACAGCACGATGCCGCCCTCGGTCTCCGGCCCGATCGTGGCGAACAGGTTGGCCTTGGTGCCGTCCTCGTTGGGGACCAGCGTGCTCTTCACGCCATGGTCGTCGAGATAGGACTGGATGTACTTGATGAGATCGAGATTGGAGTTGCGCGAGGTCGTGTCGAACGCCACGAGGCGCTTCAGCATCTCGATCGAACTGACTGATTCTGTGCTCATCCCCGCAGGGTCGCACAGATCGCCCAAGGGAGCCAAATGCCTGATTTTGCCTGCGAAATCGGCCCTTGGTTTGACTTCGGCCCCCTCGGCGGCTAGAACCGCCGCGCATCCGCCGTGGATAGAAGTCGCCGGGGCCTAGACGGGCTGCGGAGGGGTGGCCGAGTGGCCGAAGGCGGCGGTTTGCTAAACCGTTATAGGGAGATAATCCCTATCGTGGGTTCGAATCCCATCCCCTCCGCCATTTCTCTTTCAAGCGCCGCTTTGCGTTGAGTGCGACCAAGGCAACGCGAGCAGCCTTTCCAAGAGCAAGCAGCGAAGGATGGCAGCGATATTCGCATTGACAATTATTGCGATATAAGCAATGATGGTGTTTCGTCCCGGATTGGAGAGCTCTTGCACTGCCATGCCCGATCACGACGCGTGTTGCCCGGGAACGAGTTCCTCGCGAGCCCTCGCGAGGAATCGCATGCGATGCAGGCAGAACGGCATTATCGGCGATTCCTCGCGAGGAGCACTTTTCTCGGCCACTCCGCATGAACGGCGCTTTTGGGGATCGCGTGGTAGGCCTTATGTTGATGGCCGCCTGGCGGTAGCCCCCGCGCCGTCGCGGTTCGCCTGACGGCGGACAGATTCTATGATCGAGTGATAGAGAAAAGACGTCAGGGCGGAAGCGTATGGTCAAGGACAGCAGCAATTTCTGGAAGAAGCAGCGCGTCGAGATGCGGGCGGCGGGCTTCGATCCGGACCAGACGGCCAAGGCCTCGGCCGTGGTCACCATCGCCAGCGCCTATACCAACGCCCATCGCTGCAACAACCGCGTCCGCACCATCACCGACCTGCTGGTCGAGCTGCTGGCCGAGAAGGGCGGGCAGGGGCTGATCGTGGGCGCGCCCGCGGTGTCCGATGCGCTGACGCAAGGCACGCCCACGGCGGGCTACAGCCTGGTATCGCGCGATGTCGTGGCCGACTGCTTCGAGATCGGCCACTACGCCCATCACGGCGACGCGATGATCGTGATCTCGGGCTGCGACAAGACCGGGGCCGCCGCGCTGATGCCGCTCGCCCGCACCAACGCCTTCGGCCTCGTGCTCTATCCGGGCACCAGCTCGCCCGGCAAGGTGTCGTTCGGCAACTGGGCGGCCAAGGGCAACAACCTCACCATCCTCGACTATGTCGAGGGCCGGGCGGCCAACGAGGCGGGCCGCATCTCGGACAAGGAACTGCTCGAGCTCGAGAGCAACGTGATGCCGGGCAGCGGCACGTGCGGCGCCATGTTCACTGCCAACACGATGAGCACCATCGCCGAGGCGATCGGCATGATGCTGCCGCGCGGCGCCTCGCATCCGGCGGACTACGATGCCGCGAGCGACATCCATGCCGACGTGCGCGCCCAGGCGCGGGCCTCGGTCGAGGCGTTGTACCGGCTGATCGAGAAGGGCATCCGGCCGCGCGATATCATGACCGAGCGCGCCTTCGAGAACGCGATCACGACGGTCTATGCCATGGGCGGCTCGACCAACATGTATCTCCATCTGCTCGCGGTGGCGCGCGAGGCGCAGGTGCCGATCACCATCGAGCGCATTCAGCAGGTCGGCGAGCGCGTGCCGCTGATCTCCAATCTCCAGCCGCACGGGCCCTATGCCATGGTGAGCCTGCATGAGATCGGCGGCGTGCCGGTGGTCATGAAGGAATTGCTGCGCGCGGGCCTGCTGCATGGCGACGTGATGACGGTGTCGGGCAAGACCTTGGCGGAGAACCTGGCCGACGTGCCGACGCTCGACCAGCTCGGCAAGCAGGACATCGTGGTGCCGGTGTCGAAGCCTTTCGCCCAGGCCAACAATCACATCAGCGTCCTGAAGGGCAATCTCGCGCCGGAGAGCTGCCTGCTGAAGCTCTCGGGCAAGACGCTGGAGAAGGGCGAGTTCCGCGGCACCGCGCGGGTGTTCGAGTCCGAGGCCGACACGATGAAGGCGATCCGCGCCGGCGAGATCGTGCCGGGCAATGTCGTGGTCGTGCGCAATGTCGGGCCCGTCGGCGGGCCGGGCATGCCGGAAATGGTGATGCTGACGATCCAGTTGCAGGGCCGTGGGCTGGGCGAGGACGTGGCGCTGATCACCGACGGCCGTTTCTCGGGCGTGAGCCACGGCATCCTGATCGGCCACATCTCGCCGGAAGCCGCGCGCGGCGGTCCGATCGCGGCGGTGCGCGACGGCGACACGATCGTGATCGATCCGGCCAAGCGCACGCTGAACGTCGAGATTTCCGCCGAGGAGCTGGCGACGCGCATGAAGGACTGGCGCGCGCCTGACCTGTCCGACCGGGTGCAGCCGGGTTCTGTGCACGACAAATACATCCGGCTGGTCTCGTCGGCTCATCGCGGGTGTGTGGTCTGATGAATCAAAGGTCCCTCGCTGCGCTCGGGATGACAACGGTGGTTGCATCTACGCCCTGCGCAAAAATTGTCATCCCGAGCGAAGCGAGGGATCTTTCCTCATGACCAACCTCGACTACGAAGTCATCGTCATCGGCGCGGGCGTCGGCGGGATCTACCAGATCAAGCGGCTGGTCGATCTCGGCATCAAGGCCACGGTGCTGGAACTGGGGGGCGATCTCGGCGGCACCTGGTACTGGAACCGCTATCCCGGCGCGCGCTTCGATTCGGAGAGCTACACCTACGGCTACTCCTTCTCGAAGGAGGTGCTCGAGGAATGGCACTGGAAGGAGCGCTTCTCGGGCCAGCCCGAGAACCTGCGCTACCTCAACTTCGTCGCCGACAAGTTCGACCTGCGCAAGCACATGCAGTTCAACGTGCGCGTCGAGGCGATGCATTTCGACGACGCCGAGACGCTGTGGCGCCTCAAATTGTCGGACGGGCGCACGCTCAGCTGCCGGTTCGTGATCATGACGACGGGTCTGCTTTCGCAACCGACCCTGCCGCGGTTGGAAGGCATCGACTCGTTCAAGGGGCGGTCGTTCCACACCTACTACTGGCCGCAAGAGCATGTCGACCTGCGCGGCAAGAAGGTCGCGGTGATCGGCGGCGGTGCGACGGCCATCCAGGTGATCGGCGAGATCGCGGACAAGGTCGGCGACCTCACCGTGTTCCAGCGTCGGCCGAACTGGAGCGCGCCGCTGAACAACAGCCCGATCTCCGAGGAGGAGATGGCCGACATCCGCAAGCGCTACGACGAGATCTTCGCGGCCTGCGCGCGCTCGCCCGGCGGCTTCGTGCACGAGCCCGACCGTCGCGGCTTCTACGACGTCTCGCGCGAGGAGCGGCTGAAGCTCTGGGACAAGCTCTATGACGAGCCGGGCTTCGGCATCTGGCTCGCGAACTTCAAAGAGATCTTCATGGACGAGGCGGCGAACGCCGAGATCTCCGACTACATCGCCGAGCGCATCCGCCGCCGCGTCAAGGACCCGAAGGTGGCCGAGAAGCTGATCCCGCGCGATCACGGCTTCGGCATCCAGCGCGTGCCGATGGAGACGCGCTATTTCGAGGCGTTCAACCAGCCCAACGTCCATCTCGTCGACCTGCGCGAGACGCCGCTGGAGCGCGTGACGGAGAAGGGCCTCAGGACGACCGAGCGCGAATACGCGTTCGACATCATCGTCTATGCCACGGGCTTCGACGCCATCACCGGCGCGTTCGACCATATCGACATCCGCGGCACGGGCGGGCAGACCTTGCGCGACAAGTGGCGCGACTCCTGCTCGACCTTCCTCGGCATGATGGTGCACGGCTTTCCCAACATGCTGATGCCGGCCGGCCCGCAAAGCGGCTCGGCCTCGACCAACTATCCGCGCGGCATCGAGACCGGCGTCGACTGGTGCACCGAATTCCTGAAGCGCGTGCGCGCCGAGGGCCAGACCCGCTTCGAGGCGACGGCCGAGGCCGAGAAGCGATGGACCGATCACGTCGTCGGCATGTATTCGATGATGCTGATGCGCAAGGCCAAGGGCTGGTTCACCGGCTACAACTCCAACGTCGCCGGGCACGAGGAGGGCAAGGTCCGCTACTTCGTCTACAACGGCGGCGCGCCCAAATACGTCGATCGCATCAGCCAGGTGGCGCAGAAGGACTATGAAGGCGTGGTCCGGGCGCGGGCATAGGCAGGGGGAAATCCAGCGTGGAAAGCTTCGACTACGTCATCGTCGGCGCCGGCTCGGCCGGCAGCGTGCTCGCCAACCGGCTGAGCGAGGACGGCAAGAGCACGGTGTGCGTGCTCGAGGCGGGGCCGTCGGACTGGCATCCCTTCATCCATATCCCCGCCGGCTTCATGTACACGCTGGTCGATCCCAAGGTGAACTGGCTCTACACGTCGGAGCCCAGCGAGTGGACCGGCGGCCGGCGCATCGCGGCGCCGCGCGGCAAGACGCTGGGCGGCTCGAGTTCGATCAACGGTCACATCTACAATCGCGGCCAGCGGCTCGACTTCGACGGCTGGGCGCAGCGCGGCAACCATGGCTGGGGCTATGCCGACGTGCTGCCGTACTTCCGCAAGACCGAGCGCCGCATGGCCAGCGCGGGCGATGCCGACGCCACGTTCCGCGGCAGCGAAGGCAACATGACGATCACCGACCTCGAATGGCGCGACCCGCTGTGCGAGGCCTTCATCGAGGGCGCGGTCGAGCAGGGCATCCCGCGCAACACCGACTATAACGGCGCGCAGCAGCATGGCGTGAGCTACGTCCAGCGCGTCATCGACAAGGGCCGCCGGGTCAGTGCGGCGCGCGGCTACCTCCATCCGGCCAAGGGTCGAAGCAACCTCACGATCCGCACGCACGCGCATGCGACCAGCATCGTGCTCGAGGGCAAAAAGGCGGTCGGCGTGCGTTATCTCAAGGGCGGCCGCGGCGGCCAGCCGGTCGAGGTGCGCGCCAACCGGGAGGTCATCCTGTGCGGCGGCGCGGTGAACTCGCCGCAGCTTCTCCAGGTGTCGGGCATCGGCTCGGCGCCTTTCCTGCGCAGCATCGGCGTCGAGGTGAAGCACGACCTCCAGGGCGTGGGCGAGAACCTGCGCGACCATTACGCGCCGCGCTTCGTGGCGCGGGTGAAGAACGCCGAGACGATCAACGAGAAGTCGCACGGGCTGAAGCTCGCGGGCGAGATCCTGAAATACGCCGTGACGCGCAAGGGCATCCTCTCGCTCAACCCGACCCTGGTCTACGTGTTCTGGAAGTCCGACGAGCGGGTGGACAATTACGACCTCCAGCTCACCTTCACGCCGGCGAGCTACAAGGAGGGCGTGCAGTCCAAGCTCGACGACTATCCGGGCATGACCATCGCCTCGTGGCAGCAGCGGCCCGACAGCACCGGCTACGTGCATGCGAAGTCGGCCGATCCGTTCGAGGCGCCGGCCATCCAGCCGAATTACCTGGCCGCCGAGAGCGACCGCCGCGTGCTGCTGGCCGGCATGAAGCTGGCGCGGCGCCTGCTGGGCTCCAAGGCGCTCAGCAAGTACTACGACCGCGAGGAGTTCCCGGGCGCCGACAAGCAGTCCGATGCCGAGCTGATGGAAGCCGCCAAGCAGCGCGGCACGACCACCTTCCATCTGATGGGCACGTGCCGCATGGCGCCGGAGACCGATCCGACCGCCGTGGTCGACGACCAGTTGCGGGTGCGCGGCATCGAGGGGCTGCGCGTCGTCGACGCCTCGGTGATGCCGACCATGCCGTCGGCCAACCTCAACGCCTCGGTGCTGATGATCGCCGAGAAGGCGGCCGACATGATCCGCGGCCGGACGGCGCTGGAGGCGGCCAGGATCGTCGACTAGGCTTCTTCGGGGGGAGGAGTTTCGTGCAGACCAGTGAGCCGCGCCGGGTGATCCTGGCGGGTGCGATCGGCAACGTGCTCGAATGGTACGATTTCGCCGTCTACGGCTATTTCGCCACCGCCATCGGCCGCACGTTCTTCCCGAAGGAAGATCCCGTCGCGCAGGTCCTGTCGGCCTTCGGCATCTTCGCCGTGGGCTTCCTGATGCGCCCCGTCGGCGGCGCGCTGCTGGGCCATATCGGCGACAAGTGGGGACGGCGCACCGCGCTCACCATCTCCGTCGCCGCCATGGCGATCCCGACCTTCCTAGTGGGCGTGCTGCCGGGCTACGCGACGCTGGGTCTCGCGGCGCCGGTCCTGCTGACGGTCCTGCGCATGATCCAGGGCCTGTCGGTCGGCGGCGAATACACGACCTCCGTGGTCTTCATGGTCGAGCAGGCGCCGCCGCACCGGCGCGGCGTGGTGGGCGCGATGGGCTGCTGCGGCGCGATCGGCGGGATTCTGCTGGGCTCCGCGACGGGCGCCGTGCTGGCGTCCCTCGTTCCCGAAGCCGTGCTGGAGGACTGGGGCTGGCGCATTCCCTTCGTGCTGGGCCTGCTGGTCGGTCTCGCGGGCTTCGCGCTGCGCCGCACGCTCACCGAGACGCCGCGGCCGCATCGGGCGCAGCGCTCGCCCTTGCTGGACGTCATTCGCGGTCACGGCGCGCTGCTGTGGCGGCTGGCGGGCCTGTCCTGCTTCAACGCGGTCGGCTTCTATCTCGCCTTCGTCTACATCGTGAGCTGGTTGCAGCTCGCCGACGGCATCGCGCCCTCGCACGCGCTGGGGATCAACACGACGAGCATGTTCGTGCTGCTGCCGGTGATGGTCGCGGCAGGGGCGCTGTCGGACCGCATCGGCCGCCGGCCAGTGCTGCTGATCGCCACGGCGATCGGCGTGCTGGGGGCGGTCCCGTTCTTCTGGCTGATGTACGACGACCGGACCTCGATGATCCTGCTGGGCCAGATGGGCTTCGTGCTGGCGGTCGGCATGTTCGTGGGCGCACAGCCCACGGCGATGGTCGAGGCGGCGCCGGCCGACGTGCGCTGCACGGCGGTGGCGCTGGGCTACAACGTCACCCTGGGACTGATCGGCGGGCTCAGCCCGCTGGTGGCGACCTGGCTGGTCCACCGCACGGGCGACAATCTCAGCCCGGCCTTCCTCATCCTCGCGGCGGGACTGCTGTCGTTCACCGCCGCGCTGTTCTTCAAGGAGACGGCGCGCGTCCCGCTGGACGCGCGCTGACCCTTACTGGAGCTTGATGTTGGCGTCGACGATCAGCTTGCCCAGTGTCTTGCGCTGGCCGTCGAGCCACTGCTTGAAGTCGGCGGGCGTGTCGGCGACGAGGATCGCGCCGGCCGGATCGAGCCGCTCCTTGACCTTCGCGTCCTTGATCGCCTCGGCGCAGGCTTCCTGCATGCGGCCGACGATCTCGGCCGGAACGCCGGTGGCGGCGAACAGGCCGTTCCAGTCGTTGAGGTCGAAGCCGGGGAAGCCGGACTCCGCGATGGTCGGCACGTCGGGGAAGGTCGGCGCGCGCTTGATGCTGGTCACCGCGAGGATGCGGCAGCGGCCCGACTGGAGCGGCGGGCGGATCGACGAGGTGGTGATGATCACCGAGTCGATCGCCCCGGCGGCGATGTCGCGCGCGGCGTCGGCGCCGCCGCGGAACGGCGCGTGGATCAGCTTGATGCCGGCGCGCTTCTGCAACTCCTCGCTGGCCATGTGGGCCATGCCGGCGGCGGGCGGCGTGCCGAGGCCGATCGTGCCGGGCTTGGCCTTGGCCGCGGCGATGTACTCGGCCAGCGTCTTGGCCGGGAAGTCCGACTTCACCGCGAGCACCTGCGGGAAGTCGGCGAGCCGGGTGACCGGGATCCAGGTCTTCTCGTAGTTGAACGGGATGTCCTTGATCAGATACTCGTTCGTCACCTGGTTGGCGGCGTCGACGAGGAAGGTGAGGCCGTCCTTCGGCGCCTGCAGCACCGCGGTCTGCGCGACCAGCGAGTTGCCGCCGGTGCGGTTGTCGATGATCACCTGCTGGCCGAGGATCTCCGACACGCGCGCGCCGACGTTGCGGGCGACGGTGTCGGCGGCGCCGCCGGCGGCATAGGCCACGACCCAGCGCAGCTGGCCCGACGGCCACTTGGACTGCGCCCAGCCGTGGCGGGCGAGCATCGGCGTGGCGAGCGGGGCGGCGAGCGCCGCGGCCAGGAGACCGCGGCGGTTGAGCTTCGTCATTCTCAGGTCTCCAGGAGTTCGGGAACGACCCACAGCGGGGCTTCGCCGCGGGCGATACGTTGGACGTTGTCGAAACCGTTACGCAGGCGCGTGATGTTGCTCTCGAACGTCGGGCCGGCGAGATGCGCGGTCAGGATGACGTTGTCGAGCTTGAGCAGGGGATTGTCCGGCGGGGTCGGCTCCTCGTCGAACACGTCGAGGCCGGCGCCGAACAGCTGGTTCTTCGACAGCGCCTCGGTCAGCGCCTTCTCGTCGATCACCGGACCGCGCGCGGTGTTCACGATCACCGCGGTCTTCTTCATCATCGCCAGTTCCTGCGCGCCCAGCAGATGGTGCGTGCTGTCGTTCAGCGGCACGTGCAGCGAGATGATGTCGGAGGTGCGCAGGATCTCGGGCAGCAGGCGGAAGCGCACGCCGAGCGCGTCTTCCTGCTCCTCCTTGAGGCGGGCGATGTCGTAGTAGTGGACGCGCATCCCGAAGGCGAGGGCGAGACGCGCCACCTTCTTGCCGATCGTGCCGAGGCCGATGATGCCCAGCACGCGGTCGCGCACCTCGTGGACCTGCGGCGGCGAGTTGCCGTGCCAGCGGCCGCCCGAGACGTTGGTGTGCTGGGTGATCAGGCGGCGCGAGACCGCGAGCATCAGCAGCATCGCGTGCTCGGACACGGCCGTCGAATTGGCGCCGCCGTTGGCGCACAGCGGCACCTTGCTCTTGCGCGCCGCCTCCAGGTCGGCCTTGTCGTAGCCGGCGCTCAGCAGCTGCACGAGCTTGAGCTTGGGCGCGTCCTTGTAGAGCTGCGGCGTGACGTACTGCTGCACGAAGCCCACGAAGTAGTCGGCGCCGGCATAGGCGGCCTTCTGTTCCGGCGAATTGTGCAGCGCTTTCACGATCTCGAACCCCTTGGGGGCGAGGTCGTCGACCATGGACAGGGTGTCCTTCGGGCCGACGACGAGAATACGTTCAACCATCTTCACTGACCTCCGTTACGCAATCTTCTCGAGCTTCTGCAACGATCGCAGGTATTTGGGCACCGGCACGCCGGGATGGGTGCTGGGCCAATTCGTGTAGCTGACTTCGCCGACATAGATGCTGCCCTTCGAATCGACGGCGAGGCCGTGCGGCGACAGGAACTTGCCGGGCTCCTCGCCGGGACCGTCCTCGCCGCCGAGGCGGGCGAGGGTACGGCCCTTGGCGTCGACGATCGCCAGACGCGGGCCGATGTTCTTGTGGTGCGTGTTGACAGGCATGCCCGGTCCCAGTTCGCCGATGATGAACTGCGGGTGCTTGCCGCCGCAGCAGTAGAGCGCGCAAGGCCGATGCATGTTGTTCCACTGTGTCTCGTACTTGCCGTTGCCGTCGAACACCTGCACGCGATGGTTCTCGCGGTCGGCGACATAGACCCAGCCGTCCTCGTCGCTGACGATGTTGTGCACGATGTTGAACTCGCCGGGATCGGTGCCGGTCGTGCCCCAGCACATCAGGTGCTTGCCGTCGGGCGAGTATTTGTGGACGCGGCTGTTGCCGTAGCCGTCCGAGACGTAGATCTCGCCCTTGGGCGACAGCGCGGTGTGGGTGCAGCGGTTGAACGGCTTGCCGCTCAGGAACGGCGCGGGCTGGTTGGGCACGCCGATGGTCAGCAGCACCTTGCCGTCGGTCGTGATCTTGCGGACCGTGTGATCGCCGTCGTCGGTGCAGTAGAGGGTGTCGTCGCTGTCGATATGGATGCCGTGCGCGCGGCCGAACAGGCCCTCGCCCCACGAGCGCAGGAAGTTGCCGTCGCGGTCGAACACCATCATCGGGTGCGCGCCGCGGTTGAAGACGTAGATATTGTCCTTGCTGTCGCAGGCCACGGCCGCGACGTCGCGGAACTCCCAGCCGTCAGGCAGCTTGGCCCAGTTCTCGACCACGCGATAACGATGCTCTCCGGAACCGAGGACGACGCTCATGACATGCTGCTCGCGATCTTTTCCGCCGTCATGAGCGTCGGAAAGTTGGTGTTGGCGCAGGGCACGATGGGGAACACCGAGGCGTCGGCGACGCGCAGGCCCTGCACGCCCTTGACCCGGCCCTGGGTGTCGACGACCGACATCGGATCGTCGGCGCGGCCCATGCGGCAGGTGCAGGAGGCATGCCACACGCCGATCGTGTTCTTCTTCACGAACTCCTCGAGCGCTGCATCGTCGGTCATCACCTGGTCGAAGGTGAAGCCCTCGACCACGAAATTCTCGATCATGTACTTGCGCAGCGCCTGCGGCCCGTCGAGGAACTGGGCGATCACCGCGGTCAGGATCTTGTTCTTCGGATTGACGACGCCGATCTTGCGCACCTTGTCGGTGTAGGAGGCGGGGAAGGGCGTGTCGGCCACCGCCTTGACCGCGGCGCTCATCTGCAAGCCGGCCATCTTGCGGAAGCCGTACATCAGCCGGTCGACGTCGCGCCGGTCGGACAGCAGGTTGAACTCGACCACCGGCTCGGAGCGCGGATCGCGCGAGGCGAGCTTGACCTGGCCGGTCTCCGAATAAGTCCGGTTGATGAAGGTGAGAAGCGAGGCGATCTGCTCGCCCACCGCATGCCATGCCGACTTGTTGATCACGGCGGTGAACATATCGCCCTTCGGGATGCCGGGCAGGCCCGAGGAGTAGCGGATGCCGAGCTGGATGTGGCGGCGCGTGTGGTGGTTGGTGCGGCCGCCGCGGCGGATGAACGACGACAGCGAGATCGACGGATGGTCCATCAGCCGCTGGCCGACGCCCTCGAGGCCGGCCACGACAGGAATGCCCATGTCGCGCAGGTGGCCGACCGGACCGATGCCGGCCCGCAGCAGGTGCGCGGGCGAGTGGATGGCGCCGGAGGACAGGATGACTTCCTTCGCGCGGAACTCGGTCTCCTTGCCGGCGACGGTCGCCTTCACGCCGACGCAGCGCGTGCCCTCCATGATCAGCGACGTCACCTGCGTGTCGGTCGAGATCGTGAGGTTCGGGCGCTTGCGCGTCTCGGCGTCGAGATAGCCCATCGCCGCCGAGACGCGCTGCTCGGAGGCGTTGGAGTGCGTCACGGGGAAATAGCCGTCCTCGAACGCGCCGTTCTGGTCGGGCAGGAACTTCATGCCGGCCTGTTTGCAGGCCTCGGCGACGGCGGTGGCGTAGCCGGTCCAGTGCTCGACCGGAATGCGGCGCACCGGGATGCGGCCGTCCTTGCCGTGCCACTCGTCCTGGATGTCGAGGTCGCGCTCGACCTTCTTGAAGAAGGGCAGCACGTCGTTCCAGCCCCAGCCCTCGGCGCCGCGCTTCTCCCACTCGGCGAAGTCGGTGGGCGCGCCGCGATTGGCCATCTGGCCGTTGATCGAGGAACCGCCGCCCAGCACGCGCGCCTGCTCGTACTTGCGCAGCGGCGGGCGGTTCTCGTGCGGATTGTTGTGGCTCACGACCTGCGTCGTCACCTTGAGGTCGGTCCAATGGAAGCGCGGGTCGAAATAGGCCGTGCCCGAGTAGGAATCGCGGATCTCGGGCGGCTCCTCGCCGGGCGGCGTGTCCTGGCCGGCCTCGCACAGCAGGACCTTGTTGGCGCTGCGCGCGGACAGGCGATTGGCCATGACCGATCCGGCCGAGCCGCCGCCGACAATGATGTAGTCATACAAAGGACGTTTCCCCGTCTTGCTTGGCCGCGAGGTTAGCACATCGCGTTGACGCGGAATCGCCCTAATTGACACCGCAACGCGTTCGTAATGCAGGCGTTTCTTTCGCTAGGAGGACCATCATGAAAGCTGCATTTTTGATCCTGGTCCTGGGCCTCGCAGCAGGCTCCGCCGCGGCGCAGGAAGTCACGCAGGATCCCGGTGCCGACCAGGCGCGCCGCGAGATCGAGCGCGCGGGCTACAACGACGTGCGCGGCCTCGCCCAGGATTCCCAGGGCGTCTGGCACGGCCGCGCGTTGCGCGGTGACACCGAGATCCAGTTGCTCGTGAACGAGGATGGCAACGTCTCGGTGAATCGCTGAAGACCGTCCAACCGAACGGCACGGCGACCAAGGGTTAGCGCGTCAGGAAATCTCGCGGCGAACGATCGCCGCGCCATCGGCCAATGCCTTCAGCTTCCCGAACGCGGTCGCGCGCGGCAGGTACTTCATGCCGCAATCGGGCGCGGGCAACAGCTTGTCGGCCGAGATGTATTTCAAGCCGTTGCGGATGCGCTCGGCGATCTTCTGCGGCGTCTCGATCCCGGGATCGCTGAGATCGATCACACCCAGCATCACCTTCTTGGGCGCGAGGTCCTTCAGGACGCCCAGGTCGATCTTGGGCTGTGCCGACTCGATCGAGATTTGTTGTGCGATCGTGTCGGAGAGCTGCGGCAGGAACGAATAGCCGGTGGGTTTCAGGCCCGTGACCACCGCGGCATAGCCGAAGCAGAGATGCACGACCGTCGGCACCGTGATGCCGTCCAGCGCGCGGTTGATCGCCTTCACGGCGTAGCGGCTGGCTTCTTCCGGATTGTTGCGCAGCCACGGCTCGTCGAGCTGGATCACGTCGGCGCCGGCTTTCACCAGGTCGTGGGCCTCCGCGTTCACCGCCGCGGCGTAGTCCATGCACATCTCTTCGGTGTCCTTGTAGAACTCGTTCTTCACCTGCTGGCCCATGGTGAACGGGCCGGGCAGGGTGATCTTCGCCAGGTGCCGGGTGTTGGCGCGCAGGAATTGCATGTCGCGCAGCTCGACCGGCTGGGTCCGCCTGATCTTGCCGACGACCCGCGGCACCGGCGTGGTATTGCCCGAGCGGTTGGTCAGCACGAACGGGTTCTCGTCGTCGATGCCGTCGAGCGCGGTGGCGAAGCGGTTGGAGTAGCTCTCGCGGCGGATCTCGCCGTCGGTGACGATGTCGATGCCGGCCCGCTCCATGTCGCGGATCGCCAGCAGGGTGGCGTCGTCCTGCGCCTGTTCGAGGAATTCCTCGGGCACGCGCCACAGTTCCTTGTAGCGGGTGCGCGGCACGATCTTGCTCAGCATGGCGCGGTTCACCAGCCAGTCCGGCTGGGGGTACGACCCGACGACGGTGGTCTGCAACAACTCCGAGGCCATTCTGTGCTCCTTCTTGCGCGGCACTCTGGAAGCAGTTTAAGTCGCTGTCCAATGATCGCGCGCGTCCTTGCTGCCGCCCTAATCGCCCTGACCCTAGGATCGTGCAGCGGCTACCTGCCCAACACGGCGTTTCGCCGCCACGAGGCCGGCCACCATTACGAGCTGAACGATTCGACGCCGTTGGCCGCGCTGATCCGGGCGCACCGGATCAAGCCGCCCGACCAGGCCTCCTCGACGCCGCTGCTGACCCAGCTGTTGGCCGAGCTGGAGAAGAGTGACAATGGCGGCCGCTATCGCGGCGTCACCTACGATCTCACCGGCGGCAACGTGCTGGGACGCGACTGGATCGTGCAGTCCCCGGTCAATTGGGGCCGCCGCGCGACCGACCTGAAGTTCTATCCGCTCGATTGCAAGGACTGCGACCGCGACGTGCTGCTGCCGCGCTGCACGACCGACGCCGACTGCGGCGGCGGGACGTGCGGCACGATCTGGCCGGCGGCGAACAGCCGGGCGGCGCGCAAGGTCTGCATGGGCCATTCCGACGCGCTGCTGCCGCGTGTCCACGACCTGATCGCGGGCGCACGGCGCAGCGTCGACATCAACCTGCTGCAACCGGCCCCCGACACGCGCTTCCTCGGCGCCCTCAGCTCGGCCTTCGGCGTGCTGGCGCGCAGCGGGCGGAACGTCTCGATCCGCGTGCTGATCGGCCAGTACCCGCCGGCCAATGTCGATGCGTCCGACCTGCTGGAGAGGCTGACGGCGGAAGCGAAGGACGTGCCGAACGCACGGTTGCGGATCAGCGTCGCGGCGATGCGCTCCTGCACCTCGTTCGACGACTGCGACAGCTTCTCGTGGAACCACTCGAAGATCATCACCGTCGACGGACGCGAGGCGCTGGTCGGCGGGCACAATCTCTGGTCGCCCGACTATCTGATCGGCGATCCGGTGCACGACCTCTCGATGCGCCTCACCGGGCCGGCGGCGGCGGACGCCTCGCGCTTCGCCGACCGGCTGTGGGAGTATGTCTGCGCCAACGCCAGGCAGAGCAAGGCGATCTCGCTGCGCAGCGTCGCCAGCGGCCAGAGCGTGCCCGATCACCGCTGCCCGCCGGCCTATCAACCACTGGCCGGGCCGCTGGCGAAGGGCGGCGTGCCGATCCTGTCGGTCGGCCGCCTGGCCGCCGGCATCACCGACGACTTCGCCAACCAGAGCGACCTCGCGCGCGACCTGATGCTGGGCGCGGCGCAGAAGACGATCCGCATCTTCCAGCAGGATATCGGCTTCACCTACGCGCGCGCTGACACGCTGTTCCCCGAGAGCAATCTCGAGCGGCTGGTCACCTTCCTGCGGCGCGGCGAGGGTGACGTCTACATCGTGCTGTCCGACTACGCCTCGGTCGGCAACAGCGGCAGCACCTATTCGAACGGCGTGACGCTCGGCACCTTCGCCCGCCACCTGCGCCAGCTGGTGCAGGCGCGCATCGAGAACAAGGACCCGCTGTCGCGCTTCGAGATCCGCAAGGGCCCCGATCCGGTGAACGCGCTGCTCTGCGAGCACGTCCATCTCGCGCCGTTCCGCTTCGGACCGGACGACCGCTGGCCCGACGGCCAGCCCTTCGCCACGCACGCCAAGCTCTGGATGATCGACGACCGCGCCTTCTATATCGGCTCGGACAACATGTATCCGGTGAACCTCCAGGAGTTCGGCTACATCGTCGACGACAGGAAGGCGGCGGGAGAACTGCTGGAGACCTACTGGAACCCAATGTGGGAGTGGTCGTCGAAGGCCGCGGTCTCGGGGCCGGGCGTCGCCAACTGCATCTTCCGCGAGATCATCAAGTAGCTAGCCGGCGGGGTCGACCGGCGTCACCACGCCCTCGGCCGCTTCGATCGCCTCGCCGGCGTCGAGGCAGAGATCCTCGCGATTGCGCATCGACAGGATCTGCACGCCGGTGCGCAGCTTGCCGTGGCGGCCGACCGGAACGGCGAGGCCGGGCAGGCCGAGCAGGGGCGCCATCAGGACCGGCCGCATCGATTCGAAGATCGCCGCCTGGCCCTCCCTGGTGGTGTCGGTCACCTGCTTGGGCGGCAGGTCGGCCAGCGTCGGCATCACGATCAGCGGCCACTGCTGCATGAAGCTCATCCAGCGGAAGACCAGCCCCTCGCGCTCGGTGAGCGACGACAGATAGGTCGCGAGATCGGCCGGCGGGTGCAGCTCCAGCCACGCGCGCATGGCGGCGATGCCGTCGGGATCGCCGACCTTCTGCATGGTCGGCCACAGCGTCGCCGCCGACTCCGTGGCGATGATGTTGTGCCACAGGACCGGCCCGCGCTCGGCGTCGGGCGGCAGGATCTCGTCGACCGCATAGCCGGCGGCTTGCAGGTGCTTGCCGGCCTGGCGCACGGCGGCGGCCTGCGCGGGGTGCGTCTTGCCGCCCGGGAATTCCGGCACCAGGGCGACGCGGATCGGCCGCGCGGGCGGCGGGCCCTGCATCGGCACGTCGTTCCAGCGCCAGTCGCGGCGGTCGCCGCGCGCCATTACTTCCAGGGCGAGGCGGGCGTCGCGCACGGTGCGGGTGTGCGGGCCCTGCACCGCCATCAAGGTGCCGCCGACGGGCCGGCCGGCCGCCGCGGCGCTGGGATTGATCGAGGGAATGCGGCCGAGGCCGGGACGCAGGCCGACGATGCCGTTGCAGTATGCCGGGATGCGCACCGAGCCGCCGATGTCGTTGCCGTGCGCGATCGGCGCGATGCCGGTCGCGATCGAGGCGCCGGCACCGCCGCTCGAGCCGCCCGGCGTCACCGTGGGATCGAGTGGGTTGAGCGTGCGGCCGTGCAGGGCGTTGTCGCTGAACACGCGCATCGAGAAGGCGGGCGCGTTGGTCCGGCCGACGACGATCGCGCCGGCTTGCTTGAGGTTGGCCACGACCGCGCTGTCGGCATGCGTGACGAAATCCTTCAGCGCCACGACGCCGTTGTCGGTGGCGGTGCCCGCGAGATCGACGTTGATCTTGATGGTGACTGGCACGCCGTGCAGCGGGCCGAGCGCGTGGCCGCGAGCCTGGGCCGCATCGGCGGTCTCGGCGGCGGCGCGCGCTTCGCTCTCGAACACCCGCACCACGGCATTGATCGCGGGATTGACCTTGTGCAGGCGTCCCAGCACCGAATCGACGGCGTCGCGGGCGGAGGCCCGGCCGGTGCGGATGAGGCGGGCGAGGTCGGTCGCGTCCAGTTGCCAGAGGTCCATGTGAGCCTTTCGATGCCGAAGCGTCTTTTCGTAGTGTACCATGGCGCAAACGCTTGAGGAGAGACGCATGAAGAAGTGGAACGATCGCCGGCTGCTCGACCTGTTCGGCATCGACCATCCGATCCTGCAAGCTCCCATGGCGGGCGCGAGCTCGACCCAGATGGCCGTCGCGGTGTCGGAAGCGGGCGGGCTGGGCTCGATCGCCGCCGCCATGCTGACGCCCGACACATTGCGCCAGGAGATCCAGCTCGCGCGGCAGGGCACCGGCCGCTCGTTCGGGGTGAACTTCTTCGTCCACCGGGCGCCGGCCGCCGATGCCGCGCGCGAGGCCGGGTGGCGCACGCGCCTCTCGGCCTATTACAAGGAATTCGGGCTCGCCGCCGATGCCGGCGCCAACGGCCCGGTGCGCGCGCCGTTCGATGCGGCGCTCTGCGACGTGATCGTCGAGTACAAGCCCCGGGTCGTCAGCTTCCACTTCGGCATGCCGGACGCCAGGCTCGTGAGCCGCCTCAAGACGGCCGGCATCGCCGTTATCAGCTCGGCGACGACCGTCGAGGAAGCGCGCTGGCTGGAGGCGCACGGCTGCGACGCGGTGATCGCGCAGGGCGCGGAAGCGGGCGGCCATCGCGGCATGTTCCTGGTCGACGACGTGGCGCGGCAGGCCGGCACCATGGCGCTGGTGCCGCAGGTCGTCGACGCGGTGAAGGTGCCGGTGATCGCCGCCGGCGGCATCGGCGACGGGCGCGGCATCGCCGCGGCGCTGGCGCTGGGCGCGTCCGCGGCGCAGATCGGCACGGCCTTCCTGCTGACGCCCGAGGCCAAGACGGTCGCGATGCATCGCGCCGCGCTGAAGCAGGCCAACGACAACAGCACGACGCTCACCAACGTCTTCACCGGCCGTCCCGCGCGCGGCATCGTCAACCGCTACGTGGCCGAGGTCGGCCCGATGAGCGCCGATGCGCCGGCGTTCCCGCTGGCGGCGGGCGCGGCGTTCCCGCTGCGCGTGGCGGCCGAGGCCAAGGGCTCGACCGACTTCATGCCGCTCTGGAGCGGCCAGGCCCCGTCGCTCGCCCGCGAGATGCCGTCCGGCGCGCTGGTGACCACGCTGGTTCAGGAGACGGAGAAGGTGATGCGCTCCCTGTCATCCTGAGCGGATCAACACCGTCTTCGGTCCAGCCGTCAGGTCCTTCGCTGCGCTCAGGACGACATCCTTGTCATCCTGAGCGCAGCGAAGGATCTAGCGCGGCAACAGCGTCGTCGGTCGGTCCGTCAGGTCCTTCGCTCCGCTCAGGACGACGTTTTTGTCATCCTGAGCGCAGCGAAGGATCTAGGGTGGCAACGGCGTCGTCGGTCGATCCGTGAGGTCCTTCGCTTCGCTCAGGACGACTGAACTAGAAGATCGAAAAATACTCGCGCTGCTCCCAGTCCTCGGGGCCCTTGCTGAAGCGGTCGATCTCGGCCTGCTTCAGTTTGACGTAGTAATCGACGAAGAAGTCGCCGAACGCGGCGCGCAGCGGCTTGTTGGCGTCGAGCGCGGCCAGTGCCTCGGCCAGCGAGCGCGGTAGCATCGGTGCGTCAACCGCGTACGGCGTGTCGGCGGACGGGCCCGGATCGGCTTTGGTCTTGAGCCCGTCGAGACCGCAGGCGATCTGGCTCGCCATATAAAGGTAGGGATTGGCGGCGGGCTCGCCGACGCGATTCTCCAGATGCGTCGTGGCATCGCCGGGGCCGCCCAGCACGCGCACCATGACGCCGCGATTCTCGCGCGCCCAGATGGCGCGGTCGGGCGCGAGCGAGAAAGGCTTGTAGCGCTCGTAGCCGTTGATCGTCGGCGTGCTGAACGCGGCGGCGGCCGGCGCATGCGCCAGCAGGCCCGCCATCCAGTGCAGGCCGGCCGGTGACAGCGCTTCCTTGGCGTCGACGAACGCGTTCGCGCCGGTCTTGCGGTCGACGAGCGATTGATGGAGGTGCCAGCCGCTCGACATCACGTGCGGGATTTTCGGCCGGCACATGAAGGTCGCGTGGTATCCGTGGCGCCGGGCGATCTGCTTGGTGGCGCTGCGGAACAACACCATGTCGTCGGCCGGCGCGAGGCCGGTGCCGGCGCGGAAGGTGAACTCGACCTGGCTGGGCCCGAACTCGACTTCCAGCGAGCGCAGCGGCAGGCCGAGGCCCGCGAGATTGGCGCGCAGGATCTCGAGGATGGGGTCCATCTCGTCATAACGCTGCTCGGTCAGGTACTGGTAACCCTGGTTCAGCAGCGACACCTCCGGCGCCGGGCCGGGCTGGCCGGGTTGCGAGGCGTCCTCCAGCGCGAGCCGCGCGCGCTCGAGCTTGAAGAGATGGAACTCGACCTCGAGGCCGGCGACGAAGTCGTAGCCTGCATCGGCCAGCGCGGAGAGGGATTGACGATAGAGATGACGCGTGCCGAGCGGCACCGGCCTTCCGTCGGCAAAGACGATGTCGCACAGCATCCAGCCGGTATGCGGCGCCCACGGCAGCACGCGGAAGGTCGTGGGATCGGGCAGCATCACGACATCGGCCGCGCCTTCCCATTCCTTGGCGCCGAACGCGCCGCCCTGGCCCCAAACGGAGAACACCGTGCGGTGCGAGGTGTCCTTCATCAGCATGGTGGCGCTGAAGCCGACGCCGCTCTTCATTGCGCCGGCGATCTCGCCCGCGACATAGGTCTTGCCGCGCAAGATGCCGTGCTGGTCGGCGAACGACAGGCGCACGACCGAAAGGCGGTCGGCCTTCAGGCGCCGCTCGACCTCACGCGCGGCCTTCTGGCGGTCCTCGGTCCACAGACCGGCCTTCTCGGCGAGATGCATGCGGCGTCAGGCGACCAGCGGCGGCAGCGTCTGGGCGGCCCAGCTCGAGCCGCTGCGGCGGCGGGCGTCGAACTCCTTCCAGTAGGACTGCCAGCCGTCGGTCGGGCCCATGCCGTCGACGGTGATCGGTCCGCGGATCGAAGCGGCGCGCGCCGGATCGAGCCACATCGGCGGCTTCTCGCCGTCCGCCACCCGGCCGATCGCCGACAGCAGCATGCGGCGATAGGCGATGATCGCCTTGTCGGTCGTGCCGAGATGCTCGCGCGTGCGGTCCTGGATGCGGCCCTGGCCCTCGACGGCCCACTGGTCGTGGACGTTGATGTCGAAGCCCATGCCCGTATAGGTCTGCTTCGCCTGCTCGGCGATGTTGTAGCCGTACCGGTTGTCGCGGCCGATGCGCGGCCTGTAGTCGGGCAACTCGTAGAGTTGCAGGCGCTGCTCGCGCATCTGCTTGTGATCGACCGGCCCGCCGAAGCTGGTGAAGATCGCGTACCAGTAGCAGGACGTGTCGTCGACCGGCACGTGCCACTGGGTGATCGTCATCTCGTTGCTCATCGGGATGACGAAGGCATAGGGGAAGACGAGGTTGGTCACCCGCACATGCGTGTGGCGCTCGTTAATCCGGCGCAGGGCGAACAGGCGCATGCCGTAATCGGTGCCCTCGACGTCGATCTGCGGCCGGCCGTACTCGCGCAGCATCCGCGTCATCGGGATGTCGGAGTCCGACGAGGCGCCGCGGAACTGCCGGCCGTAGGTGTCGCCCGACGGGTCGGCGTCCTCGTAGAAGCGATGGAGATAGGAGGCATGCGCGGGATCGATGCCGACCTCCAGCGCCTGGAGCCAGTTGCAGTCGATCAGGCCCTTGAAGGCGAAGGCGTGGCTGTGCGGGGCGAGGAAGCAGTCGAGGTCGGGGAAGGCGGGCGGCTCGCCCCCTTGGTCAACGGGGCCGAGATAGGCGAAGACGATGCCGTTCTTCACCACCACCGGATAGGCGGTCTGGCGCACGCGCTGGCAGAGCACGCTGCCCTCCGGCTCGGCCGGAGTCTCGAGGCACTTGCCGTCGACGTCGAACAGCCAGCCATGGAACAGGCAGCGCAGGCCGCCATCTTCCAGCCGGCCGTAGGCGAGATCGGCGCCGCGATGGGCGCAATGGCGGTCGAGCAGTCCGTGCCGGCCGCGCTCGTCGCGGAACAGGACGAAATCCTCGCCCAGCAGGCGCACCGCCTTGGCGGGGCGGGGCCCGTCCAGCTCGTCGGCCAGCGCCACCGGATGCCAGTAGTGGCGCATCAGCGCGCCGCACTTGGTGCCGGGCCCGACGCGGGTGATCAGATCGTTCTGTTCGGGGGTCATTTCTGTCCTGGAATTTGTCTCAGTGTGACGCGCCGGTTTCAAGCAGACCAGCAATATATCGTTGAACGTGACCAGATTGGGTGTTGGCGCGGACATCCTCTAGAATTGGCCGATGGTCCGGCCTCTTTCCCCGTCCTTTTCCCGCGCTGTCGTTTCACCGCTCGCTTTTCGGCGTTCCGGTTTCGGCAAACTTCAGGCAAATCAACGGCTTGGACCTCCGCCCGTTTTATTTTCCCTTACTAAAACGGGGAAAACCATAAGGTAGCCTTGATGAGTATCCTCGACGGCATGCCGGGACCGACTTCCCGGCACTTCATCTCCCAGCGCCTGCGCATGCACTATGTCGACTGGGGCAACCCCGATGCGCCGCCGCTGCTGCTGGTCCATGGCGGCCGCGACCATTGCCGCAACTGGGACTGGTGCGCGCAGGCCTTCCGCAAGGACTGGCACGTGATCTGCCCCGACCTGCGCGGGCATGGCGACAGCCAGTGGTCGCCCGACGGCAACTATTCGATGTCGGCCTATGTCTACGACCTGGCCCAGCTGATCCATCAGCAGAACCTGTCGCCGGTGACGATCGTCTCGCACTCGCTGGGCGGCAACATCTCGCTGCGCTACACCGGCACCTATCCGGAGAACGTGCGCAAGCTGGTCGCGATCGAAGGCCTTGGGCCGTCGCCCAAGGTGATCGCCGAGCGCGGCACCAAGAGCATGGCCGAGCGCATGCAGGAGTGGGTGGGCGAGCAGCGCAAGCTCTCGGGCCGCCTGCCGCGCCGCTACGCCTCGATCGAGGAGGCGTTCAAGCGCATGCAGGAGGAGAACAAGCATCTCTCCGCCGAGCAGGCGCGCCACCTCACGGTGCAGGGCGTCAACCAGAACGAGGACGGCACCTATAGCTGGAAGTTCGACAATTACGTGCGGCTCAACCAGCCCTACGACATGAGCTACGAGGCGATCGAGGGCCTGTGGGCGCGCATCACCTGTCCGACGCTCCTGGTCTACGGCAAGGAAAGCTGGGCTTCGAACCCGGAAAAGGATGGCCGCCTCGTGCACTTCAAGACCGCCAAGGTCGTGGAGTTCGACAATGCCGGCCACTGGGTGCACCACGACCGGCTCGACGCCTTCGTCGACACGGTGCGGACGTTCATTGCCTAGTGCCGCCGCCCTGCTGAAGGAGATTCGCGCCTGTACCGTGTGCGCGAAGGCTCTGAAGGCGGGGCCGCGCCCGGTGGTGCAGTTCGGGCCCCGGTCGCGGATCGTGATCATCGGCCAGGCGCCCGGCACCCGGGTCCATGAAAGCGGCGTGCCGTGGAACGACGACAGCGGCAAGCGGCTGCGCGCGTGGACCGGCCTCGACGAGGCGGCGTTCTACGATCCCGCGAAGGTCGCGCTGATGCCGATGGGTTTCTGCTATCCGGGCAAGGGCACCAGCGGCGACCTGCCGCCGCGTGCCGAGTGCGCGCCGCTATGGCACGACAAGGTGCTGGGCGTGTTGAAGGGCGTGCGGCTGACCCTGCTGGTCGGCGGCTACGCCCAGGCGCAGTACCTCGAGACGAAGCAGAGCATGACGGACGCGGTGAAAGGATTCGCCGCGCACGGGTTGGCGCAGTTTCCGCTGCCGCATCCGTCGTGGCGCAGCGGGATCTGGATGAAGCGCAATCCGTGGTTCGAGCGCGATGTGTTGCCGGCCCTGCGCAAGGCCGTGCGCACGGCCCTGGAAGGAGACAAGAGATGAAGGCAGCGATCTTCCGCGGCGGCGACATCGTCGTCGACACGATTCCCGAGCCCGTGCCGGCGGCGGGGCAGGCGTTGGTGAAGGTGTTGAGCTGCGGCATCTGCGGCTCGGACCTGCATGCCGCCAAGCACGCGCACCGCATGGTCGCGGTGACCAAGCGCATCCCGGGGCGCACGCCGATGGACCTCTCGCGCGACGTCGTGTTCGGCCACGAGTTCTGCTGCGAGGTCATCGACTACGGGCCGAAGACCGAGAAGAAGCTGAAACCCGGCACACGGGTCTGCTCCATGCCGGTGATGCTGGAGGCCGACGGGCCGAAGGGCATGGGCTATTCCAACGCCTATGTCGGCGGCTATGCCGAGCGGATGCTGTTGTCGGCGCCGATGCTGCTTGAAGTGCCGAACGGGCTCTCGACGGACCATGCGGCGCTCACCGAGCCGCTCGCCGTCGGCGTGCATGCGGTGGAGAAGGCCGCGCTCAAGGGCGACGAGGCTCCGCTGGTCGTGGGCTGCGGGCCGGTCGGGCTGGCGGTCATCGCAGCGCTGCGCCTCAAGAACATCCGGCCGATCGTGGCGGCGGATTTCTCCGCCAAGCGCCGCGAGCTGGCGGTGAAGATGGGCGCCGACATCGTGATCGATCCCGCGACGGAGGATCCCTATGCAAAACTCGCGCCCGGCAAGCGCGCGGCGATCTTCGAATGCGTCGGCGTGCCGGGCGTGTTGCAGCAGATGTTCGAGAAGGTGCCGCGCGACGCCCGCGTCGTGGTCGTCGGCGTGTGCATGGAGCCGGACACGATCGAGCCGATGTTCGGGATCGTGAAGGAGCTCAGCCTCCAGTTCGTGCTGGGCTATACGCCCGAGGAGTTCGCGCGGTCCCTGCGGCTGCTCGCCGAAGGGCGGGTCGATGCGCCGTCGCTCATCACCGGCAAGGTCGGCCTCGACGAGGTGAAGGGGGCGTTCGCGGAGCTGGGAAATCCCGAGCGGCACACCAAAATTCTGGTAGAACCTTGGCGCTGAGGCAGGGAGGAAATCATGAAGTTCTACAATTCGCGCGGTCCCAATCCGCGCATGGTTCGCATGTTCATGGCCGAGAAGGGATTCGAGATCCCCAACAAGGTCGAGGTCGACCTGCTGGCCGGTGAGAACCGCAAGGAAGCCTTCCTGAAGATCAATCCGGCGGGCCAGTTGCCCGCGCTCGAGCTCGACGACGGCACCGTGCTGACCGAGATCACGGCGATCTGCGAGTACGTCGACGAGATCAAGAAGGACACGCCGTCGCTCGTGGGCGCCACCCCGGCCGAACGCGCGGTCACGCGCATGTGGACGCGCCGCATCGACCTCAACATCGTCGAGCCGGCGGCCAACGGCTTCCGGTATTCGGAGGGGCTGAAGCTCTTCCAGAACCGCATCCACTGCATCCCGCAGGCGGCCGACGACCTGAAAGCCACGGCGCGCGAGTGGCTGGTGAAGCTCGACGGGATGATGGGGGCCAGGCCGTTCATCACCGGGAACAAGATCACGATGGCGGACATCTTCCTGTTCGCCTTCCTCGACTTCATGGGCGGCGTGAAGCAGCCGCTCGATCCGGCGAACAAGACTCTCACGGCGTGGTTCGAGCGCATGAAGGCGCGACCAAGCGCCGCCGCGTAGGCTTATCCAAAGCCTCCGCCTTTTTTTCGTCTTCTTTCGGGGACTAGTTTGCGTCCGCCGCAGACCGGGGATTGCAGGCACAATTCAAGACGCAGGATACAGAAATGCGCCGTCTTATCGCTTCGCTTGCGCTCATTGCAGCGCCCATTCTCATTGCCAACCAGACCTTCGCCGCCGATCCGCCCAAGCCGCCCGCCGGTGCGGCCGCCGCGACGGCCGCCAATGCAGCACCGCTGCACGGCATGTGGCTGTTGACGGATTATCCGTCCCAGACCGTCCGGCCGGGCGAGGTCTCGACCATCCGCTTCAAGCTTCAGAATGCCGGCATCGCGCCGGAATCGCTCGCAGTGTCGGTCGACGGCGCGCCGGCGGGCTGGAAGATCGACGTGATGGGCAACGGCCAGCCGATCGCCGCGGCGATGGCGCCGACCAACGACAGCGT
This sequence comes from Pseudomonadota bacterium, assembly GCA_018240695.1. GTDB lineage: Bacteria > Pseudomonadota > Alphaproteobacteria > Reyranellales > Reyranellaceae > Reyranella. The sequence goes on along the minus strand of JAFEFH010000015.1, from coordinate 9,996 downwards.
GGCGCTGCAACTGCGCGTCGAGGTGCCCAAGGATGCGGCGCCCGGTTCGCAGAACATCGTGGTGCATGCCAAGGGCGCGACCCAGTCGATCGCGCTCCCGATGACGCTCACCATCGGCAAGGAAGTGCCCGCCAAGATCGCGATCAAGACGCAGCTGCCGTCGCTGATCGGCACGCCCAAGTCGTCGTTCGACTACACGCTGTCGGTGACCAACGAGAGCGGCAAGGAAATGACGATGGCGCTCGCGGCCCAGGCCCCGGGCAACTTCCAGACGACCTTCACCGAAGGCTACGGCACGAACGAGATCAGCTCGCTGCCGATCGAGGCGGGCGCGTCGAAGGACATCAAGGTCAAGGTGCGGCCGCCGTCCGACGTCAAGGCCGGAAACTATCCCGTGCTCGTGAAGGTGAGCGGGCAGGGCGCCACGGCCGAGCAGAAGGTGACGTTGCAGATCAGCGGCCAGGGCCAGCTCTCGCTCACGGCCAAGGACGGCCGGCTGAGCGGCGAGGCGCAGGTCGGCAAGACCAGCGACTATACGCTGATCGTCGGCAACGACGGCACCGCGCCGATCGAGAACGTCGAGATGTCGGGCTCGGTCCCCAGCGACTGGAAGGTCGAGTTCGCGCCCAAGGCGATCCAGAACGTGGCGCCGGGCGAGAAGCGCGAGGTCAAGGTGTCGGTGACGCCGTCCGACAAGGCGATCGCCGGCGACTATGTGGCGTCGTTCCGCGCCGGCGGGCGCGGCGACAGCAAGTCGGCCGACTTCCGCATCACCGTCACCACGTCGACGCTGTGGGGCATGGTGGGCATCGGCATCATCGCGATCGCTCTCCTCGTCCTGCTGGGCGCGGTCGCGCGCTTCGGCCGGCGCTGAAGGCCCGGCTGGCGACGATGAGCGAGAACGTCATCGAAGCCCGCGGATTGCTGAAGACCTATGGCGAGGCCCGCGCGGTCGACGCCATCGATCTCGACATCCGGCGCGGCGAGATATTCGGCCTGCTCGGCCCCAACGGGGCGGGCAAGACGACGACCATCCTGATGATGCTCGGTCTCACCGAGACGAGCGGCGGCTCGGTGTCCGTGCTGGGCTTCGACCCGGTGCGGCAGCCGCTCCAGGTCAAGCGCCGCGTCGGCTACCTGCCCGATGCGGTCGGCTTCTACGATCACATGACGGCGCGCGAGAACCTGATCTACACCGCGCGCCTGCTCGACATCCCGCGCCGCGAGAGCAACGGCCGGATCATGCAGGCGCTGAAGAGCGTGGCGCTCGACGACGTGGCCGACAAGCGCGTCGCCACCTTCTCGCGCGGCATGCGCCAGCGGCTCGGCATCGCCGAGATCGTGATGAAGAAGGCCGAGATCGCCATTCTCGACGAGCCGACGTCGGGCCTCGATCCGCACGCCACCTTCGAGCTGCTGGAGATGATCCGCGGCCTGAAGAAGGCGGGCGTCGCGGTGCTGCTGTCCTCGCATCTGCTCGATCGCGTGCAGAGCGTTTGCGATCGCGTGGCGCTCTTCAACAAAGGCAAGATCGCGCTGATGGGCACGGTCGTCGAACTGGCCAACCAGGTGCTGGGCGCGGGCCACCCGCTCCTGGTCGAGGCGAGCGGCATCGATGTCGCCGCGGCCCTGCGCGGCATCGAGGGCGTGCAGCAGGTGTTGCCGGCGGGCGAGGGGGCGTGGCGCGTCGTCGCCGACCGCGACGTGCGGGCGGTCGTGGCGCGCAACGTCGTGACGGCGGGCGGTTCGCTCAGCCGCCTCTCCGATCTCCAGCCCAGCCTGGAAGAGGTCTACACGCACTACTTCGAGGGAGAGCGCCATGCAGCGTGAGGGCTCGCCCTTTACTGGCATCGGGCCGGTGTTCATGAAGGAGCTGTCGGATCACCTCACCAGCATCCGCATGATGGTGCTGACGCTGTTCGTGATCGTGTTCGGCGCCTTCCCGGTCGCCTCGTCGCTGCAGACGCTGCGGACGGTCGTCAGCGCCGACGCCTATCTCTACCTGCGCATCTTCACCATCGAGCCGCAGCAGGTGCCGATCTCGTTCATCTCGGCGCTGAACTTCATCATTCCGCTGATGGCGATCGGGCTGGGCTTCGATTCGGTGAACAGCGAGTTCAACCGGCGGACGCTCAGCCGCGTGCTGTCGCAGCCGATCTACCGGGACGCGTTGCTGCTCGGCAAGTTCCTGGGCGGGTTGATGACGCTCGCGGTCGGTCTGCTGGCGCTGTGGCTGATCGTGTTCGGCGCGGGCCTCCTGCTGCTCGGCATCCCGCCGCGCGGCGTCGAGGTGGCGCGTGCCTTCGGCTTCCTGGTCGTCGCGGTGTTCTACGGCGGGGTGTGGCTGGCGATCGCCATGCTGTTCTCCGTGGTCTTCCGCTCGACGGCGACCTCGGCGCTGTGCGCGCTCGGCCTGTGGCTGTTCTTCTTCATCCTGTGGCCGATGATCGCCAACGCGCTCGTGCTGGGCTTCGCCCCGGCCGAGATCACCAGCATCGACCAGTATGTCGGCATCCAGGAACTGGCCATCGCGTTGCAGCGCCTGTCGCCCGGGACGTTGTTCAGCGAGGCCCTGCTGGGGCTGCTGAATCCCGAGACGCGGACCCTGGGCTTCATGCTGCCGACCCAGATGCGGGGGGCGATCCCGAACGCGCCGCTGCCGCTCGACCAAAGCCTGCTCTTGATCTGGCCGCAGGTTACCGGTCTGATCGCGGGCATGATCGTGGTCTTCTCCGCCGCCTACGTCGTCTTCCAGCGCGAGGAAGTGCGCGCCTGAAGGACTGGACCCTCCCCGCCGCGCTCAACAACGCGCGTTGGTGCAATGCCGTGTGCTTCGCACACGGCACGGTGGGGCGGTTTTTGGTCCACACCTGGGTCAATGCCGAGCCGGTGCCGCGCTTCTATCCCAACGTCGTGACGCTGACGACGGGCGAGGCCGACATCGACGAGCAGCGGCAGATCGTGCGGATGCTTCTGAAGTCGAACCTGCCGGGTCGCTGGGCGGTCAAGGACAGCTTCAAGACGCTCGACATCGCACGGCTGGGCTTCGATGTGCTGTTCGAGGCGAACTGGATTCGTCTGCCGGAGACCAAGGCCGGCCCCGGATGGAACCGCGCGCAGGTGGCGGTGTCCGGCCTGTCTTGGGAACGCGCCAAGCCGGGCGGCGATGCCTTTCCGGCCTCGCTGTTCAGCGACGAGAACTTCGCGATGTTCTCGGGCCGCCGCGACGGCAAGGTCGTGGCCGGCGGCACGCTCTATCGTTCCGACGGCATGGTCGGCATCTCCAACGTCTCGGCCGACGCCGACGAGGCGCCGGCGGTCTGGCGCGACCTCGCGATGCTGGCGGCCAGCACGTTTCCGCAATTGCCGCTGGTCGGCTACGAGTCGGGCGACGAGCTGAAGGCCGCGCGGCAGGCAGGCTTCGACCTGGGCGACCCGCTGCGCATCTGGGTCAAGTCGCGGGATTGAAGCCGCAGGCTTTCAGCGCGTCGAGCATGTGTGCCGGCGGCGGCGCCGTCACCGAGATCGCGGGCTTGGTCTTCGACAGCGGCAGGACGATGGCGTGGCTCTGGAGATGGAGCTGCTGGCCGGCCGCCTGTTTGCCGTAGAGCCGGTCGCCGATCACGGGACAGCCGGCATGGGCGCAGTGCACACGGATCTGGTGCGTGCGGCCGGTCGCGGGCTTCAACTCGAGCCACGTCATGCCGGGCGCGCGCCCCAGCACCTTGTAGCGGGTGAGCGAGGCCTGGCCCTTGTCGGAGACCTTCACCGACCAGCCGGCCCTGGTGTTGAGCTTGAGCAACGGGAAGTCGAAGACCCCTTCGTCGGCCGGCGGCGCGCCCTCGACGACCGCCCAATAGGTCTTCTCGGTGTCGCGGCCGGAGAACAGCCGGCCGAGCTTGGCCAGCGCCTTGGGGTGCCGGCCGAGCACCAGCACGCCCGAGGTGTCGGCATCGAGCCGATGGGCGAGCGACGGCGGCCGCGGCAGGCCGTAGCGCAGGTTGTCGAAGCACTCCTCGAGGTTCGGCGCCTTGCTGGGGCCGGCATGCACGGCGAGGCCCGCGGGCTTGTCGATCACCAGGATCAGCCCGTCGCGATGCAGCACGCGCGCCTGGATCTGCGCGGCGGTGAGGGGAGGCGGACGCTTCAAAGGGACGGCCGGCGGTCGAGCCAGCTCTCGCTTGCTTCGTAGAGTGCCGCGGCGCGCAGCACCGAAGCCTCGTCGCGGAAGCGGCCGACAATGTGCAGGCCGATCGGCAGGCTCGCGGCGTCGTAGCCGTTGCACAAGGTGAGGGCAGGGTGGCCCGTGATGTTGAAGGGCATCGTGTAGGGGAACCAGTTGCGGCGCAGCTCGCCGATCTCGACGCCGTCGATGGCGATCGGCTCGAACAGGTCCTGATCGATCGGCAAGGCGGTACGCGACAGGGTCGGTGTCACCAGATAGTCGAACTCCTCGAACAGGCGCTGCATGGTGCGGAAGAGATCGGTGCGCTGGAACATCGCGCGCTGGTAGTCCGCGCCGGTCCACGACTCGGCCATCGCCACTTGCCGCACCAGCGAGGGCGAGACGCGGTTGTCTTCGCGTCGGATCAGCTCGTCGAAGCGCGCCCGCCACGTGGTGTGGTTGATCACCTTCCAGATCGGTTCCATGTCGGGCAGTGTCTCGGTGAGCTCGACCAGCTCGGCGCCGAGCTCGCGCAGCTTGCCGAGCGCGCGCTCGAAGGCGGCACGGACCTCCTTGGCGACCATGCGGTTGCCGAGCGTGGCGCTGTAGAGGATGCGCCGGCCCTTGAGGTCGCCCTCGGCGCGCGCGGCGCCGACATAGTCCTGCGGCACGGTGCCGATCGACCATGGGTCGGACGGGTGCGGCCCCGCCATCGCTTGCAGCATCAGCGCCGTGTCCATCACGTCGCGCGTCATCGGCGTGACATAGGTGTAGTTGCCGAACGCATCGGCGACCTGGCTGTGCGGGATGACGCCGTTGCTCTGCTTCAGGCCGACCATGCCGTTGGCCGAGGCGGGGATGCGGGTCGAGCCGCCACCGTCGGTGGCGATGCCGATTGGGCCGATGCCGGCCGCCACCGCGACCGCGGCGCCGCCGCTCGAGCCGCCCGAGGTGTGATTGGCGCTCCAGGCGTTGCGCGTGCGGCCGAACAGCGGCGCGTCGGTCAGCGCCTTGTGGCCGAACTCCGGTGTCGTGGTCTTGCCGAAGAGAATGGCGCCCGCTGCCTTCATGCGCGCGGCAGAGACGGCGTCTTCCTTCGGCACGTTGTCATCGTGGTGCAGCGAGCCGAAGGTCGTGCGCACGCCAGACGTGTTCACGAGGTCCTTGGCGGCAAACGGGATGCCGTGCAGCAGGCCCAGCGTCTCACCCTTCATGACGGCCTCTTCGGCGCGGCGCGCGCCGTCTATCGCCATCTCGGGGACGAGTGTGATGAAGCAGTTGAGGACCGGCTGGAGCCGCTCGGCGCGCGCCAGCACCGCCGACATCACCTCGACCGGCGAGACTTCCTTCTTGCTGATCTTGTCGCGCAGCGTGGCGGCGGACAGGAAACAGAGTTCGTCGCTCACTTGAGCAGGCCCCGGCCGGCGAGATTGCGCATCAAGGCCGAGACACCGAAGGTCCACGGCGCGATCTTCTCGCAGTGATTGACCTTGTTGGTGAGGGTGCCGAGCTTGGGCGAGCGGATCGAGACGAGATCGCCCACCATGTGCGTGAAGCCGTGGCCGCCCGGCGTGCGCTGCTCGGTCGGCGCGAACAGCGTGCCGGTCATCAGCGCCATGCCATCGGGATATTGGTGCGTCTTGCCCATCGCGGCGGCGACCAGCTCGAGCGGATCGCGGCTGATCTTCGACAGGTCGCTCGAGCCGCGCAGGCGGAACTGGTCGGGGCCGGTGACCTCGAGATCGACCTTCGCCTGGCGCACATCGTCGAGTGTGAAGGTCTTGTCGAACAGGCGCACGAACGGGCCGATCGAGCAGGAGGCGTTGTTGTCCTTGGCGATGCCGAGCAAAAGCGCGCTGCGGCCTTCGAGGTCGCGCAGGTTCACGTCGTTGCCGAGCGTTGCGCCCACGATCTTGCCGGCGGCGCTGACGATCAGCGTCACTTCCGGCTCCGGGTTGTTCCAGTCGGAGTCCGAGCGGATGCCGATCTCGGCGCCATAGCCGACGGCCGCCATCGGCGGCGCCTTGGTGAAGATCTCGGCATAGGGTCCGATGCCGACCTCCAGGTAGGGCGACCAGGCGCCGCGCGCCATCAGGGTCTTCTTCAGCGCATCGGCCTCGGCCGAGCCCGGCTTGATGGTGGTGACGTCGGCGCCGATGATCGAGTTCAGCTCACCACGAACCTGCTCGGCGCGGCCGGGATCGCCCTTGGCGTGCTCTTCGATCAGGCGCTCGAGGAGGCTGACGGCGAAGGTGACACCGGCGGCCTTCAGCACCTGGAGATCGACGGGGGCGAGCAGGGAGCCCATGACCTCCTGGAGGGAGCCGATCCTGTCGCCCGCCGTGCGGGCCAGCGCCACCGGATCGGGGGCATTGCAGAGATCGGCCACCGTCGGGGCGGCCTGGGTGATGTCGAACACGCCTTCGGCCCGGATGGCCACGACGCTGGGGCCCTCCTTGCGCCGGACTCGGCCGACCAGGGTGCCGGCGGTGCCGTCCTCGGGGAGAATTTCGTTTGGTGAAGCTGACACTGGACGTCTCCGGCACTTCGTTGCAAAACAGGCGCGCCATTCCCGGGAGTATTAAAATCATGGCCACAGCGCGGATCAAAGGCGTTCTTTCGCCCGTCGTCACCCCGTTCAAGAAGGACCTGTCGCCCGACGTCGGTCGCTTCATCGCGCACTGCAAGTGGCTGATCAGCCAGGATTGCGGTCTCGCCATGTTCGGCACCAACTCGGAAGCCAACTCGATGTCGGCCGACGAGCGCATGGAGCTGCTCGACAAAGTCGTGGCCGCGGGCGTGCCGACGGCGCGCATGATGCCGGGTACCGGCGCCTGCTCGATCAACGAGGCGGCCAAGGTCTCGAAGCACGCGGTGAAGCACGGCGTGTCGGGCGTGCTGATGCTGCCGCCGTTCTATTACAAGGGCGTGCCGGAAGAGGGGCTGTATCGCTTCTTCTCGGAGGTCGTGCAGCGCGTCGGCGACGACAAGCTCCGCGTCTATCTCTACCACATCCCGCCGGTCTCGGCCGTGCCGATCACGCACAAGCTGGTCGAGCGGCTGATGAAGGCCTATCCGAAGCAGATCGCCGGCATGAAGGACTCGGCCGACGACTGGGCGCACACCAAGAGCATGATCGACGCCTTCGCCAAGGACGGCTTCGACGTGTTCTCGGGTAACGAGAAGCCGCTGCTGGAGAACATCAAGGCGGGCGGTGCGGGCTGCATCAGCGCCACGGCCAATATCAACCCGGGCAAGATCGCCGAGACCTACAAGAAGCACGGCACGCCGGAAGGCGAGAAGCTCCAGGCATGGATCAACGAAGTGCGCGGCGTCATGCAGGGCTACGTGATGATCCCGGGCCTGAAGTATTGCATCGCGCACTACGGGCAGGACGCGGCGTGGACGCCGGTGCGTCCGCCGCTGGTCGAGACCGAGGAGAAGGCGGGCAAGGAGATGATCGCCAAGCTCGACAAGCTGGGGTTCACCATGCCCGGTCTTGCGCAGGCGATGGCTGTTGCTGCGGAGTGATTGACAGCATCGCAGAGAGAGCCTTATAGTTTGGTCATGACCTCGCACCTGCTCCAGAAGGGTTGGTATTTTACGTCGCTCACATAGGCGGCGCGCAGGGTCATGACCAAACGAAGCCGCCGCATCCCGGCGGCTTCTTTGTTTTAGGACTCAAGGCTTCCGGGCCGCGGCGGAAACCGCAGACGGAGGATTGAGATGTCGATCGTAGAAGCCGAACTACCGAACCAACCGGTGGCCTTGCCGCCGCCGATTCGCGTGCGCATGGCCGGACCGCGCGACTGCCAGGCGTTGTGCGAGCTGCTGGACCGCCCCGAGCACGCCGAGGAGCAGGTCATGACGTGGTTGCAGACCCCCGGCACGACCTTGCTGGTCGCGCAAAGCGAGGTCGGCATCCTGGGCGTTGCCGTGCTGATGACCCGCATCATCCCGCGGCCCGACGCCGGGATGCACAAGGTGATCGAGGTCGACAATCTCGTCGTGCGCGCCGACCAGCGGGGCCGCCGCATCGGTCGGCGCTTGCTCGCCGCTGTCGTCGAGTGGTCGCGCCAGCGCCGGGCCAGCCAGGTCGAGGTCTGTGTCGGCGACGTCAATCGCGATGCCAAGCGCTTCTACGAGAGCTTCGGCTTCGCCCACTCGGTCGATCGTCTGGTGCTGGCGGCGTGAGGGCCGCCGCGCCTAGAGAAGCAGGTAGTAGCCGAGCCAGATCCATGCCCCGATTCCCAGCAGCATGCCCAGCGCGAACACGATGGCGATGAAGCGGCCACGCGTGTTCAGCTGCTTCCTGGGAAGGATGAGCGCCAGCAATTCGACGAACAGCCAGAATGGGAAGCCGAGCAGACGCGGCAGGAACGGCTGTTGCCGCAAGTCGTCGCGATAGTCGCGCAGGCGCTGGTAGCCGGGCCGTTGCTGTGGCGGCGGCTGACGCCGGTCCACTTGCCAGGATGTGCTCGGTTGAGCGGGCGGCGGCTCGATCGGCGGCTTGGAGAGGCCCAGCACGTCGGGCCAGCTCTTGCGATGCGCGCGCAGGAGATCGTTGGCCTTGCGGATCGCCGCCAGGGCCTCGGCATCGTGATCGCTGCCGGTCATGCTCAGCAGCTTGGCCAGCCGGTCCTTGTCCAGGTCCACGAAGGACTCCCGTTGGCTGAGGCTATGCCGGCTCCTTGTCGCGGGCAGCCCACATTGTCTTGAACGCCAGGCGCGCCTGACAGGCGGCGAGCCACTTCTTGACGTTCGGCGCGGCGTCGAAGAGTTGCGGCGCGCCCATGGCGTAGCGCACGATTTCCGCGACATTGATGTCGGCGACGGTGAACCGGCCACCGACAAGATAGCCGTCCTTGGCCAGCGCCTTGTCGAGCACCGCGAAGGGGCCGCGCAGGGCCGCGATCTCCGGTTCGGTGATGCCCTTGGTCGCCAGCAACAGGGAATGCGGCTCGACCTCGGTCACCGCCCACAGCGACCACATCGACATCGCACCGTCTTCGGCGACATTCGCAGGCGCGAGCGGCCCGCCATGCTTCTTGGCGAGGTAAAGATTGATCGCCAGCGACTCGTGCAGGACGACGCCGTCGTCGTCGATCGACGGCACGTGGCCGTTCGGATTGACCTTCAGGAATTCGGGCGACCTGGTGTGGACGACGTCCGGCGCGATCGGCTTCTTCAGGCGGTAGTGCTGGATGATCGGCACGAGCTTGAAGGGAACGCCCAACTCGTTGGCGAGCCAGATGTTGCGGGAGGCGCGGGAGCGGTAGACACCATAGATCGTAAGCATGGCGACTGTACTATCAGCGATGCGCGCCTCTGTCCTTGTTGGTGATTTGCGCCGGGATTATGCTTCCTCCATGAAAGCATCGAACACCCGCGCGGCTGTCAAGGACGCCAGCCATCTCTACGAGGTCGAGCGCCGCGCCCGGCATGCCGAGCGGCCGGGCTTCCGGATCAGCGAGCTGCAACTGTCGCCGACGCAGACCGTGCCGTGGCACTCGCATACGAAGATCTCCGATACCTTCTATGTGCTGGAAGGCGAGATGCAGCTGTTCCTCCAGGATCCCAAGCAGGAAGTCCGGTTGAAGCCCGGCGAAACGTTCGTTGCCGCACCGGGACGCCCGCACCTCGTCACCAACGCCGGCCAGACGTCGCTCACCTTCCTGATCATGCAGGGCATCGGCGAATACGACTACGTTCCGCTGGTTTAAACCGCCGGTCTAGGTAGTGGACTCATAAGCCCTCATCCAGAGACGTGCTGAAGCGAGAGCGACAGCGGCAAGGAAGTTCCTTGCGAGCTTGTCGAAGCGAGTGGCGAT
>JAFEFH010000159.1 GCA_018240695.1 Pseudomonadota bacterium | reverse complement strand
TCGAGGCCGACGAGGGCCTGCATGCCGCCGACTGCGAGATCGAGCGCGTGCGCTCGCGCCGCGGCGGCGACGACAGCCGTCCCGAGCGCGAGCTGGCGCGGGCGAGCTACGACGAAGTGTCCCGCAACGCGCCCGACGGTGACGCGCCCGAAGCCGGCGAGCCGCACGACATCGCCGAGAGCGACGGCGATGCCGAGGGTGGCGAGGGCCGCAGCGAGCGCCGCGGCGACGACGCCAACGGCGACGATCGCGGCCGCCGCCGCCGGCGCCGCCGCCGTCGTGGCGGACGCCGCGAGGAGGGCGAAGGTGGCGACGACCGCCCCGCTCGCGCCGAGGGCGACGAGCCGCGCGACGAGAACCGCGCCGAGTCCGGCGACGACAACGGCGACGCTGGCGAAGCGCGCGCCGACGGCGAGCAGGCTGAAGGCGAGCGCGCCGAAGGTGACGGCGAGCGCCGTCGTCGTCGCGGCCGTCGCGGTGGCCGCCGCCGTCGTCGCGAGAACGGCGAAGGCGATGGCAACGAGCCTGCCGCGCGCGAGAGCGACGCGGAGAGCAGCGGTCACGAGAACGGCAACGCCTGGAGCGAGCAGCCTGCGACGCCGATCGACGGCCAGCCCGTGGAGCAGATGCAGAACGGCCACATGCCGGTCGAGCATGCGCCGTTCGAGGCCGCGCCGGTTGCAACGCCCGTCGAGCCGCCGGTAATGCCGGTCATGGCTCCGCCGCCGGAACCCGTGGTCGCCTCGGCGCCGCAGCCGGTGCCGGCCGCCGCCGAACCGCCGCCCGCGCCCGCGATCCCCACGATCTCGGCCGACGCACCGCCGGAAAAGCCCAAGCGCGGCTGGTGGCGCCGCTAACCGCGGCCCCTCCAGCCGTATTCCCTTTTCGGGATAACGCTCCATAATCGCGCGATGGCTCGCGCGCGCGTTACCCCTTCGCTGCATCTGCGCCTCGACTTCGGCGACAAGCGCTCGCTCGGTCCCGGCAAGGTGCGCCTGCTCGAACTGGTCAAGGAGACCGGCTCGATCTCGGCCGCCGGCCGCGCGCTCGAGATGTCGTATCGCCAGGCATGGCTGCTGATCGACGAGCTCAACAGCACCTTCGCCGAGCCGCTGGTCGCGGCGCAGGTCGGCGGCGGCGGTGGCGGCGGCGCCCGGCTCACCAAGGCCGGCGCCGACGTGATCCGCCTCTATCGCGCCTTCGAGCGCTCGGCCAACGCCGCCGCCTCCGGCAGCATCCGCGCCCTGGTGAAGATGCTGGCCTGATCGGCCCATCTGATATATCAGTGACATATAACAAGCGGTGTCACTGTTGGAACAAGCCAGATCGACGAAGTCCAAGGCGCCCCGGCGTGTCGCCGTCGCGAGCGACGACACGCCGTTGACGGAACGGGCGTGGCGCGCGCTCGAGGAAGAGATCGTCACCTTGCGCATCCCGCCCGGCAGCGTCGTCAGCGAAGCCGGCCTCAGCGCACGCCTCGGGCTCGGCCGCACGCCGGTGCGCGAAGCCTTGCAACGGCTGGCCAACGAAGGGCTGGTGCAGATCCTGCCGCGCCGCGGCATCATCGTCACCGAGATCGACGTCGCCGCGCAGCTGCGGCTGCTCGAGGTGCGCCGCGAGATCGAGCGCCTGCTCGCCCGCTCGGCCGCCAAACGCGGCGAGGCCGAGCAGCGCCGGCGCTTCGGCACCATCGCCGACGAGATGGAGACCGCCGCCAAGCGCGAGGACGACGTGGCGTTCATGCGGCTCGATCGCGCCTTCAACCTGCTGCTGCTCGAGGCGGCGGCCAACGAGTTCGCGACGGCCGCGATGCGCGTGATGAACGGCCTCGCGCGGCGCTTCTGGTACGTCCACTACAAGCAGGTGGCCGACCTGCCGCTGACCGCGCGGCTGCATGCCGGCGTGGCGCGCGCCATCGCCAAGGGCGACGCCGACGCCGCGGCCAAGGCGTCCGACCGGCTGATCGACCATATCCAGGATTTCTCGCGCAAATCGATCGGGTGACCCGTCATGAAGTTCCGCGCCGCCGTCCTTCGCCAACCCAGGACACCGATCACCATCGAGGAGATCGAGTGCACCGCGCTCCAGCCCACCGACGTGCTGGTGAAGGTCGCCGCCGCCGGCCTCTGCCACACCGATCTCGAGGTGATCGAGGGCCAGCTCGTCTATCCGATGCCGATCGTGCTCGGCCACGAGACCGCGGGCACGATCGAACAGGTCGGCAGCGCCGTCGGCGCCAAGCGCCGGGGCGAGAAGGTCGTGCTGTCGTGGAACCCCCATTGCGGCCACTGCTTCCACTGCGAGCGCGACCAGCCGATCCTGTGCGAGACCTATATCGGCCACGGCCCGCAGGCGGTGCAGATCGACGGCACGACGCGGCTGCGCCTGAACGGCGAGACGCTGCGCACCATGTTCTACATCGCGGGCTTCGCCGAGTACGCGATCGTCACCGACGCCTGCGCCATCGCCATGCCGGCCGACATGCCGCTCGACCGCGCCTGCCTGATCGGCTGCGGCGTGATGACCGGCGTCGGCGCCGCGCTCAACATTGCGCGCCTCGGCTACGGCGAGAGCGTGATGGTGATCGGCTGCGGCGCGGTCGGCCTGTCGGCGATCCAGGGCGCGCAGATGGCCGGCGCCACGACGATCGTCGCCGTCGACCGCAACAGGGACCGCCTCGCGCTCGCCAGGCGCCTCGGCGCGACGCACACCGCCGCCGTGCCGGAGGAGGATGCGCTCGCCATCGCACGCGGCGTCACGCAGGGCCGCGGCGTCGACTGCGTGCTCGAGTCCGCGGGCAATGCCCCCGCCTTCCGCCTGTCTGCCGAGGCCTGCCGGACCGGTGGACAGATCGTGTGGCTGGGCAAGACCGGCGTGAACGAGGACGTGGCCTTCCGCTGGGGCGCGCTGATGGGCGAGAAGCGGATCGTGCGCAGCTCCTACGGCGGCGCCCGGCCCAACCGGGATTTCCCCATGCTGGCAAGGGCTTATCTCGAGGGCCGGCTCGACCTCGACACCTACGTCACCCGCCATCTCAAGCTGGAGGAGATCAATTCCGGCTTCGAGGACCTGCGGGCGGGCAAGGGAATCCGCTCGGTCATCGAGTTTTGACGTCATGACATGCAACTGATATATCAGTTGCACACTCCCGAGGAGACGACCATGGAACTGGCTTCGAGCGACATGACCGACCGCCAGCGCAAGTACCGCCAGACGTACCGCGAGCGCGTCACCGGCTGGTACAATGGCTGGCTCCACATCGCGCTGATCTACGTGATCGGCTTCACCGAGCTCTACATCTACATCGCCAACATCAAGGACGTGCAGCCGCTCGAGTGGCTCACCGTCCCGGTCACCTTCCTGTTCTGCAACTTCTTCGAATGGTGGCTGCACCGCTACGTGATGCACCGCCCCTCGACCAATGCCCTGTTCCGCGCGGTCTACAACCGCCACACCCTGATGCACCACCAGTTCTTCACCGAGCACGAGATGCGCTTCGCCGACCATCTCGACTATCGCGTGACCTTCTTCCCGCCCTATGCGCTGGCCGCCTTCACCCTGATGTCGATCCCCGGCGCCATCGTGTTCGGCTTCCTGTTCGGCGCCAACGTGGGCTGGCTGTTCATCACCACGACGACGTCGCTCTACCTCGCCTACGAGTTCATGCACTACTGCTGCCACGTGAACGACAACTTCTTCGTGCGCAACATGCCGTTCGTGAACACGCTGCGCCGCCACCACACCGCCCACCATGCCCAGTCGATCATGATGGAGCGCAACATGAACCTCACCTTCCCGGTGATGGACTGGGCGTTCCGCACCTCCGACCTCAATCGCGGCCTGCTCGGCACGCTGTTCAACGGCTACAGCACGAAGTACCTCAAGACCGACATGCGCAAGACCTCGCGCACGCCGCGCGGCAAGGCCGCCGGCCTGCAGCCGGCCGAGTAGCGCGGAGAACCATCATGCCGTTCCGCGTCAAATTCCCCCTCACCCTGATGGTCGCCCTCGCCGCGATCGCCGGCTGGTTCTACATGCGCGCGCTCGGCCAGACCGGGCCGCAATGGGCCATCACCTTCCTCGGTCCCTTCATGGTCGTGGCGCTCTGGATCTTCCCCGAGGTCGCCAAGAAATGAAGACCCCAGAGAAGCAATACGCCGGCGACCGCACCATCGACGGCATCCAGGTGACGGTCGACGGCCAGCCGCTCTCCCCGCACACCGACCTCAAGTCCTTCACCAACAACGGCTTCGAGTGGAGCTACGAGGGGCCGGAGCCCGCGCAACTGGCCTTCGCCCTGCTGGTCGACCATCTCGGCGATGCGAAGAAGGCCGAGGCCCTGCACGCGGTGTTCATGCGCGAGATCGTCGCCAACTTCGACAACACCTGGGAACTCAGCTCGGCCGACATCGACGCCGGCTTGGCCACGATCGCCCGCTAGGAAGGTCGCCCGCTAGGCCGCGTACCGGCTGGCGCTGAGCCCCTCCCAGAGCTTGTCCGGCCCGGCCTTGGCATAGGCCGCGCCGATCTTCCCGCCCCAGAAGCTCTCCGAACCGAAATCCCGCCGCCACACCCAGAGCCGGCGCGTGTAGTGGTGCAGGATGTGCTCGTGCGTGAAGCCCATCGCGCCCATCGATTGGTGGGAGATGGCCGCGATGCGCTGGGCGAAGTCCGAGCACTGGCTCTTGGCGGCGGCGATCGAGAACGCGCCGCCTTCCGCCAGGCCGCCCTCGTCGGCATCGCGCGATGCCGCCTCGGCCGAGGCGATGGTCGCGGCCACGCAGCTCGCCAGTTCGGCCAGCATGTGCTGGATCGCCTGGAAGTTGGAGATCGGCTTGCCGAACTGCACCCGCTGCTTGGAGTACTCGACGGCCGTCGCCAGCACCTTGTCGGCGGCGCCCGCCATCTGCATGGCCCGCATCAGCGCCGCCAGCTCCAGCGCGCGCTCGCCCGACACCGCCGACGCCCCGTGGAACTCGGCCGCCGCGTTGTCGAAGCTCACCGTGCCGTAGGGTTCGCCCGCATGGGTCGGCTTGGCCTCGATCTTGACACCGCCTTTGCCGACGACCGCGAGGGTCTTGCCCGAAACGACGACAAAACGCTCGCAAACCGTGGCAAACGGCACCCGCGCGACCGTCCCGGAGACCCGTCCGCCCGTAATCTTTACATCGCCCAACGCCAGACTGGCCGGTCCGGGCGTCGCCTCGCCCCCACTGGCGGCGATCAGAAGGTTGGCCAGCGCCGTCTCCGCCAGCGGCACGGGCACGGCGTGCGCGCCGGCCAGCCGCAGCAGCGCCAGCATGTCCGCGAGCGTGCCGCCCACCCCGCCTTTGTCCTCGGCCACCGCGATCAGCGGCAGGCCCATCTCCTCGATCTCCTTCCAGAGATCGGCGGGCCAGGCGCCCTTCTCGACGTCGTTCACCACCTCGCGGCCGCAGCGCTCCGTGAAGAAGCGGCCGGCGGTCTCGAGCAGCATGTCGCGGGTATCACGATCCATAAAGACTCTCCATCTACAGCCCCTCCCCCGTCTTCGGGGGAGGTGTCGGCGTCTTCGCCGACGGAGGGGGTGAGCCCCGGTAAGAATTCATGCCGGGTCTTTGACCCCTCCGCCCTCGTATGACGAGGGCACCTCCCCTTGGCGGGCTCCGCCAAGGGGAGGCAGTTATCTGAGCCCGAGGCCGCGGGCGACGATGCCGCGCAGGACCTGGGTGGTGCCGCCCTGGATGGTGTAGCTGGGCGCCATCATGGTGGCGTACTGGGCGATATCGAGGAAATCCGCGAGATCGTCCTCGGTGGTGGCGTCGGACTCGGCGATCACGCGCGCGATCTCCGGCAGGTCCTGCTGGTAGATCGTGCCGAGGTCCTTCACCAGCGCCGCCTCGATGGCCGGCGACTTGCCGCCCTGCATCATGCCGGCGACGGCGACGGACATCTGCCGCAAGGTCCACAGCCGCGCGATCAGGCGGCCCAGGATCGAGGCGGCGCGCGGCGACGGGTTGCGGCCCAGCACCCGCACCAGCTCGCGCAGCACGTAGAAGTTCTGCATGAAGCGCTCGGGGCCGGAGCGCTCGAACGCCAGCTCGCTCGTCACCTGGAGCCAGCCGTCGCCCTCGTTGCCGATCAGGCAGCTCTCGGGAATGAAGGCGTCGCTGAACGTCACCTCGTTCCAGTCGTGGCGACCGGCGAGGTTGATGATCGGCCGGATGGTGACGCCCGGCGTCTTGAGGTCGACCAGCAGCTGGCTGAGGCCCTTGTGGCGGTCGCCGTGCTGGCCTGACGTGCGCACCAGGGTGATGCAGTAGTGGTTGCGATGCGCGCCCGAGGTCCAGACCTTGGTGCCGTTGACGCGGAAGCCGCCCGGCACCGGCTCGGCGCGCGTGCGCACCGACGCGAGGTCCGAGCCCGAATCGGGCTCGCTCATGCCGATCGAGAAGAAGCACTCGCCCGCCGTGATCTTCGGCAGGATCGCCTGGCGCTGTTCCTCGGTGCCGAAGCGCAGCAGCAGCGGGCCCGACTGGCGGTCGGCCACCCAGTGCGCGCCGGCCGGCGCCAGATTGCCGAGCAGCTCCTCGGTCACGACGTAGCGGTCGAGGAAGCTCTTCTCGGCGCCGCCATACTGCTTGGGCCAGGTGATGCCGATCCAGCCCTTGCCGCCCAGCGCCTTGCTGAACTCCGGCGAGTGGGTGTTCCAGCTCGCGAAGCGGTCCTCGGTCTTCACCCTCGGCACGATGTCCTTGAGGAAGGCGCGGACCTCGCCGCGCAGCGCCTCGGCCTCGGGCGGCAGGTGGAAGGGCGGGAATTCCAGCTTGGGGATGGACATCGTGATTCCTGTTTGGAAGTCTCAATCTCTGTCGGGTAATCCTACAGGACGCAACCTGGGAGTTTCGACGGTCGAATGCCCCGACGCCCGCCCCGCCTGCCGCCGCTCCTCGCGGAATTCGACGACGAGGAACGCGAGGCCGTCCTCGCGACCAACCGCACCTTCTATCGCGCCTTCAACGAACGCGACTACGCCGCGATGGAACTCCTGTGGGCGCCGACCGGCACGATGGTCTGCCTGCATCCCGGCCAGGCCCCGCTGATCGACCGCGGCGAGATCATGTCGAGTTGGCGCGGCATCCTGCGCCATCCCGAGGCGCCGAAGGTGCGCTGCGCCGACGAGCTGGTGATCGGCCGCGCCGGGCTCGCGCTCGTGATCTGCCGCGAGATCCTGGCCGAAGGCCAGCTCATGGCGACCAACAGCTTCGTGCGCCAGAGCGACGGCTGGCACATGGTCGGCCATCATTCCGGCCCCGTCCCGTCCGTCGACCGCCCGCGTACCGCGCCCGCCGGCCCCGCCACCGCGCCGCGCGACCGCCGCAAGCTGCACTAGGTCCCTTTTCCCCGTTTTAGTAAGGGGAAAATAAAACCAGGCGCAGCGTCTCGCTTTTGTCATCCCGAGCGAAGCGAGGGATTCTTGCGCGGCGGCAAAAACGAAGGATCCCTCGCTTCGCTCGGGATGACAGGAATTACGCCCGGGATGACAGGAAGACTGAACAAGAGTCATGCGCCTCAACCATAGGCGTCATCTGTCAAAACACCCAACATGGTCACGTTCGTCGACAAAGCGCTGGCCCGCTTGAACCCGCCGCATGTTGTTTGACACTTGCCGCACGTCGCTGCCGCAGGCTTTTGCCCTCGCGCTCGTCGCTCTCGCGGTGACGTGGCCGGCCCGCGAAAAGTGAAGCGCTAGCCGCCCATACGCAGAAGCGCGCGAACGGTTCACCTCAAAAATGCGCGCAACCTCGGTCCTCCAGCGAACGTATCTTCGGCGGAAAGCGCCAGCCGTCCGCATCGAACGTCCCGGAAGGAGAGAAGCGTCGTGACCCCGCCCGCCGACAAGACCATCCTGATCGTCGAGGATGAAGCGTTGATCCGGCTGTCGGTTACCGAGACCCTGGAAAGCGCGGGCTTCCAGGTGATCTCCGCCGCCAACGCCGACGCGGCCCTCGAGGCGCTCGGCGACCAGCCAGAGGTCAGCGTCGTCTTCACCGACATCAACATGCCCGGGAAGATGGACGGGCTCGACCTCGCGCAGTTCATTCACGCCAAATGGCCGCGCATCGCGCTGATGGTGACCTCGGGAAAGATGCCGCCGTCGGTCGCCCGGGACCTCCCTGCCGGCAGCCAGTTCTTCTCCAAGCCCTATTCCTACGCGGAGCTCGTCGAGGCGATCCGCAAGAAGACCTCGACCTAGCGCGCTTCCTCCCTACTGCGCGCGCCGGAACGCTTGGTCCTGCGCGGGGAAGCCCATGTCGGGCCGGCCGCCGTCGCGGCAGGCGGCCTGGGTGTCATCGACCCGCCGGCAGGTGAGCGTGCGACCGACCCAGGTGGCGTTCGACCCGCCCTGGCAGTCGACATCCTTCTGCGTCGTCTGGAACGTGCCCTGGGCGGTGAACTGCCCGACGACCGGCGCGCGGCACGACATGGTGCCGGCGCGCGGGCAGCTGATCGTCTGCTCGCGCACGCCGCGCCCGTTGGCGTCGAAGCAGATGCGCCCGACCTTGGTCGTGCACTCCTCCTGCGAGCGTACGCCGCCGGTGCGGCCCATCACGGTCGAGGCTTCGTGGCCGAGATCCCAGCAGCCCTGCAACGCGCTGAGGTCCCGGTTCGCCCACTTGTCGGCGGGCAGCGGCGGCGGCGGTGCGGCCTGGACCGGCGGCGCAGGCTTGGGCGGCGGCGGCGGCGCGGGCTTGGGTGCCGCAGCCTGGGGCTTGGGCACCTCGACCGGCTTCGGCGGCGGAGATGGCGGGGGGACAACGACCGCCGCGCACTGCTCCGTCTTGCGCTTGAGATCGCCGTCGAGCGATGCGCGCTGCGCCGAGAGCTTCGCCTGCTCGGCACGCAGATCGTCGAGCGATGCTTTCAGTACCGGGCTCGGATCCGGCGCGGGCGGCGGCGCAGGCTCGGCGGCGGCCTGGTCGGCGCTCGCGAGCCGGACCGACAGGAGCGACGGTATAGTCCGCAGGCCCCACGCGCCCAGCAACAGCAGGAAGATGAACAGCAGCCCGAAGAGGAAGGCGGCCAGCAGGAAGCGTCCGCTCCGCGTGGCGCGGTCGTCGATCGGTATCGGCGGCGGGACGCGGCTTTCCAAACGGTGCCCCTGGACTGTGGACGAACGGCAGCGCGGTCCTGCCAACTAGGTAACGTTTGGGCCGGCAATAAGGCACCTTGCGACCCAGGCGCCCGTATTTGCTGCGTTCCGGCAGGATCACGCGAGCGACCGTTCACGGGCAACGGCACGCGCGTGCGACAACAAGGCGGCGCTTCCGTACGTTGATGTACGACGCGGCAACGGCGCTCTCTCGGCACACGTTTCCTCATCGTCGGAATCATCCGGCAAGCAAAGGAGCATCAAATGCCGAAGGAAGCCCACAACACGGCGGCCGAGCATCACGAGAACGCGGCGAAGTCGCATCGTTCCGCCGCCGAAGCTCACGGTCGCGGCGATCACGCCAAGGGCATGGAGCATTCGACCCAGGCGCAGAACAACTCCAAGTCCGCGCGCGAAAAGTCCGACATGGCTCATTCGAAGAGCCAGACGGCGAAGGGGTAGAGGAAAGAGCCGGGGCGAAAGCCCCGGCTTTTCCTTTGCGCACGGCCCTCCACGGAACAGGCCGAACGTGGGCGCAAACGCGAACCGCACGACGGGAGTCCGACTAGGAACTGGCGTGCAGCGCATTGGGTGGCAGCATTTCTCCGTCACTCCACGCGGCGCCGGGCCCCAATACGCGTTCGTACTCCGCCTTGGCGACACCGTAGAAGCCGCCGGCTTCCCGCGCGAGTCCCTCCCGATCCCGCAAGGTGACGACCCCGCGCTGGGAGCGGATGAGGTGCTTTCCCTCCAGCTCGTGCAGCGCCACCGTCACGCCCGCGCGCCGCACCGCCAGCATGACGGAGAGGAATTCGTGGGTCATATGGATTTCATCGCCGCCCAGCCGGTCGTTGGCCATCAGGAGCCAGCGCGCCAGACGCTGTGACAAGGATCCCAACGCGAAAGAAAGCGAGGTCTCACTCGCCTGGACGAACAGCACATGCGCATAGCGGAGCATCCGCGCCTTCAGCCCGGGATCGGCTTGAAAGAGGCGCAGGAACGGCGCCACCGGCAGACGCAAGGCACGTCCCGCAGTCTGCACCAGCCATTCGTGGGGCGCGCGGTCCGCCCCCAGGAGGGCAGAGACGCCCGCACAGCCTTCGCTGCCGATCAGTCCCACCTCGACCTTGCCCCGCGCGCCGGCGGCGATCACCGAGATCAGCCCGGAATTGACGAAATAGCAGCAGTCGATGGACTGCCCCGGTTCAACCAGGACCCTGCCGAGAGGAAGGTCGACGGTTTCGCCGGCTTCCGCCAGAACGGTCTGGAGCGCGGGCGACATTCCACCCAAGAGTCGGTTGCCATGGTCATGGGTCGACATGGCCACTCCTCCCGTGAATGTATGCCTCCAGACACAATGCATCCGGAAGGCGAATCGTTCCGCAGAAGAATCCGGTCGAAAGCGCGTTCGAGGCCAAGCCGGCGCCCGAATAGCGCCACCAGGGTACCGGTCATCGAGGCGACCAGCTTCTTCTTGCCACCGTCGACCGCGAACGCGCTGGCGTCACACCGCATGGTGCCAAGGCGGCCCGTGAAAGTCGCTCGGTACGGTAACGGCCCGATCTGCGTTCGGACAGCGGGGACCGGAACGGCTACCATGCGCCCTCAGAGGGGACGGCAGGATGATTCGCGACCTCAAAACGCCCACCGCGACAGCGACGTTCGACGAGGTGTTCGTCACCCGTGAACTGGCCGAGCGCCCGGTTACGCCCATTCCCCAGCGCCGCGTGAAGGAAGCGATCCAAGAGCTCGCCGCTCACATGGCCACCGGACCCGAAAAGGTCCTGCCGCGCTTCGTGTCGCTGGCCATGGAGATGACCGGCGGCGTCTCGTCCGGGATCAGTGTTTCCGAGCCGGAGGCGAAGCAATTCCGATGGGCCTTCCTCCAGGGCTCGCTGTCGGCATTCGAGGGCGCCACGACGCCGCG
>JAFEFH010000158.1 GCA_018240695.1 Pseudomonadota bacterium | reverse complement strand
AGCTTGAAGTGATGGATCATCGCTTCCATCGAGCCCTTCATCTCCGAGCGGCGCGGCGGCGCGATCTTGCGATCGTCGACGCGGACCGGGCCGCCAACGGTGCGCAGCGCCTTGATGCACTGCTCCATGATGCGGCAGCTCTGGTACATCTCCTCGATGCGCACGAGATAGCGCGCATAGCAGTCGCCGGTGTGGCCGACCGGGATGTCGAACTCCATGCGCTCGTAAACGTCGTAGGGCTGCGACTTGCGCAGGTCCCACGCCAGGCCCGAACCGCGGATCATCGGGCCCGAGAACGCCCACTCGATCGCCTGCTCCGCCGACACGACGCCGATGTCGACGGTGCGCATGCGGAAGATGCGGTTGTCGTTCAGCAGCTTCTCGATGTCCTTGAGGAACGGATAGAACTGCTTGATCCACGCATCCATGGAATCGAGCATGCCCGCTGGCAGGTCCTGGTGGACGCCGCCCGGACGGAAGTACGCGGCGTGCATGCGCGAGCCCGACACGCCCTCGTAGTATTCCATCAGCAGCTCGCGCTGCTCGAAGCCCCACAGCGGCGGCGTCAGCGCGCCGCAATCCATCGCGAACGTCGTCACGTTCAGCAGATGGTTGAGGATGCGGGTGATCTCGGAGAACAGCACGCGGATGTACTGGCCGCGCTCGGGCGCGGTGATGCCGAGCAGCTTCTCGACGGCCAGGGCGTAGGCGTGCTCCTGGTTCATCGGCGACACGTAGTCGAGCCGGTCGAAGTACGGCACCGCCTGGAGGTAGCTCTTGTACTCGATCAGCTTCTCGGTGCCGCGATGCAGCAGGCCGATATGCGGGTCGCAGCGCTCGACGATCTCGCCGTCCATCTCGACGACCAGGCGCAGCACGCCGTGGGCCGCCGGATGCTGCGGCCCGAAGTTCATCGTCAGGGTCTTGATCTCGACGTCGGACATGTCAGCTCTTCGTGGCTTTCTCGTCGCCCGGCAGCTCGTGCGGGATGCCGCCTTCCCACGGGCTCAGGAAGTCGAAGCGGCGGAACTCCTGTTGCAGCTTCACCGGCTCGTAGACGACGCGGCGCTGCGTGTCGTCCCAGCGCAACTCGACGAAGCCGGTCAGCGGAAAATCCTTGCGCATCGGATGCCCCTCGAACCCGTAGTCCGTGAGGATGCGGCGCAGGTCGGGATGGTCGGCGAACCAGATGCCGTAGAGATCGTAGGCCTCGCGCTCGAACCAGCCCGCCGCCTTGAACACCGGCTCGGCCGACGGCACCGGCGTCGTCTCGTCGGTCGCGACCTTCACGCGGACGCGCTGGTTGTTCTTGAGGCTGAGCAGGTTGTAGACGACGTCGAAGCGCTTGGCGCGTTCGGGCCAGTCGACGCCGCAGATGTCGACCAGCTGCGTGAACAGGCACTTCGGGTCGTCGCGCAGGAACGTCAGCAGCGCCAGCACCTTGTCCGGCGTCGTCTCGATCATCAGCTCGCCCAGGCGAACCGACATGCCGGTCGTGGAGCCGCTGACGTCGACGACGTGTTTGCCGAGATCCTCCACTATCGCACCAGCGTTCCGGTGCGGCGGACCTTCTTCTGCAACTGGAGCACGCCGTAGAGCAGCGCTTCGGCGGTCGGCGGGCAGCCCGGCACGTAGATGTCGACCGGCACGATGCGGTCGCAGCCGCGCACGACGGAATAGCTGTAGTGATAGTAGCCGCCGCCGTTGGCGCAGGAGCCCATCGAGATCACGTAGCGCGGCTCGGCCATCTGGTCGTAGACCTTGCGCAGCGCGGGAGCCATCTTGTTGGTGAGCGTGCCGGCCACGATCATGACGTCGGCCGAGCGCGGGCTCGGCATCGGCGCGAAGCCGAAGCGGTCGAGATCGTAGCGGCTCATCCAGCAGTGGATCATCTCGACGCCGCAGCACGCGAGGCCGAAGGTCAGGCCCCACATCGAGCCGGTGCGCGCCCAGGTGATGAGCTTGTCGAGCTGGGCGACGACGAAGCCCTTGTCGGCCAGTTCGTCGTTCAGGGCGCGCGACAATGCCGCTTCCGCAGCGGCGTTCGATCGGGAATTGGATTGGGGCTGGATCACTCCCATTCGAGCGCTCCCTTGCGCCATTCGTAGATGAAGCCGACGGTGAGGACGCCGAGGAACAGCATCATCGACCAGAAGCCGAAGAGGCCGATGTCACCCAGGGCCACGGCCCACGGGAAGAGGAAGGCGACCTCGAGGTCGAAGATGATGAAGAGGATGGCGACCAGGTAGAAGCGCACGTCGAACTGACCGCGCGCGTCGTCGAACGGGGCGAAGCCGCACTCGAACGGCGACAGCTTCTCCGAGTTCGGATGCTGCTTGGCGATCAGGTACGACCCGCCCAGCATGGCACCCACCAGCCCGAGGGCCAGTCCGAGGAAGATCAGGATTGGAAGATATTCGCTTAGAAGAGCTTCCATCGTCACCCCTTCCCCCTTGGGCTGCCAGCGTTTGGGCTGGCGCGAGCGACGGGACTCGAACCCGCGACCTCCGGCGTGACAGGCCGGCGTTCTAACCAACTGAACTACGCCCGCAATAGCCCCAAACGGCGCGCGGAGAGATAAAGGACCCCCTATGGGGTGTCAAGCTTGTGGCACCTGCGAACGGTTCGTAAGTGCCCGAAAAATCAGAGCTTTCCCACGACCTGCGAAATGGTGGCGCGAAGTCGCGGACGCGTGCTACCACGCGCGCCGGGCGATTAGCTCAGCGGTAGAGCATTCCCTTTACACGGGACTGGTCGGCGGTTCGATCCCGTCATCGCCCACCATCCAGCTTCAAGAGCTAGTTGATCGCGTCCTTCAAAGCCTTGCTGGCCTTGAACCGCGGCACGTTGGCCGCCGGAATCTTGATCTTCTCCCCGGTCTGCGGGTTGCGTCCCTCGCCGGCCTTGCGGCGCGACACCTGGAACGTGCCGAAACCCACCAGCAGGACCTTGTCCTTCTTCTTCAGCGACTTGGTGATAACGGTGAGGATCGAATCGATCGCATTTGCCGCATCGGATTTCGAGAGGTTGGTGGAAGCGGCAACGGCGGCAATCAGATCGTTCTTGTTCACGGCCCAGTCCCCAACATGAATCCTGCAAGTTGAAGTGTAGGGTTGGCGGGAAAACGGCGTCAACGCCGATCCACCATATTTTGTGCCGCAGGCCCCTTCTCCCCGCTTCACCTAGGGGCTCTGGACATGACAAAGCCCCGGATCGCTCCGGGGCTTTGCCTGTTTCCGTACCGTCTCGGCGCCGGATCAGTGGGCGACGACGGCCTCCGGGCCCTCGGGCTTCTTCACGACCGGCTCGAGGTCGTTGGTCCACTCGACCGGCACCAGCGGCTTCACCAGCGCGCGGGCCAGAACCTCGTCCACGGTCGACACCGGGACGATCTCCAGGCCCTTCTTCACGTTGTCCGGGATCTCGGGCAGATCGCGCTCGTTCTCCTTGGGAATGAGCACGGTCTTGAGACCGCCGCGCAACGCCGCCAGCAGCTTCTCCTTCAGGCCGCCGATCGGCAGGACCCGGCCGCGCAGGCTGATCTCGCCGGTCATGGCGACATCCTTGCGCACCGCGATGCCCGTCAGCGCCGACACGATCGAGGTGATCATGCCCACGCCGGCGGACGGACCGTCCTTGGGCGTGGCCCCTTCGGGAACGTGCACGTGGATGTCACGCTTCTCGAAGATCGCCTGCTTGATGCCGAAGCCCGCGGCGCGGGAGCGGACATAGGCGTTGGCCGCCTGCACCGACTCCTGCATCACGTCGCCCAGCTTGCCGGTGACGGTCACGCGGCCGCGGCCCGGAACCAGCACGGCCTCGATCTGCAGCAGCTCGCCGCCGACCTCGGTCCACGCCAGACCCGTGGTGATGCCCACCAGATCCTCGAGCTCGGCCTCGCCGAAGCGGAAGCGGCGGACGCCGGCGTACTTGTCGAGGTTCTTGGCGCTCACCTTCACCTTGGTCGTCCCCTTCATGAGGATTTCCTTGGTGGCCTTGCGCGCCAGGTTGGCGATCTCGCGCTCGAGGTTACGCACACCGGCCTCGCGCGTGTAGTAGCGCACGAGGTCGCGCACGGCGTCGTCGGTGATGTCGAGCTCGCTGTCCTTCAGCCCGTTCGCCTCGATCTGCTTGGGGATCAGGTGCTTGCGGGTGATGGCGACCTTCTCGTCCTCGGTGTAGCCGGCCAGCCGGATGATCTCCATGCGATCCATCAACGGCTGCGCCATGCGCAGCGAGTTGGCGGTCGTGATGAACATCACGTTCGACAGGTCGTAGTCCACCTCGAGATAGTGGTCGTTGAAGCTCGTGTTCTGCTCGGGGTCGAGGACCTCGAGCAGCGCCGACGACGGGTCGCCGCGGAAATCCGCGCCGAGCTTATCGATCTCGTCGAGCAGGAAGAGCGGGTTCGACGACTTCGCCTTCTTCATCGACTGGATGACCTTGCCCGGCAGCGAGCCGATGTAGGTCCGGCGATGGCCGCGGATCTCGGCCTCGTCGCGCACGCCGCCGAGCGACATGCGCACGAAGTTACGGCCCGTCGCCTTGGCGATCGACTTGCCCAGCGAGGTCTTGCCGACGCCCGGCGGGCCGACGAGGCACAGGATCGGGCCCTTCATCTTGTCGACGCGCTGCTGCACGGCGAGGTACTCGAGAATGCGCTCCTTGACCTTCTCCAGGCCATGGTGGTCCGCGTTCAGGATCTCCTCGGCGTACTTGAGGTCCTTGATGATCTTGGTCGGCTTGCGCCACGGGATCGACAGCAGCCAGTCGAGGTAGTTGCGCACCACCGTCGCCTCGGCCGACATCGGGCTCATGGTCTTGAGCTTCTTCAGCTCGCCATGCGCCTTCTCGCGGGCTTCCTTGCTGAGCCGCGTCTTCTTGATGCGCTTCTCCAGCTCGGAGACCTCGTCGCGACCGTCCTCGGTCTCGCCAAGCTCCTTCTGGATCGCCTTCATCTGCTCGTTGAGATAGTACTCGCGCTGCGTCTTCTCCATCTGACGCTTCACGCGGTTACGGATCTTCTTCTCGACCTGGAGGACGCCGATCTCGCCTTCCATCAGGCCGAGGATCCGCTCCAGCCGCTTCGACACGGAGTCGAGCTCGAGCAGCTGCTGCTTCTCGGCGACCTTGAGCGCGAGGTGCGCGGAGATCGTGTCCGCGAGCTTGGCCGGCTCCTCGATCTTGTTGATCGAGACGACCACCTCGGGCGGCACCTTCTTGTTGAGCTTCACGTAGTTCTCGAACTCGGAGACCACGGTGCGGGCGGCGGCCTGCATCTCGGCGGCGTCGCCGGCAGCCTCCTCCATCTCCGTGGCGCGCGCCTCGAAGAACTCGGCCTTGTCGGTGTAGCCGGTGATGCGCACGCGCTTGCCGCCCTCGACCAGCACCTTCACGGTGTCGTCGGGCAGCTTCAGCAGTTGCAGCACGGTGCCGAGCGTGCCGATGTTGTAGATGTCGTCGGGGCCCGGATCGTCCTGGCTCGCGTTCTTCTGGGCGATCAGCAGGATCTGCTTGTCGTCCTTCATGACCTCTTCGAGCGCCTTGACGCTCTTCTCGCGGCCGACGAAGAGCGGAACGATCATGCCGGGGAATACGACGATGTCGCGCAGCGGCAGGACGGGATAGACGGTTCCTTCGGAGGGGGACGTCACGGTGGGGGCGGTCATTTCATGCCTCGCAATACGCTGTTAGAGCTGCCTCGCGCCCCGGCCGGGACCCCGTAGTCGGCGATCCGCGTCCTGCAAGCGCGCACACTCACGTGTAAAGATTGGCTTGAACGGCGCTCTGTTCAAGCCCCGCGGGGAAAAGCCGGCGGCGGACGCCGCCGGTGCAGCAAAAACTACGCCGGAGATGCGGCGATCCCTTCCTTGCGCTCCCCGTGCACATAGAGAGGCTGTGCCCGCCCCTCGATGACCTCACGGTTGATCACGACCTCTTCGACGCCGTCGAGCGACGGCAGGTCGTACATCGTGTCGAGCAGCACGACCTCGAGGATCGAGCGCAGGCCACGCGCGCCGGTCTTGCGCAGGATCGCCTTCTGGGCGACCGCCTTCAGCGCGTCGTCGGAGAACTTGAGCTTCACGTTCTCCATGTCGAAGAGGCGCGCGTATTGCTTCACCAGCGCGTTCTTCGGACGGGTCAGGATTTCCACCAGCGCGCTCTCGTCGAGGTCCTCGAGCGTGGCGACCACCGGCAGGCGGCCGACGAACTCGGGGATCAGGCCGTAGCGCAGCAGGTCCTCGGGCTCGAGGTCTCGCAGGATCTCGCCCGTGCGGCGGTCTTCCGGACCGCGCACCTCGGCGCCGAAGCCGATCGACGTGCCCTGGCGGCGCATCGAGATGATCTTGTCGAGGCCCGAGAAGGCGCCGCCGCAGATGAACAGGATGTTGGTCGTGTCGACCTGGAGGAACTCCTGCTGCGGATGCTTGCGACCGCCCTGCGGCGGGACCGAAGCCACCGTGCCTTCCATGATCTTGAGCAGCGCCTGCTGCACGCCCTCACCCGACACATCGCGCGTGATCGACGGGTTGTCGGACTTGCGGCTGATCTTGTCGACTTCGTCGATGTAGACGATGCCGCGCTGCGCCCGCTCGACGTTGTAGTCGGCAGCCTGCAACAGCTTCAGGATGATGTTCTCGACGTCCTCGCCGACATAGCCGGCTTCGGTCAGAGTCGTGGCATCGGCCATCGTGAACGGCACATCCAGCATGCGGGCAAGCGTCTGCGCGAGCAGGGTCTTGCCGCAGCCCGTCGGGCCGATGAGCATGATGTTGGACTTGGCGATCTCGACTTCGTTCGCCTTCCCGCCATGACTCAACCGCTTGTAATGGTTGTGCACGGCGACGGCGAGAATGCGCTTGGCGCGCTCCTGGCCGATCACATAGTCGTCGAGGATCTGGCGGATTTCCTTCGGGGAAGGCACGCCGTCCTTGGACTTCACCAGGGTGGTTTTGCTCTCCTCCCGGATGATGTCCATGCAGAGTTCCACGCATTCATCGCAGATGAACACGGTGGGCCCAGCAATAAGCTTACGCACCTCGTGCTGGCTCTTCCCGCAGAAGCTGCAGTAGAGGGTATTACGGGAGTCGCCCCCGGATTTGGCGGCTGGCATGTCTGTAACGTACCTCCGCTTGGGGGGCCCGCTACCCTGCGGGCCCGCACGCAAGACTATGTTAAACGCGCCTTACGGATGGCGACAACATCAAAATATGGTGTGTCGACCTGCGAACGGCAAACAATTGGTCGCAAGCCGCCCCTTTAGGAGGCGGCCGCCTGGACGGTCGGGACGGGCCGGTTCTCGAGCACGTCGTCGATAAGACCGAATTCCTTGGCCTCCGGCGGCGAGAAGAAGCGGTCGCGCTCCATGCCCTTCTCGATTTCCTCGATGGTCCGGCCGGTATGGTGGACGTAGAGCTGGTTCAGCCGGGCCCGGGTCAGCAGGATTTCCTTGGCGTGGATCTCGATGTCCGTCGCCTGGCCCTGGGCGCCGCCCGAGGGCTGGTGGATCATGATGCGCGAGTTCGGCAGCGAGAAGCGCTTGCCCTTGGCGCCGGCCATCAGCAGCAGCGAGCCGGCGGACGCGGCCTGGCCGAACACCAGGGTCGAGATCTGCGGGCGCACATACTGCATGGTGTCGTAGATCGCGAGGCCCGACGTCACCACGCCACCCGGCGAGTTGATGTAGAACGAGATGTCCTTGGTCGGGTTCTCGGCCTCGAGATAGAGGAGCTGCGCGCTCACCAGACCGGCCACGTTGTCTTCGATCGGGCCGTTCAGGAAGATGATGCGCTCCTTCAGCAGGCGCGACCAGATATCGTAGCCACGCTCGCCGCGAGCCGACTGCTCGACGACCATCGGGACGTAGTAGTTGTTGTAAACTTCAAGCGGATCGCGGTCGCGACTCATCGCGTGGCCCTTTCGTGATGTCTCGCTGGAAAGTGGCAGCGACGGCGGCCCGGTTCAAGGCCACCGTCTCTGGATCGATGGGATCGATCTTGTCGATCGGATCGCCCTTGGCGATCAGGCCGCGTCGGCGGCCTTCTCTTCGGCCGCTTCCGCCTCGCGAGCGGCCTTGAGCAGTTCCTCCGGGGTAACCGACTTCTCGTTCACCTTGGAGAGCTCGAGGATGAAATCGACCGTCTTCTCCTCGAAGATCGGGGCGCGCAGCTGTTCCTTCAGTTCGGCGTTCTTGCCGTAGAACTCCAGCACCTGGCGCTCCTGGCCAGGATAGCGCATCGCTTCCCGCATCACCGCCTGGTTGAGCTCCTCGGGCGTCACGTCGATCGAGTTCGAGCGGCCGACGTCAGCCAGCAGCAGGCCCAGACGAATCCGGCGCTCCGCGATCTCGCGGTACTCCTTCTTCATCTTCTCCTCGTCGTCCTCGAGCTTCTCGCCGTTCTTCTTGGCTTCCTCGACGCGCTGCCAGATCGCGTTGAATTCGTTCTCGACGAGGCCTTCCGGCACCTGGAACTTGTGCGCGTCGGCCAGCTTGTCGAGCAGCTGGCGCTTCACCATCGAGCGCGACACCTGCGCATAGTCCTGGCCAATCCGGTCGGAGACGGCCTTGCGCATGGCTTCGAGGTTCTCGAAGTTGTTCTTCTTCGCGAGCTCATCGTCGGCCGGCTTGTCCACGTACTCGCGGATTTCCTTCACCGTGCACTTGAACACGGCGTCCTTGCCGGCCAGTTCCTTGGCGCCGTACTCGGCGGGGAACGTCACCTTGACGTCGAGCGGCTTGCCGACCTCGGCGCCGATCAGCTGGTCCTCGAAGCCCGGGATGAACGAACCCGAACCGAGGTCGAGCACGTAGTCCTGCGCGGCGCCGCCGGGGAACTCCACGCCGTCGACCGAGCCCACGAAGTCGAGCTTGATGGCGTCGCCCTTCTGCGCCGGACGCGGCGGCTCGACGGGCTTCTGCTCGCGATTGGCCTTGGCGATGCGGTCCATCGCGTCGTCGACGTCCTTGGCCGGCACGTCGGCCTTCAGACGCTCCAGCTCGATGCCCGAGAAATCCACCTTGCCGATCTCCGGCAGGACCTCGATCGCGACCTCGAACTCGACATCCTTGCCCTCTTCCAGGGCCTTGAGGTCGACCTTGGGTTGCAGCGCGGGCTTCAGGCCGCGATCCTCGATCGCCTTGGCCGTGCTCTGGTTGACCGCAGCCTCCAGCGCCTCGCCGTACAGCGCCTGGCCGTACTGCTTCTTCAGCAGGCCCACCGGCACCTTGCCCGGGCGGAAGCCCGGCATCGACGCGGTCTGGGCGAGCTCCTTGAGGCGCTCGTCGACCTTGCCCGACAGCTCGGCGGCGGGAACGACGATCTTGAACTGGCGCTTCAGGCCTTCGGCCGACAATTCCGTAACTTGCATCTGCTCACTTCCATTCATCTTGTCTGGTGCGGGCGGAGGGACTTGAACCCCCACGCCTTGCGGCACGAGAACCTAAATCTCGCGTGTCTACCAATTTCACCACGCCCGCCCGTTGGGGCCGAATCGCGGCGGTCTTAGCCCGTCACCCGGCGGGCGGTCAATGAAGGCTATTTGGTCTCGGCCGACGGCGGCGCAATCGCCCGTTCCAGGGCCTCCGGGATCAGCCCCGGCAGGTCCTCGGCGATCAGACCCGGGCGGCGGAACCGGTAGGCAGCCTCGCCATGCAGCCAGGCGGCGGCGGCGCCGGCGGCCATCGGCGCCAGACCCTGGGCCATCAGCCCGCCCGCCATGCCGGCCAGAACGTCCCCCGACCCGGCGGTCGCAAGGCCCGACGTCGCATGGCCGTTGATCAGAGCCCGCCCGTCGGGTGCGGCGAGCACGGTGTCGGGCCCCTTCAGCAGCACTGTGGCGTTGCTGCGCTGCGCGGCCTGCTTGGCGCGCTCGACCTTCGACGGCAGGGCGGCGAGATCGGGAAACAGGCGGCGGAACTCGCCCTCGTGCGGCGTCATCAGCGCGGGCCCTGCGATCGACTTGAAGAGCGCCGCCGGCTGGTCGGCGAACGCGGTGATGGCGTCGGCGTCGAGCACGACGGCGCGGCGCGAGGCCAGTGCCGCCAGCACCGAGCCACGCGTGCGGTCGTTCACGCCGGCGCCGGGGCCGATCACGAACGCATTGCGGCGCTCGTCGGCCAGCAGATGGGTGAAGGCCTGGTAGTCGTCGGCCTCGGTGACGAGGTTGCCGGCCTCCGCCATCTGGTAGATCGCCATCGCCTCGCGCGGCGACGCGATGGTGGCGAGGCCCGCGCCGACGCGACGGGCGGAAATCGCGGCAAGACGCGCGGCGCCCGTCGCCTGCGCGCCGCCCAGGATCGTCAGGTGGCCGCGGGCGTATTTGTGCTCCGCGCCCGCGCGGCGCAGCAGCGCCGACCACAGGACCGGATCGTTGCGCCAGGCGCGCGGCACGACCGCATCGAGCACCTTGCTGGGAATACCGATGTCGGCCACGCGCAGCGAGCCGCAGCGCCGCAGGCCCTCGGCGGAGTAGTGACCGAGCTTGGCGCGGAAGAAGGTGACGGTGAGCGTGGCCGTGAAGGCCGTGCCCATGATCTCGCCGGTGTCGCCGTTGACGCCGCTGGGGATGTCGACCGACACGACCGTCAGGCGCTCGGCGTTGACGCGGCCGATCAGCCCCGCCGCCGCACCCTCGATCGCGCGGTTGAGGCCCGCGCCGAACAGCGCATCGACGATCAGCGGCCGGCCGGCCAGCGACGTCGTGGCGAGATCGCCCATCGGGCCCTTCCAAAGGCGCGCGGCCCACGCAGCGTCACCCTTGAGCTGATCGGGCGTGCCCATCAGCGCGACACGCACCGACCAGCCCGCCGATTTCAGCAGGCGCGCGACCACGAAGCCGTCGCCGCCATTGTTGCCGGGGCCGCAGATCACGATGACCGGCTGCGGACGGTAATGGTCGGAGATGGCGGCCACGACCGCCCTGCCCGCAGCTTCCATCAGCTCCGTGCCGTAGGCGCCGCCGGCGATGGCCGCGGCATCGGCCTTGGCCATCTCAGCACAGCTCAGCAGCGCGTACTCGTCGCGCAGGACAACGTCGAGGAGAGGGGAATTTTCAGTCATGGGGAG
>JAFEFH010000157.1 GCA_018240695.1 Pseudomonadota bacterium | reverse complement strand
GGCGAGGTCGGGGGCCATGTCGGCCCAAAGGTCGGCGTCGCACATGAAGCCGGGGAGCAGTACAAGGTTACGCATCGCCTGCAAGGGAGCCCAAATCATGGAAATGCGCAAGGAATCCGACGCGATGGGCGAAATCGCGGTCCCTGCCGACCGGCTGTGGGGCGCCCAGACCCAGCGCTCGATCGAGCATTTCAGCATCGGCAAGGACCTGATGCCGCGCGAGATGATCGGCGCCTACGCGGTGCTGAAGAAGGCCTGCGCCAACGTGAACCATGCCAGCGGGCGCCTGCCGGCCGACATCCACAGGCTGATCGTCCAGGTGTGCGACGAGATCCTGGCCGGCGAGCACCGCGACATGTTCCCGCTGCACGTCTGGATGACCGGCTCGGGCACGCAGTTCAACATGAACGTCAACGAGGTGATCTCCAACCGCGCCTGCCAGATCGCGGGCACGCCGCTCGGCTCGAAGAAGCCGGTGCACCCCAACGATCACGTCAACATGTCCCAGTCGTCGAACGACAACTTCCCGGCGGCCATGTACATCGCCGCCGCGGTCGAGACGACGCAGCAGCTCGTCCCCTCGGTGAAGGCGTTGCGCCACTCGCTCGACGCCAAGGCGCAGGCATGGACGGACATCGTGAAGATCGGCCGTACCCATCTGCAGGACGCCACGCCGATCACGCTCGGCCAGGAATGGTCGGGCTATGTCGGGATGCTCGACGACAACCTGGCGCGCATCGACGACGCGCTGAAGAGCGTCTACCTGCAGGCGCTGGGCGGCACGGCGGTCGGCACCGGCATCAATGCGGCGCCGGGCTTCGCCGAGGCCGCGGCGGCCGAGATCGCGGCGCTCACCAAGCTGCCGTTCCAATCGGCGCCCAACAAGTTCACGGTGATGGGCTCGCACGATGCGCTGGTCCAGCTCTCGGGCACGCTGCGCACCCTGGCGGGCTCGCTCTACAAGATCGCCAACGACATCCGTTTGCTGGCGTGCGGGCCGCGCGCAGGACTGGCCGAACTGATCCTGCCGGAGAACGAGCCGGGCTCGTCGATCATGCCGGGCAAGGTCAATCCCACGCAGGCCGAGGCGCTGACGATGCTGGCGGTGCAGGTGATGGCCAACGACGTCGCCGTGGGTTTCGGCGGCGCCGGCGGCTTCCTCGAGATGAACGTCTACAAGCCGCTGATGATCCACAATGTGCTGGGATCGATCGTGCTGCTGGCCGACGGCTGCACGAACTTCCGCAAGTACATGATCGAAGGCACGGAGCCCAACCGCAAGCGCATCGCCGATTACGTGGCGCGCTCGCTCATGCTGGTGACGGCGCTGACGCCGGTGATCGGATACGACAAGGCCTCGCAGATCGCGCACCACGCGGCGGAGAAGGACCTGACGCTGAAGGAGGCGGCGCTCCAGCTCGGCTTCGTGAGCGAAGCGGAGTTCGACCGCGTCGTCGATCCGAGCCTGATGGTATCGCCGTACGTCGCCGGGTCGAACGAGAAGTAGGTCATCTCGTCCTTCATTGCAGCGCGGCCGGGTGCGGCCCGAGATCAGTCTTTACGCCGGAATTCCGACAGGTTGAGCTTGGTCTCGTGGGCGTTGCGGAAATAGTCCTTTTCCCAGGCCCGCCTGAGGGCCTCGGGTTCTTGCGCCTTCAGGTCCTTGAGGAACTGCTGGCGGCTGTCGGCCCATTCCTTGTATTCGCGCAACGTCTCGGCATCCCGCTCGAACGGAACGA
This sequence comes from Pseudomonadota bacterium, assembly GCA_018240695.1. Classification (GTDB taxonomy): domain Bacteria; phylum Pseudomonadota; class Alphaproteobacteria; order Reyranellales; family Reyranellaceae; genus Reyranella. Next base: position 9,351 of record JAFEFH010000157.1, on the reverse strand, counting down.
TCTCAGCCTCGAAGCCCTCCAGCGCGCCGCGCTGGAACGGCTGGATCAGGCAGATCGGCTCGCCGATCCGGAACTCGACCTCGCCGCCGGTGGTGAACTTCCAGTTCATCGTGAAGGTCGACGCCGGCCAGTCGGTCTCGACGATGCCGTCGAGCGCCATGATGCCGTCCTTGGGCGAGTTGATCGGGCCTCGGACCATCAGGTTCCAGTTCTCGGGCGTCCTGAACACGTACGGCAGCGAGCAGGTGAGGATTCCCGACCCGAAGTGCGACGACCACATGGTCGGGCCTTCGCCGGCCAGCACCTCGATGGTGATGGCCTCGACGCCGGCACCGGCATCCCAGGTCGCCTTGATGTGCTGCGACGACAGGATCTCCCAGCCATATTGATTGGCCATGACCAGCGGCAGGCAACGATAGGCGTATTTCTCGGCCGTCTCGTCCATCCATTGGCGGTCGCGCGGCGCCGGCCGGATCTGCGTCCCGTTGTTCGGGTGGATTTCGTACGCGATCAACTTCTTGGTCGACATGGGTCGGTCGGCTCCGTCGTCAGTCCTTCAGTCTACCGTCAGCGGACCGACCGTGCCATGCGGGCCAGCATCACCATGGCGACCAGCGAGATCGTGCCCAGGACCAGGCAGATGCCGAGCACGCCCTCGGCCCCGAAGCGGTCGAGCACGGTCGCGAGCACGACCGGGGCGGCGGCGGAGGCGATGCCCTGGGGCAGCGCGAGCCGGCCCATATAGGCGCCGAACTGGCCGCGGCCGAAGATGGCGAGCGGCAGGGTGGCGCGCTGCACCGCCTTCAGCCCGTTCGAGATGCCGTAGGCCAGCATGCAGACCAGGGCGAGGCCGAAATTGCCGCCGCCCGCCATGGCCAGCACCAGGCAGAACGGCAGCAGCGCCGATCCGAACACCGCGGAGTTCATGATCGAGTAGCGATGGCCGAACAACAGCTCGAAGGCGCGGATGCCGACCTGTGCCGGCCCGACCATCGAGCCCAGGAATACCGCCGACGCAGGCGCGTGGCCGAGCGCGCGCAGCACTTCGATCATGTAGACGATCATGCCGGTGAAGACGAAGGCGCCGAAGCAGAGCGAGATCGACAGCAGCCGATAGGCGCGCGGCCGCAGCTCGGCGGGCACGCCGCCCACGGCCGGCGTGCCCGCGATGCCCTGCGGCAGGACGGGCACGGACTTCGGCAGCATGAAGAAGTGGATCGGCGCGCAGGCGAAGATGTGCACGGCGGCATAAACCATCAGCGTCCCGCGCCAGCCCACCATGGCGTCGATGGCGCCGGACAGCGGCCAGAACGCGGTCGAGGCGAAGCCGCCGATGATGGTCAGCATCGAGATGCCCTGCCGTGCGCGCGATCCGGCGATCTGCGCCATGGCGATGCTGGACGGAACGCTCAGCGCCAGGGTCGAGGCGACACCCATGCCGGCCCAGCTCAGGAGATAGACGACCGGGCCCTGGCTGAGCGACGTGGCGAGCAGCGACAGGCCGTAGACGATCGAGCCCGCCGTCATGATGAGCCGCGGGCCGGTGCGGTCGATGCGGCGGCCGATGTGCGGCGCCAGCACGGCGCCCACGGCGAACAGCACGGTGATGCCCGCGAAGACGATTTCGGTGGGCACGTGCAGGTCGTCCTGGATGTGACGGCCGAGCACCGACGGCATCAGGAAGGTAGTTCCCCAGCCCACGATCTGGGTGAAGCCGAGGCCCGCGACGGCGCGGACCATAGGCGTCAGAGTCACGCCGCCTTGGCCTGCTCGGGGTAGAGCGACAGGAGCCCGGCTTCGCTGGCCGGGCAGACGCCGCGCTCGGTGACCAGCGCCGTCACCAGCCGCGCCGGCGTGACGTCGAAGGCGGGATTTGCGGCCGGGCTGCCCTCGGGAAGGATGTCGACGGCCACGACCTCGCCGGAGGCCGTACGGCCCGCCATGCGCGACACCTCGAGCGGGCTGCGTTCCTCGATCGGGATCTCGCGGTGGCCGTCGGAGATCGTCCAGTCGATCGTCGGATAGGGCAGGCCGACATAGAAGGGCACGCCGTTGTCGTGCGCGGCCAGCGCCTTCAGGTAGGTGCCGATCTTGTTGCAGACATCGCCGCGCCGCGTCGTGCGGTCGGTGCCGACGATGCAGAAGTCGACCTTGCCGTGCTGCATCAGGTGGCCGCCGGCATTGTCGGAGATCACGGTATGCGGCACGCCGTGCTTGGCGAGCTCCCATGCCGTCAGGCTGGCGCCCTGGTTGCGCGGCCGGGTCTCGTCGACCCAGACATGGATCGGGATGCCGGCATTGTGTGCGGCATAGATTGGCGACAGCGCCGTGCCCCAGTCGACGGTGGCGAGCCAGCCGGCGTTGCAATGGGTCAGTGCGTTGACGGTCTTGCCGTCGCGCGGCTTCAGCGTGCGGATCAGGCCGAGGCCGTTTTCGCCGATGCGGCGGCAGATGTCGGCATCCTCGTCGCAGATCTCGGCGGCGCGCTTGTAGGCGGCAGCGCGCCGCGCGGTGGGAGCGAGAGGAGACAGCAGGGCGCGGAGATCGTCGAGCGCCCAGCGCAGGTTCACGGCGGTCGGCCGCGACGCCATCAGCACCTCGTAGCCGCGCTTCAGCCCCGCATCCGACGGATCGGCGGCCATCGCCAGTGCCATGCCATAGGCCGCCGCGGCGCCGATCAGTGGGGCGCCGCGCACGATCATGGTGCGGATCGCCCCCTCGGCGTCTTCCATGGTCTTGAAATCCCGCACGACGAACCTGTGCGGGAGAAGGGTCTGGTCGATCGCCTGGACGGTCGTGCCGTCGGCGCCCAGCCAGATGGTGCGGTAGGGTTTTCCGTCGACTTTCACGGGGACATTTTAGACGGCGCCCGCAGCGGCGTCGATCACGGCTGCGAAACGCCGTTCAGGGCCGACGCGCCGTGGTGGCGAGCAGAGCGAGCCCCGCCAGCGAGCCGAAGGCCATGACGAGGAAGGCAGCGAGCCAGGCTGCCCCGTCGCCCCACGGCGCCAGCAAGTCCAGCACCATTCCGATGGTCAGGGGGCCTACCATGCCCCCGAAAAAGCCGACGATAGAATGCGCCGCCAGCGTGATCCCGCGCTGCCCCTCGAAGGCCGAGAACATCGCCCCGGTGGTAATGGCTGCGGAATCGCTCATGGTCAGCAGGCTGAAGACGAGGCAGGCCGCGATGATCGCCCACGATGGCAGGTAGCCGCCCGCGCCGGCCACTGGACCGACAAGCAGGGCGGAAATCATAACGCAGGCGATGAGGCGCCTCCCTCCGAATCGGGAGGCGAGTTCAGCCCCGCCGATACTGCCGCCCATCCCGGCGATCAGGTATCCGGCGGTAATCCAGCTCACCCAGCCGAGCCATCCCGCGGGAGAGGCGCCTTGGCTGCCGCACCAGCTGAGATACGCCACAATCCAGCTCTGGAAGGCAAAGAGCTCCCAATTGTGGAGGCCGTATAGGGCAATGTAGCGCAGGGCCTGCGCATTCTTCAGGACCGGTCGAATGTCGGGCAGATGAAAGCGTCCGGAGAATGCCGGATGATCGTGTCGCGGGACCAGCAGGATCAGCAGGAAGCTGGCGAGCGCCCCGCCTGCGGCCACGAGCAATGCCCCGCGCCAGCCGATCCTTGCCGCGATCTCGAGAGTGGCGACATAGGAAACGCTGCTACCCAGTCCGTAGCTCGCCGTATAGAGGGCGATCCAACGCGGCTGGCGCCGCGGCGACGTTCGATCGGTCAGGAGCCGCAGCCCCGGCATGTATGTGCCGGCAAGTCCTGCTCCCGCGACGGCGCGGCAGATCAGGGCGGACCAGAAGCCCTCGGCCAGCAGGGCGAAGGCAAGGGCGGCAACGCCGGTGACGACCAGTGCATTCAAATATATGCGCCGCGAATCCATGTGGTCAGTCAACGACACAAACAGCGGCACCGCGCAGATGTAGCCGCCATAGAATATGCCGCTGATCCAGCCGGCCTCCGTGTTGCTGAGGTGCCACGCCCCCTTGAGCTCGGGAGTCAGCGCCGGAAAGGAGCCCGAACCGAGCATCGACAGGATCGAGGTGAGCACGAGCAAGAGCGCGAGACCGCCTTCATGGGGCGGCGCCGATGCCGGTCGAGAGGCCTGCGAGGTGACGTCGCTCATTTCAGATGCGGGCTCGCCGTGTGTGCACACGTGTGCATTTCTTCTGGCACGCCGAGTTTATTTCTGTCAACGTTTGCTATCGCCAACAGCCGGCAAGCACGTCGATGAATCCAAAGAGTAGTCTCAACGCAAGGTCGATCGATGTTGCGCGGCTGGCCGGCGTTTCGCGTTCGGCGGTGTCGCGCGCCTTCACGGAAGGCGCCTACGTCTCCGGCGAGACTCGCGCGAAAATCCTGAAGGCGGCCACACAGCTCGGCTACAGCCCCAATGCCATCGCCCGCGGCCTGATCACGCGGCGTTCGCGCATGGTGGGCGTCGTTGTCGCGGACCTGTCGAACCCATTCTATGCGCGCGTGCTCGAGGCGACCTGCCTGAAGCTGCAGGAGGCCGGTTTGGCCCCACTGATGTTGTCCTGCCGCCGGTCGCAAGATCTCGATTCGCTGGTGCCGCAGCTTCTCGCCTATCAGGTCGACGGCGTGCTGATTGCCGCTTCGACGCTTTCCTCCACGCTCGCGAGCCAGTGCGCGCGCGCGGGGAGGCCGGTGGTGCTGATCAATCGCTACGTCAATCTCGACGCCGTCAACGCCGTCACATGCGACAATGTCGGCGGCGCGCGCGCCATGGCCGACCACCTCGTGCAGGGTGGGCACAAGCGGATCGCTTTCCTGGCGGGCCTCGAAGACACATCGAGCAGCCGCGACCGTGAACGAGGTTTCGTGGGGCGGCTGGGCGAGCTCAAGGTCGCGCTGTTCGCGCGCGAGAGCGGCAACTACACCTATGCCGACGCCTGCTCGGCGGTGAGGCGCCTGCTTGGCCGGCGGCTGCGGCCTGATGCGCTCTTTTGCGCCAACGACACGATGGCGATCGCCGCCATCGACATAGCGCGCCACGAGTTTGGCCTAGAGGTGCCGGCCGATCTGTCGGTCGCCGGCTACGACAACATCGAAGCCGCCTCGTGGAAAGGCTACGACCTCACGTCGGTCGACCAGGACGTCGATCGGATGACCGACGCCGCCGTCGGCCTCCTGCAAAACGGCGACAAGGGCGGCAAGCCGAGACATATCCTGGTGCCGGCGCGCCTCGAGAAGCGAGGCTCGACGCGCGATGTCCGCGCCGGCGCAATGCGGCGCGCTTGACCGCTCAGCCGTCGGGATGCAGTCTTGCACACGTGTGCAGAAAGAAGGGGAGGGTTGAAATGACTGGTATGAAGAATTCAAAGATCAAGATCGGCCGCCGCGCCGCCCTCGGCATGGGCGTATCGACCGCCGCGGTGATGGTCGCGGGCGGAGCGGCGCGCTCCGCCAATGCCAGCATCGACATCGTGCACTTCTTTTCCGGCGCCGATCACCCGATGGAGCTGGTGATCAAGGCATTCAACGCCAAGAACCTCGGCGTCACCGCGGTCAGCCGCCAGGAAGGCACGACCTACGAGGCGATCACGCAGAAGGCGATGGCGGGCATCGCCGCGGGCCGTCCGCCGGCGGTCATGACCACCGGCTGGAAGCTTGCGTCCTTCGCCAAGCACACGCTGGGCGCGCAGGACCTGCGCCAGTTTGGCGCCGACGGCGGCGCGATCATCGACAACTACAAGGAGTCGGTGGTCAAGCTTGTCACGATCGAGGGCAGCATCGTCGGCATCCCGTGGGCGCTGAGCACGCCGGTCCTCTACATCAACACGGAGCATTGGAAGGCCGCGGGTCTCGATCCGGCAGCGATCCCGACCACGATTGAGGATCTCTACGCCAAGCTCGGGCAGATGCAGCAGAAGACCAACAAGGCGGTGTTGGCCTACGAGGTCAACGAATGGGAGCCGCAAGCCTTCATCCAGAACGCGGGCGGGGATGTGCTCGACGGGGCGGGCAAGCCGGTCATGGACAGCGCCGCCGCCGTTTACGGCATGCAGAAATTCGTCGAGGCGAAGACTCGCAAGCTGTGGAACCCGATCGGGCTGAGCGAGATGCTGACGGCGTTCCAGGCCGGCGCGCTCAGCGCCATGGTCACCAGCTCGGCGCGCCTGTCCGGCGTCAAGGCGCAGAGCGCCTTCGAGATCAAGCTCGCGAAGATGCCGGGCCTCGAGGGGCGGCCGCGCCGCATGAACAGCGGCGGCAACTTCCTGTCGATCCTCGCGCGCAACAAGGAGCAGCAGGCCGCTGCCGTGCAGTTCCTGAAGTTCTGCGCCACACCGGAGGCGATGAAGATCTGGCTGGGCACCGGCTACCTCAACACGACCAAGCACGACCTGCCGATTCCGGCCGGCCAGGAGGCGGCCTACGCCCAGCTCGCCGACGGGCTGACGCCGGAGACGGTGTGGCCGGGCGCGCGCGGCCTGGAGGCCCTCAAGGCCCATATCGACTGGATTTCGCGCATCGTGAACGGCTCGGTCTCGGTTCCGGACGGATTGAAGGGCAGCAAGGAAGCCGTCGCCAAACTGCTCGTCTGATCGTCCGATGTTTGCGCTCCAGGGCAGATACGCCGCCTGGCTGTTCGTCGCGCCGGCGATCCTGCTGGTGGCCGTTTTCATCTACCTGCCGATGGTGCTGAACGTCGGCGTGTCGTTCTACGACTGGAGCGTGCTGCGCAACGAGTTCACCTGGAAGGGCGTGGAGAACTATCTCTCCACGCTCGACAACATCGACTTCCGCAGCGCTTTCGCCAATACCGCGATCTACCTCGCGGTTCTGGTGCCTGCCCAGATCGCGCTGCCGCTTCTGCTGGCGTTCCTCATGCTGCGGGTGCGCAACCGGCTTCTGGTGCGCGCCTATCGTGCCGCCTACTTCATTCCCACGATCGTTTCGTTCTCCATCGCCGGTGTTGTCTGGCTGTGGATGTTCAATCCGATCGTCGGCTTCCTGAATACCTTCTTCGAGGCCATCGGCCTGCAGAGCCATCGCTGGCTGAACGACCCCGACATGGCGCTGTGGTGCGTGGCGGCCGTCGCTTTCTGGAAGGGCTTCGGTCTCAACCTGATTCTCTACGCCGCCGCGCTGGTCGGCATCCCGCGTGAGGTGGTGGAGGCCGCGGACCTCGACGGTGCCGGCCCTTGGACGCGGGCGTTGCGCATCGAGATTCCCATGATCTCGCCGACGCTGTTCTTCACAGGCGTGACGACCGTTCTGATCGTCATGGACGAGATCGTGGGCGTGGTCGACGTGCTGACCGAGGGCGGTCCGTACAACTCGTCTTCCAACCTGGTCTACTATCTGTACGACCGCGCTTTCCGCCAATTCAACTTCGGCGAAGCGGCCGCTGTCGCGACCCTGATCATCGCGATCGTGGCGGTCGCGACGTGGCTGCAATTCCGGGCCTTCGAGCGCTATGTCCACTACCAGTAAGCAGCGGAAGGGCGCGGCCCTGCATCTCGCCTCGCGCGTGGCCATCCACGTGGCGCTGTTCGCGGCTGTGGTGGTGACGCTGTTTCCGCTGCTGTGGATGTTCACCACCGCGTTCACGCCCAACGAGCTGACTTTCAGGCGCAATCTCGGCCTGCTGCCCGCACAGCCGACCATCGCCAACTTCGTCGCGGCGTTCCAGATCCAGCCGGTCGCCTACTGGCTGCTAAATTCGGTGATCACTTCGGTGGCGATCGCCGCCGGCAAGATGCTCGTGGCGATCCCGGCGGCCTTCGCCTTCGCGCATTTCCGCTTCCGCGGGCGTGATTGGCTGTTCGCGGTCATCGTGGGTACGATGACAATTCCCTACGTGGTCACGTTGATCCCGACCTATATCGCGATCGTTCGGCTCGACCTGTACAATACGCTGGCCGGCGTCATCATCCCCTCGATCGCCTTCTGCGGTTTCGCGATCTTCTTCCTGCGGCAGAGCTTCAAGGTCGTGCCGACCGAGCTGCTGGAGGCGGGCGTGATCGACGGGGCGGGGCCGCTTTGCGCCCTGGTGTCGATCGTCATCCCGAACACGCTGCCGGCCATCGCCTCGCTCTCGGTGCTGAGCTTCCTGTCGGCCTGGAATCTCTATCTGTGGCCGCACCTGATCCTGAACGACGCAAACATGAAGACGCTGTCGATCGGCCTCAAGCTGTTCGCCACCAACCAGGAGCAGCTTCAGCAATGGGGTCCGCTGATGGCGACCGCCGTCCTCGGCCTGCTGCCGGCGCTCGCCATCTTCGCCTTCGCCCAGCGCTACGTCATGGACGCCTTCGTCCATTCGGGCATCAAGTAACGGAGCACCCGCATGAAGATCACCATCGCCACCTACAACATCCAGTTCGGCCGCGGGCTCGACATGAAGTTCGATCTCGATCGCACGGCGGGCGACGTGGCCGGCGCCGACATCGTATCGTTCCAGGAGGTGGCGCAGAACTGGGAGCGTAACGGCGGCCAGGACCAGGCAGCGGAACTCGCAGGCCGCCTGGGCTATCATTATGTCTTCGGCAGCGGCTTCAATGTCGCCGCCAGGACGAAGGGCGGCAGCAAGCCCGACAATCGCCGTCGCACGTTCGGCAACATGGTGGCAAGCCGCTGGCCGATCGAGTCGAGCCGTACTTTCCTTCTGCCGAAGTACGCCCTGTCGACGATCTACGATCTGCAGCGCTGCATCGTCGAGGCCGTGGTCGTGACTCCGGTCGGCAAGCTGCGCATCTATTCGACGCACCTTTCGCACATCTCGTCCGGCCAGCGCCTGCCGCAAATCCGCTCGATACTGCAGATCATCGAAGAAGCTCCGGCCAACGGCTCGGCGTGGGACGGCACTCACACGCCGGACTGGACCGAGGACATGGACGTGCCCAGCTTGCCTGAGCCGGCGCTGCTGATGGGCGACATGAACTTCACCTACCAGAGCCCGGAATATGCGGCGATCTGCGGCGAGATGGACCCGAAGAACGGCCGGGTGGTGCGCAACACGTCGCTGCGCGACGCCTGGGTGGCGGCCGGACACCGCGAGGAAGACGGCATCAGCATCCACAGCCAGTATTCCGGCGACGTGCGGATCGACCATATGTTCGTCACGCCGTCGGTGGCCAGGCACGTCAAGTCGATGCGGATCGACGGCGACGCCAAGGCGTCGGACCACTTCCCGGTGTTCCTCGAGCTCGACCTGCCCGAGAATTTCAGCCGATAGAGCGCGCCACCGCGTCGATGATCGCCGCCGCGTCGAGCTTGTAGGCGCGGTAGAGGTCGGGAATGTCGCCGGACTGGCCGAAATTCTCGATGCCGAGCGGCACGACGCGCTGGCCGCGCACCGAGCCCA
>JAFEFH010000156.1 GCA_018240695.1 Pseudomonadota bacterium | reverse complement strand
GATCATGAACACGCCGTCGCCGCGAGGCACGATGTAGAGCGGGATGCGCGGATGCAGCATGCGGATGGGCCGCGACAGCGCGAGGTCGCGCGTGCGCACCATCACCATCTCGCCGCGCACGCCGCGAAGGTCCTGCAGCACGTCGCGCGCCGCGAGGCCACGGCAGTCGACGATCAGGTTGTCGGGCTGGTCGGCCGGATGAAAATCGGTCCCAAAGCGAATCGTGACGCCGCGGAAGGTCAGCAGGTCGGCCAGCGCCGGCAGCGCGCGGCGCGGATCGAGATGCGCCTCGTCGGGGAAGAACAGCGCCTTGCGGAAACGGCCGCCGAGATCGGGCTCGAGCGCCGCGATCCGATCGGCATCCGCCCATTCGTACCGCTCCGTACGCTCGGCGAAGCGGGTGAGTTCGGGGACGTCGCGCGGCTGGGCCACGACCAGGCTGCCGTGCTGGACGGCGCCCGGGAAGTTGCGCAGCCACCAGGGAATCGACGGCGCGCCCAGCGTCGCCACCGCAGGGTCGGTCGTGGCGCGCTCGCACCACGGCGCCAGCATGCCGCCCGCCATCCACGAGCAGGCGCCGTCGCCCGGCGCGCGGCCGCGCTCGACCACCTCGACCGTGAGGCCGCGTTCGGAAAGCTCAAGCGCCGCCGCCAGTCCCGCGACTCCGGCGCCGACCACAGTGACGTTGGGTACAGCCAATCGATAACTCCCGTTCCTTCGCCGGCATGACCCGGATCAGGTTCAAAGGGTTCAGCCGCCACCGGCTGTCTCAGACCGGGCCTGTGCGCTCCCGGACACCCCTCGGACGCCTCAAGAAAACTGCCGGCGGCCTTCCCTGTCAAGCCGTTGCGAAGTGCGCCGATTCGCCGAAATCCTCGCTGTTCGGCTGCCGCACCAGAACCTTGAAATCCTCCAGCAGCGTGCGGGTTTTCGGGCCGACCTGGTAGCGCTGTCCGTCGACCGCGCCAACGGGCACGATCTCGGCGGCGGTGCCGCACAGGAAAACCTCGCTCGCCTCGGCCAGCTCTTCCGGCATCACCGCGCGCTGCTCGACCGTCCAGCCGCGCTTCTCGGCCATGCCGATCACCGCGCGCCGCGTGATGCCGTCGAGGAAATTCTCGACCTTGGGCGTCACCAGCCGGTCGCCCATCGCCAGGAAGATGTTGGCACCGGTCGATTCGGCCAGCCGCCCCTGCCAGTCGAGCATCAGCGCGTCGTCGAAGCCCGCCTTCAGCGCACGGTCCTTCTCGATGCCGCAGATCACGTAGAGACCGGCCACCTTGGCGCCGCCGGGCGCGACCTCAGGCGAGGGCCGTCGGAATTTCGCCATGGTGACGTTGATACCGCCGGGCTTGGCCTGCACCGACAGCCGGCCTTCCTGGGCCCACGGCGCGATCGCGAGATGCACCGTCGTGCCGATCGCCGAAACACCCAGCACTTCCGAGCCGCGCCACGCGATCGGGCGCACATAGCCGCTCTGGAGACCGTTCGCCTTCACCACCGCGCGCGTGGCCTCGTCGATCTCCTCGCGCGTCCACGGCAGTTCGTAGTCGAGCAGGCGCGCCGAGTTACGCAGCCGCGCGCTGTGTGCGGAGAGTCGGAAGACGCGGCCGTCATAGATGCGCTCGCCTTCGAAGACGGCCGAGCCGTAATGCAGCGCGTGGGTCAGCACATGGGTTTGCACGTCGCGCCACGGCACGATCTTGCCGTCGAACCAGATGAAACCATCACGATCTTGCATATTTTCGGACATTGCCTGGGATCCTTTCTCTTGATTCCAAGGACGTCTCTTCACGGATCAAGGACGCAATATTCATATAAAATAGGTCAGCATTGCTGACATTGTCAATATTGGTTTACCAATCCCCATCCGAAAGGCGTTGTGCGGCCGGGAAACAACTTAAGAGGGAAGTTTGATGACACGAACAACCCTACGTGAGGGCTGTTCAACTCCCTTCGTGCGAAAAAAGAATTCGGTTTTAGCCGCTGACAGGCACACCCGCGTCAACGGGGTGCCAATGCGCGTCGTCGGCTTTATAGTGAGCGGGTGAGGACGCTCTGCACCGATCGCCGATTGAGTCATGGTTGAGACCAGACCGCCCGCCAATCCCCTGTTCCTGCGCGAGGAGGAATTGCGCCAGGGCATAGAACTGATGTTCTACGCCTACCGCGATTTCACGTTCGAGGCGGACCAGCAGCTCAAGCACCACAAGCTGGGACGCGCGCATCACCGCGCGCTCTACTTCATCGGCCGCCATCCCGGCCAGACGGTGGGCCACCTGCTGTCGATCCTGAAGGTCACCAAGCAGTCGATCAGCCGCGTGCTGCGCGACCTGCTCGAGCAGGAATATGTCGAGCAGAAGAGCGGCTCGCGCGACCGCCGCGAGCGGCGGCTGTTCCTCACCGACCGCGGCGTGAAGCTCGAACTCGAGCTGACCGAGCGCCAGAGCCAGCGCTTCGCCCGCGCCTATCGCGAGACCGGCGCCGACTCGGTGGAAGGTTTCCGCAAGGTCCTTCTGGGCCTGCTCGATCCCGCCGAACGTGCCGAGGTCGACAAGCGGATCCGCAACGGCGGACGCTGATGGAGACGGCGCCCGACAAGCCGCACATCCTGGTCGTCGACGACGATACGCGCTTGCGGGAATTGCTGAAAACCTTCCTGTCGCGCAACGGCTTCCGGGTCAGCACCGCCCGCGAGGCGGCCGAGGCGCGCCAGCAGCTCGACGCGCTCGACTTCGACATGATCGTGCTCGACGTCATGATGCCGGGCCAGACCGGACTGGAGTTCGCCGCCGAGCTGCGCAAGACCAACGACGTGCCGATCCTGATGCTGACGGCGATGGGCGAGCCCAAGGACCGCATCGCCGGCCTCGAGCGCGGCGTCGACGATTACCTCGCCAAGCCCTTCGAGGCGCGCGAGCTGCTGCTGCGCATCCAGAGCGTGCTGCGGCGCGGCCGGCCCGCCTCCGTCGAGGCGCCGGCGGCCGCCGGCACCGACCGCAAGGTGACGTTCGGGCCCTTCGAGTTCGACCTCGAGCTGGGCGAGCTCACGCAGAAGGGCAAGCGCGTGCCCCTCACCGACGCCGAGATCGCCCTGCTGCGCGCGCTGGGCGGCAACCTCGGCGAGGTGCTGAACCGCGAGGCGCTGTGCAAGAGCGTCGGCACCGACGTGAACGAGCGCGCCATCGACGTCCAGGTCACGCGCCTGCGCCGCAAGATCGAGCCCGATGCCGGCTTCCCGCGCTACCTGCGCACGGTGCGCGGCCAGGGTTACCGGCTGGTCGACGCGTGAATGCCGGCATAGACTCCGGCGCATGAAGTTCGAGCGCGTCGCGGACCTCTTCGAGCGCGTCGCGCGCTGGGCCGACCGGCATTCGCCGCAGACCCTGTTCGCGCGCGCGCTGATCATCATCGTCGTGCCGATGCTGCTGCTCCAGGCCTTGAGCGCCTGGTGGTTCTACAGCCAGCGCGGCGACAACGTGACCAACCGCCTGGCGCTGATCCTGGTGCGCGACCTGCGCACGCTGATCTCGTTGCGCGCCGACTTCCCCGACGACGAGCACCGCTCGTGGATCCTGCGCCACGCGCGCTCGGACATGCTGATCTTCGTGGCGTTCCACAAGGGCACGGTGCGGCAGTTCAAGCAGCCCGAGTATTTCGACATCGTGGCGCGTGAGGTCCAGGGCGCGCTCGATGCCGACCTGCGCCGGCCGTACTACCTCGACAACACCGTGGGCGGCGAGCAGCTGCTGATCGAGATCCAGGTCGGCGACAGCGACGTCATGGAAGTGCTGGTGCCCTATGTGCGCCTGACCTTCGGCTCGAGCTTCGCCTACGTGCTGGCGCAGGTCGGCCTCGCCCTCGTGCTGTTCGGGCTCGCCATCTGGTTCATGCGCCGCGAGCTGGTGCCGATCGAGCATCTCGGCGTCGCCGCCGATGCGCTCGGCAAGGGACGCGACGTGCCGGACTTCGCCTTCTCCGGCGGCACGCGCGAGGTGCGCAACGCGGCCACCGCCTTCCAGACCATGAAGATCCGGCTCGGCCGCTCGATCCAGCAGCGCACCGAGATGCTGGCCGGCGTCAGCCACGACCTGCGCACGCCGCTCACCCGCATGAAGCTGTCGCTGGCGCTGCTGCCGGAGTCGCCCGAGGCCAAGGAGCTGGGCGACGACGTACTCGACATGGAGCGCATGATCGAGGGCTATCTCGCCTTCGCGCGCGGCGAGGGCGACGAGGAGCCGGTGCCGTCGGACCTCGCCGACATCCTGGAGGACGTGGCCGCCGGCGCGCGGCGCAACGACGGCGACGTCGTGATCGCGACCGAGGGCGACATGAACGTCGAGCTGCGGCCGCTCGCCATGAAGCGCTGCCTCACCAACCTGCTGTCCAACGCGCTGCGCCACGGCAAGCGGGCCGAGCTGCGTGCGGTGCGCGGCCGCACCTCGGTCGAGATCACGGTCGACGACGACGGGCCGGGCATTCCCGAGTCGCGGCGCGAGGACGTGTTCCGGCCGTTCCTGAGGCTCGACGAGTCGCGCAACGTCGACACTGGCGGCGTCGGGCTCGGCCTCACCATCGCCCGCGACGTGGCGCGCAGCCATGGCGGCGACGTCACGCTGGGCGACTCACCGCTGGGCGGTTTGCGCGTGCTGGTGCGGATTCCCGTCTAGGAAACCGGCGGAAAGCCTGTGCTAGAGTGGGCCGTAAAATCGAGAGAAACATGCCCGACACCAAGACCTTGGAATTCGTCCGCCATCCTCATCCGACGCCGACGCCGGCCGACAAGCGCGCCCAGCTGCTCGCCAACCCGGGCTTCGGCCGCGTGTTCAGCGACCACATGGTGACCATCCGCTACAGCGACGCTGAGGGCTGGCACGACGCCCGCATCGAGCCGCGCGCGCCGATCCCGATGGATCCGGCCGCCGCCGTGCTGCACTACGCCCAGGAGATCTTCGAGGGGCTGAAGGCCTACAAGACCGCCGACGGCGGCGCGACGCTGTTCCGGCCGGGCGAGAACGCCAAGCGCTTCCAGCAGTCGGCCGAGCGGCTGGCGATGCCCAAGCTGCCGGAGAACCTGTTCCTCCAGGCGGTCGACCATCTCGTCAACATCGACCGCGACTGGATCCCGGGCGGCGACGGCAGCCTCTACATGCGGCCCTTCATGTTCGCCAACGAGACCTTCCTCGGCGTGAAGCCGTCGTCGGACTATCTGTTCATCGTGATCGCCTCGTCGGTCGGCGCCTACTTCAAGTCGGGCGCGGACGCCGCCGTCTCGGTGTGGGTCAGCCAGGAATACACGCGCGCCGCGCCCGGCGGCACCGGCGCCGCCAAGTGCGGCGGCAACTACGCCGCCAGCCTTCTCGCCCAAGCCGAGGCCAGCAAGCATGGCTGCGACCAGGTCGTCTTCCTCGACGCCGCCGAGCGCAAGTGGATAGAGGAGCTGGGCGGCATGAACATCTTCTTCGTGTTCAACGACGGCTCGATGACCACGCCGCCGCTCGGCACCATCCTGCCCGGCATCACGCGCTCCTCGGTGCTGCAGCTCGCCAGGGACAAGGGCATCCCGGTGCGCGAGGAGAAGTACTCCTTCGACCAGTGGAAGGCCGACGCCAAGAGCGGCAAGCTGCGCGAGGCCTTCGCCTGCGGCACTGCCGCGGTGCTGACGCCGATCGGCACGGTGCGCGCGCCGGACGGCGAGTTCACGATCGGCAACGGCGCCTCGGGCGCGCGGACCGGCGAGCTCAAGAAGGCGCTGGTCGACATCCAGCGCGGCGGCGCGGCCGACCCGCACAAGTGGATCCACCGGGTCTTCTGACAGGGGTCTTCTAGGACGACGCGCCTAGAAGAGCTTGCCGCCGTCCGGCACCGGCTTGGTGGGCGCGATCAGCACGACCGCGCCCGACGCATCGGGGAAGCCCAGGGTCAGCACCTCCGACATGAACTTGCCGATCTGGCGCGGCGGGAAATTGACCACCGCCGCGACCTGGCGGCCGATCAATTCCTGCGGCGAGTAATGCACGGTGATCTGCGCGGAGGACTTCTTCACGCCGATCCCGGGGCCGAAGTCGATCTCCAGACGAAGCGCGGGCTTGCGCGCGCCCTCGAGCGGAGCGGCGGCACGCACGGTGCCGACGCGGATGTCGACCTTCTCGAAGTCGGCGTAGACGATCTGTTCCATCCCGCCACCATAGCAGACAAAGAAAAGGGGCTGCCCTTGCAGGCAGCCCCTTCTCGCCGTCGGCGCGATAGGCGCCTTCGGTCTTACTTCTTGGCGATCGCGGCCTTGACCTCTTCGGTCAGCTCGGCGACGCGGGCGCTCAGCGCCTCGAAAGCCTCGGTCTGGCCCTTCGTGTAGAGGTCGGCGAGCTCCTTGGTGTTCGACACCGCGGCCTCGTAGCTCTTCTTCACGAAGTCGATCTGCTTGGCGGCCTTCTCCTCGACGGTCGCGGCCGACATCACGTCGGAGCCGTGCTTCGAGAAGTCCTCGACGGCGGCGCGGATCATGTCGCCCTGGCGGGTCGCGATGGTCTTGATCTGCTCGACGGCGGCGGTGCCGGCCGAGGTCATGAAGGCGAAGTTCTTGCGGCCGGTCTCGACGAACGTCTCGACGTCGACGGCCGGGACCTTGAACTCGGCGGCGATCTTGGAGAAGTCGATGTCGGCGAACGGGTTCTTGAAAGCGGTGGCGTACATGGATGGCTCCTGCGGATAGTGCGGTAAAGAATTCCTGCACCACTCATGTTGCGGTGCACAACGGAGCCTAATCTAGGGATGCACCGCAGCAGGGTCAAGGGACTTTTGTGCGGTGCACAAAATATTCACGCTGCGGGCGCGCGCTCCGCTGAGGGCCGTGGCGAAACCCTATGTTTATCAAAGGTCTGTGCCCATTTTTCGGCCGTCTTCAGGCGGCTGTCGAGCGCCGCCATGGTCTTGGAGAGGTCCCCGGACTCGTCCTTTTCGAACACCCGGGACACCGCCACATAGATCGCTAGCAGGCCATTTTGCCGCACTGCACCCAGAATCCCGCCGCTATCCGCCCCCGCCGCCTCCAGCATGGCGGCCATCGACCGCATCACGGTCGGGCCCAGGACCAGCGCCGTCAGCGGGTCGCGCAGGCCCGCCCGCCGGATCGAGGCCAGCGCCTGCCGGTGCGGCTTCAGCGCATCGAAGCGGCGCATCAATATGTCGAACAGCCGGTCGCGCACCGTCTCCTCGGGATCGTTCGCCTCGGGCGTCGCCGCCAGCACCTCGCCGTCGATGCGCGCCATGAAGCCCGCCACCAGCGCGAGCTTGTCGGGATAGAGGCGATAGAGTTCCGCCTTGGACAGGCCCGACGCCATGCTGACGTCGGCGAGGCTCACCTCGCCGTAGCCGCGCTCGGCCACCAGGCCGAGAAAGGTATCGAGCGCCTTTTTGCGCGCGTCTTCGCTCATCGCGGCTCCTCTACCCTGCCAGCTCCTTCGACCGCCGCGACGCCGCGGCCAGCGCCTTGTCGAACACCGGCTGGATGCCGTCGCCCGCCATCAGCACCTTGAGCGCCTCGGCCGTCGTTCCGCCCGGACTGGTGACGTTAACGCGCAGCTGCGCGGCGGGTTCGCTCGACTGGCGCAGCAATTCGCCGCTGCCCGCGACCGTCGCGCGCGCGAGCTGCATCGCCATCTCGGGCGCGAGCCCGAGCTTCTGGCCCGCCGCCGCCATCGCCTCGACCAGCAGGAAGACATAGGCCGGCCCGCTGCCCGACAAAGCGGTGACGTGATCGATCAGCCCCTCGTCGTCGACCCAGAGCGACTGGCCGACGGCTTCGAGCAACTCGTGGCACTTCTTCTTCTCGGCCTCCGACACGCCCTTCGACGCGGTCGACACAGTGATCCCCTGGCGCACCGCCGCCGGCGTGTTGGGCATCGCGCGCACGACCTTGGCATTCGCGCCGAGATGACCCGCGAAATATTTCAGCGTCTTGCCCGCCGCGATCGACAAGAACACGGCACCCTTGTCGGCGAAGCGCTTGAGGTCCGGCAGCACCGCATCCATCGACTGCGGCTTGACCGCGAGCACCACGATCTCCGGCGTCTCGGTCATCTCCGCCGTCGCCGCGATGCCTTTCAGGCCGGGCTTCTTGGGCCGCAGCGCCTCGGTGGGCTCGGCCACCACGACGTCGCTCGCCGCGAGCCCGCGCGCCAGCCAGCCGTCGAGCATGGCGCCGCCCATCTTGCCGCAACCGACCAGGAGAAGTTTGCCCATGTGCGTCCGCTCCTAGCGTCCCTTGAACTTGGCCGGCCGCTTCTCGCGGAACGCGGCCGAGCCTTCCTTGCGGTCCTCGCTCGCGGCGATCTGCTCGAGCTTGAAGCGTTCGGGAATGAAGCCCTCGGCCGGGCCCTTGGGCAGCGTCTGGTTGGCGAAGTCGCGCAGGGTGCGGATCACCAGCGGCGCCGACTGCGCGATCACGCCCGCCATGCGCCGCGCTTCCTTGCGCTCCTCGCCGAGCGGCACGACCTTGTTCACGAAGCCCACGTCGTAGGCGCGCTTGGCCGAGATCTCCTCGCCGAGAAGCAGAAGCTCCATCGCCACCTTGTGCGGCATGCGCGACACGATGCCCGGCATCAGCCCGCCGAACACGCCGACCTTGGCCTCGGGATACATGAACTTGGTGGTGTCGGCCGAGACCATGAGATCGCAGGTCATCACCAGGCAGATGCCGCCGCCGATCACCCAGCCCTGGGTCGCGGCGACCACCGGCTTGCTGAGCTTGTACGAAACGTCCGGCACCGCCTTCCACATCGCGGCCGGCGGATTGGTGAGGTCGGCGCCGACGCAGAAGGCCGGCCCGTCGGCCTGCAACACGGCCACCTGATCGTCGCCCGTCTCGAAGGCGCGGTAGGCGTCGTACAGCCCGTCGCACAGCTCCTGCGTCAAGGCGTTGCGCTTCTCGGGGCGCGTCATGGTGATGGTGGTAATGCCTTCGCTCGACTCGACTTTGACCAGGCTCACGATGTTCCTCCACGATCTTTGACCGGATGGTAACAGCCGCCCATACTCGCCGCATCAGGAGTCACCTCATGCAGACCCGCAATCCGTTCATCGACGACCTCACCAAGATGGCCAACGGCGCCGTCGGCGCGCTGACCGGCGTGAAGGGCGAGGTCGAGGCCCGCCTGCGCGACCAGATCGCGCGCATTCTCGACGGCATGGATATTCCGCGGCGCGACGAGTTCGACGCCGTGAAGGCCATGGCCGCCAAGGCGCGCGAGGAGAACGAGGGCCTCAAAAAGCAGATCGCCGAGTTGCAGGCGAAGCTCGCCGGGAAATAGGACCGCGGGCTTCCAGCCCGCCTCATGAGCGGGCTGGAAGCCCGCGGTCCAACGGAAGGAAGGACACGCATGCGCGTTGGCGTGGAAGTCGGCGGCACCTTCACCGACCTGGTCGCGGTCGAGGGCGGACGCGTCGTCGTCGCCAAGGTGCCGAGCACGCCGAAAGCGCCCGACGTCGGCGCCTTCAACGCCCTCACCGCCTCCGGCATCGATCTCGCGGCCATCGAGGATCTCGGCCACGGCTCGACTGTCGCCACCAACGCCGTGCTCGAGCGCAAGGGCGCCGCGGTGGCCTTCGTCGCCACGCAGGGCTTCCGCGACCTGCTGTTCATGCAGCGCCACGACCGGCGCAACATCTACGATCTCTTCTATGCCAAGCCCGCGCCGCCGGTGCGCCGCAAGGATTGCTTCGAGGCGCCGGAGCGGCTGAACGCCGACGGCTCGGTCGCGCTGGCGCTCGACGAGGCGAAGGTGCGCGCCGCGTTGCTGCCGGCGCTCAGGGCGGGCGGCTATCGCGCCGTCGCGATCTGTCTGCTGAACGCCTACGCCAATCCCGCACACGAGAAGAAGCTCGCCGCGCTGATCGCCGGGGCGCTGCCCGGCGTGCTGGTGACGTGCAGCCACCAGGTCGCGCGCGAGTTCCGCGAGTTCGAGCGCGCCTCGACGACCTTGCTGTCGGCCTACGTGCAGCCGGTGATCGACGGCTACCTGCACCGTTTCGAGGACAAGCTCTCCGGCGCGGGCTTCAAGGGCCGCTTCACCGTGATGCAGAGCAACGGCGGCCGCCTGCCCGCCGAGGCGATGCGCCAGAGCGCGATCACCGCGCTCTATTCCGGTCCCGCCGCCGGCGTGGTCGGCGCGACGCGGCAGGCCGCGCGCTCGGGCTTCAAGGACCTGATCACCTTCGACATGGGCGGCACCTCGACCGACGTCTGCCTGGTGCAGGACGGACGGCCCTCGCTCGCCTCGGAAAGCGAGATCGACGGGCTGCCGATCCGCACGCCGGTGCTCGACATCGTGTCGGTCGGCGCGGGCGGCGGCTCGATCGCCTGGGTCGACGATGGCGGCATGCTGCGCGTCGGCCCACAGAGCGCCGGCGCCGATCCCGGTCCCGCCTGCTACGGCAAGGGCGGCACGGAACCCGCGACCACCGACGCGCATGTCGTGATCGGCACGATCAGGCCCGCGGCGTTCCTGGGCGGCCGCATGACGCTCGACGCCGACGCGGCCCGTCGTTCGTTCGCCGCCATCGCGGAACGCTTCAAGCTCTCGCCCGAGCAGGCCGCCTCCTCCGCGCTCCAACTCGCCGACGCCAACATCGTGCGCGCCATCCAGCTCGTCTCGACCGAGCGCGGCCGCGATCCGCGCGACTACGCGCTGGTGCCGTTCGGCGGCGCGGGTCCGCTGCATGCCGCGCGCATCGCCGAGGAGCTCGGCATCTCGACCATCGTCGTGCCGCCCAATGCCGGCGTGATCTCGGCCTACGGGCTGGTCGCCAGCGACTACACCAAGTTCGACGCGGTCACGCGCAAGATGAAGCTCGACGAGACGGCCGCGACCACCGCCGCAGCGACCTTCGCCGAAATGCGCCAGCGCCTCGCCGTCCAGTTCGCCGACATGAAGCTGCCGGGCGAATTGGTCTACACGCACACACTCGACATGCGCTTCGTCGGCCAGGCCTTCGAGGTCGGCGTGGAGATTCCCGCCGACCGTCTCGCCAGGCTCGACGCGGCCTATCTGTCGGAGCTGTTCGCCGACGCCCATCACCGCACCTTCATGCACGGCGCCAATCTCGACCGGCCGGTCGAG
>JAFEFH010000155.1 GCA_018240695.1 Pseudomonadota bacterium | reverse complement strand
GCGGCCGGCGGCGGCGCACTCGGCCTTGAACAGCGCGATGCGCTGGCCGATCTGGTCGGTCTGCGCCAGCTGGTCGAGCAGCAGGTTGAAGCCCTCGCGCGCAGCGCGCCTGATCGAGTCCGGGCTGCCGGCGGCCAGCCACAGCGGCGGGTGCGGGCGCTGCAACGGTTCCGGCTCGACCAGGATGTCCTCGTAGTGCCAGCGCTTGCCGTGATGGCTGAACCTTCCCTCGGAGGTCCACGCCTTGCGGATGATCGCGATGGCCTCGTCGAAGCGCTCGCTCGCCTCGTCGATCGGGATGCAGAAGCCATCGAACTCGGCCTTGCGGTAGCCCTTGCCGACGCCGAAGTCGAAGCGGCCGCCGGTCAGCAGGTCGAGCGTCGCGGCCTGCTCGGCGATCAGGATCGGATTGTGCCACGGCAGCACAACCACGGCGGTGCCGAGGCGGATGGTCCTGGTCCTGGCCGCGAGATAGGCGAGCAGGGTCATCGAGGCCGAAACCTGGCCGTGGCCGGTGAAGTGATGCTCGACCATGAACATGTGCGCGAAGCCCAGCCGATCGGCCTCGACCACGTAGTCGATGAAGCTCTCGTAGCCCTGGCTGTCCTCCAGCCCGGCCGCGCGCTTGGTCCGCGCCCCGCCGAAGAGGCCGAACCTCATCTACTGCGCGGCCTGCGGCAGGGCCGACTCGCTAGCCGGGTCGCCGGCCAGCCGCGTGTGCCACATGATGCGGCGTTGCGTGTAGTCCCACGGCGTCGCGCGGTGCATCAGGCGGCGGTTGTCCCACAGCACCGCGTCGCCGGCGCGCCAGTCGTGGTGATAGACGCGGCGCGGGTCGCCGGTGGCGAAGTCGACCAGCTCCTGAAGGAACTGCTCGGACTCCTGCCTGTCCATGCCGGGAATGTTGTGGGCGTGGCGGCCGATCACCAGGTTCTTGCGGCCGGTCTCGGGATGGGTCTTCACGAGCGGGCGCAGCGGCACCGGGCCGTCGTGGAAGCCGTAGCCGCTATATTCGCCGTCGGCCTTTTTCTTCGAATCGTGGCCGACCTTCGACTGGCTGTAGTGCAGCGAGTGATAGGCGGCGTGGCCCTCGCACTTGGCGCGCGTCGCCTCGTCGAGTGCGTCGTAGGCCGCGCGCATGTCGCAGAAGCCGGTATGGCCGCCGATCGTCGGCACTTCCTCGGCCGAGAACACCGCGCCCTTGGCCTGGATCGGCATGTAGGTCGAGTCCATGTGCCAGCCCATGTTGCCCTTCAGCACCTTCATGCGGTCGTCGTTGTCCTTCTCCTGGCGGAGCGTGCCGTCCTCCTTGACGTTGCTGAGCGCCGCCATCTCGAACTCGAGCGGGCCGAGGCGTTTGGCGAAGGCGATCTGTTCGTCGCGCGAGAGGAACTGGCCGGGGAAGACGAGCAGGCCGTAGTCCAGCCAGCTCTTCTTCAGTTCGGCGAGCGTGGCGTCGTCGATCGTCGCGAGCTTGAGGCCGGAGATCACGGCGCCGAAAGTGGCATCGATTGGTCGGACTGCGAAACTGCCGGGCATATCGGCTCCTCCCATTCTCGGTCTATTATGACCCAAAATAACGGGAGGAATAGATGCGTTTGCTGAGCTTCGTGCTGGCGTTGCTGCTGGCGCTGCCCGCCGCGGCGCAGACCAAGTGGCCGGAACGGCCGGTCAAGCTGGTGGTCGGCTTCACTGCTGGCAGCGCCACAGACGTCACCGCCCGCATCTTCGCGCAGAAGTTCACCGAGGCGTGGGGCCAGTCGGTGATCGTCGAGAATGTCAGCGGCAATTCGGGCGCGATCGGCGTCGACAAGGTCGCGAAAGCGGCGCCCGACGGCTACACGCTGATGTGGTCGGGCAATGCCGCCATCACCGTGCTGCCGGCCTTGCAGCCGCTGCCGTTCGATCCGATCAAGGACTTCGATCCGATCTCGACCTCGCTGATGATGCCGAGCGTGTTCGCCGTGAACAACGACTTCCCGGTCAAGACGCTGGCCGAGCTGATCGCCTACGCCAAGGCCAACCCGGGCAAGCTCAGCTACGGCTCGCCGGGCGTCGGCACGCCGCAGCACGTGGCGGGCGAGCTGTTCTGCCATCTCGCGGGCATCAAGATGGAGCACATCCCGTATCGCGGCGCCAACTTCAACGACACGCTGGGCGGCCAGGTGCCGGTTGCGATCCAGAATGCCGGCGCGATCATGCCGCTGGTGCGCGACGGCCGCCTGCGCGGCCTCGCGGTGACGTCGCTCAAGCGGTCGTCGGACACCAACAACCTGCCGACGGTGGCGGAGTCGGGCTTTCCGGGCTTCGAGGCGACCTCGTGGTTCGCGCTGCTCGCGCCGGCCGGCACGCCCAAGCCGATCCTCGAGAAGGTGCGGGCGGAGTCGCTGAAGGTGCTGGCCGATCCTGAGATGCTGAAGAAGTTCGCCGCCCTCGGCCTCCAGCCGGTCGGCAGCACCGGCGAGGAGACGCGCAACGCCATCGCGACCGACATCCCGAAGTGGGGCAAGGTCATCAAGGAGGCGGGGATCACCCTGTCGAAATAGCACCATGCCGGGCACGCCCTTCGAACGACTGTCCTCGGCGCTGGCCGGGAATGCAGCACTTGCCCGGCGCGCGAAGCTTGCCGCGCTCACGGTGGGCGTGAAGGACGGTGCGCGCACGCTCGCCGTGCGCATCGGCGAGACGGTCGCGGTGACGGAGGGCGCCGACGCGGGCGCGGCCTTCACCTTGATCGCGACGCCGGAGACCTGGGCGGCCTTCGCGCAAGCCATCCCGCCGGTCGGCTACCAGAGCCTCGTGGGCATGCAGCGCATGGGGCATCTGCGGATCGAGGGCGACATGGTCGCCTACGGCCGCAACCTGATCTTCCTCGAGCAGCTCTTCGCCACCGTGCGGCCAGACGCCGTCGCCGAGACGCCGGTGGCTGTCGGCACACCCACCATCGAGCCCGTGATCGGGCGTTACCTGCGGCTCGACTTCAAGGGCAAGCCGCATCGGATCTATTTCGAGGAGGCGGGACCGGCGGACGGCATTCCGCTGGTCTGCCTGCACACTGCCGGCGCCGACGGCCGCCAGTATCGCGCGCTGCTGAACGATGCCGAGGTGACGAAGCGCTTCCGCGTGCTGGTGTTCGACCTGCCGTGGCACGGCAAATCCTCGCCGCCGCCGGGCTTCGAGACCGAGGCGTACCGGCTCACCACCGATCTCTATGTCGACACGGTCATGGCCTTCTGCCGGGCGCTGAAGCTCGACCGGCCGGTGGTGATGGGCTGTTCGATCGGCGGCCGCGCGGTGCTGCATCTGGCGCTGCGCCATGGCGATTACTTCCGTGCGGCCATCGGACTCCAGTCGGCGACGCATGCCGACCCCGGCGCCGACACGCGGCTGCGGGACTTGGGCGTGCTGTTCCGGCCCGACGTGCATGGCCAGGAAGCGGCGGCGGGTTCGATCGCCTGCCTGATCTCGCCGACCTCGCCCAATGCCGAGAGGTGGGAGACGCTGTGGCACTACATGCAGGGCGGGCCGGGCATCTTCCTCGGCGACCTGCATTACTATTTCACCGACGGCGACCTGCGGAACGGCCTGCTCGACGGGCTCGACACAAAGAAGTGCCCGCTGCACCTGCTGACCGGCGAGTACGACCTCTCCGCGACGCCCGAGTTCACGGCCGAACTGGCCAAGCTGGTGAACGCCACGTCGTTCCAGGTGATGGAGGGGCTGGGGCATTTCCCGATGTCGGAGAGCCCCGCGCAATTCAGGCGCTACCTGCTGCCGGTGCTGGAGAAGATCCGCTAGCGGCGGCCTTCGTCCCACAGGTGGATGCCGCCGGTGATG
Organism: Pseudomonadota bacterium; assembly: GCA_018240695.1. Classification (GTDB taxonomy): domain Bacteria; phylum Pseudomonadota; class Alphaproteobacteria; order Reyranellales; family Reyranellaceae; genus Reyranella. The sequence continues at coordinate 7,390 of JAFEFH010000155.1, read as the reverse complement.
CCTTTTTCGTTCGAGGCGAGCTGCACGTTGGGCGGCAGCTTGCCGGTGACGTTCGCGGCGTTGCCGCCGCCGAGATAGAGCGTGTCGTAGTTGAGGAGGGTGTTCACGATGTCGATGGCGCGGCGCACGCGCACGTTCCACTTCTTCTTGCCGATCTTCTTGCGCACCGCGTCGCCGATATACTCGTCGTAGGTCGCCGACTTGTGGATCGGGTGATGCGCCAGCTCGAGATGCGGCGTCATGCGGCCGTTGGAGAAGATCGAGCTGCCGATGCCGGTGCCGAGCGTCAGCACGACCTCGAGGCCCTTGCCGGTGATGACGCCAAGGCCCTGGACCTCGGCATCGTTCTCGACGCGGGCGGGCTTGCCGAACGCCTGCGTGAGCGCGGCCTGCAGGTCGTAGCCGGCCCATTGCTTGGTGCCGAGATGCGGCGCGGTGATCACCTTGCCCTCGCGCACCACGCCGGGGAATCCGGCCGAGATGCGGTCGAAGGCGGGGAGCTGCTTCACCAGCCCGTCGAGGGCGGCCATCACGTCCTTGGGCCGGCTGGGATGCGGCGTCGGCACGCGCACGCGGTCGACCAGCATCGTGCCGGCCTCGTCGAGCACCGAGGCCTTGAGGCCGGTGCCGCCGATGTCGATGGCCAGGGTCTTCATCGTTCCAGTACCTCCACGCCGTGCGGGCCGCCGGCGATCACCGTGGATGCCATGCCGACGAACAATCCCGTCTCGATAACGCCCACGATCCCGCGAAGCTCCGATGCCAGCCGCGCGGCGTCGGGGATCGCGGCGATCGCGCAGTCGGCGATCAGGTTGCCGCCGTCGGTGACGAACGGCGTGCCCTGGCCGTACCGCAGCGTCGGCCGGTATCCGGCGGCCTCGAGCCGCGCCACGGTCGCTGCCGCGCCGAACGACGCGATCTCGACCGGCACCGGCGTCTGCGCGCCGAGCCGCGGCACGATCTTGCCCGCGTCGACGATCACGATCATGCGCTTCGCAGATGCCGCGACGATCTTCTCGCGCATCAATGCGCCGCCCAGGCCCTTCACCAGCGCGAGCGTGCCGCGTTCGACCTGGTCGGCGCCGTCGATCGCGAGGTCGATCTGCGGATGGCGGTCGAAGCTTGTGAGCGTGATACCGCGTCGCACCGCCAGCATCCGCGTGCGCTCCGATGTCGGGATCCCTTTGACATCCAGGCCCTTGGCGACCTGGTCGGCCAGCAGCTCGACGAAGATTTCCGCCGTCGTGCCCGAGCCCAGGCCCAGGACCATGCCGGGCGTCACCTCGGTCAGCGCCCGCGCCGCGGCGGCGCGCTTCTCGGCGGTGCGGTCGGCCATCGCGTCAGCCCGCGAAGGCCGCACGGTCGACGAAGAAGTGCAGGGCGCCCTGCGGCTTCAGGCGGCCGGCGGGGATGGTCGGGTCGGCGGCGAGCAGGCGCTTCAGCATCGGCTGCTTGTCCTTGCCGGCCACGAGGTAGACCACCTCGCGCGCGCTTTCGAGCGCGGGGTAGGTGAGCGTGATGCGCGTGCCGGCCTCGGGGTCGGTCATCGTGCCGGTCCACGCCCGGCGCTCGTCGAGGACGGGCTGGCCGGGGAAGAGCGACGCGGTGTGACCGTTGGTGCCCAGCCCCAGCAGCACGACATTGAACAGCGGGCGCGCCGGATCGAGCACGGCCTCGCCGTGGAATTCCCGCAATTCCCGCCTATAGGCCTCGGCCGCCTGCTGCGGCGTCAGGCCGACAGTCGGGATCGGATGCACGTTCGCGGCCGGTACCGGCACGTGGTCGAGCATCGCCTCGCGCGTCATGCGGTAGTTGCTCGCCTTGTCGTCGGGCGGCACGAAGCGCTCGTCGCCCCAGAACCAGTGGGTACGCGCCCAAGGGAAGGTGCGGCGGCGCGGATCGGCGGCCAGCAGCTCGTACAATCGCTTGGGTGTCGAGCCGCCCGACAGGCAGACCGAGAAGCGCTCGTTGGGCTTGGCGGCGGTCGCAGCGGCCCACGCCAGCAGCCAGTCGGCGGCATGCTGCGCCAGCGCCTCGGGATCGGCGAAGACCTGCGGCTCGGCCATTCACTTGGCTCCCAGGATGAAGCGCTCGACGGCGGCGGCGAAGCCGTCTTCCTCGTTGGAACCGGTGACGACGTTCGCCTTCTTCTTCACGTCGTCGGACGCGTTGCCCATGGCGATCGAGAAGCCCGCCTGCTCGAACATCAGCACGTCGTTGTTGCCGTCGCCGATCACCGCGATCTCGCCGATCGGCACGTTCAGCAGCCGCGCGAAAGTGTGCAGGGCCGCGCCCTTGTTGGCCTGCGGATGGGTGACGTCGAGATAGTATTTCTGCGAGCGCGTGGCCGATGCGGTGTCGCCCAGGGCCGCCTGCATCTCGGTCTCGAGGCGGGCGAGCCCGTCATGGTCCTCGCTGACGCCCACGACCTTGTGCGTGGCCGACAACACCCTGTCGAAGTCCTTCACGACGATGGGGGGATACTTCACCGTGTGGATCTCCAGGCCGATATGCGCGGTGCTCTCGTCGCGCACGTACCAGTCGAGGCCGTCGAACACCCAGACCTCGATGCCCTTGGCCGCGAAGATATCGTGCGCGCGTCGCGCCACGTCCGGCGCCAGCACGTGATCCTCGATCGGCGTGAGGTCGGGGCCCGTGAACTGCCCGCCATTGTAGCCCGCGATCGGCGACGTGATGCCGAGCGGCTCGACCAGCATGCGCATGCCGCGCGGCGGCCGGCCGCTCACCGCGGCGAAGGGAATGCCGCGCGCCCTGAGCTTGGCCGCCGCCGCGCGGGTGGCGGGCGTCAGCTCCTTGGCGTGGGTCATCAACGTGCCGTCGACGTCGGACACCAAGGCGGAAACCCTGGCCACGGCCTACTTCTCCGCCGGCACGATGCGCCGCCAGCTGCGGCCGTCGCGGCTCAGCAGGGCGTCCGCCTCCGACGGCCCGCTGCTGCCGGCGGCATAGCCGGGGAGGATACTGGTGCGGTCGGCGGCCCAGACGTCGAGGATGGGCTGCACGATGCGCCAGCCCGCCTCGATATTGTCGGCGCGCTGGAACAGGGTCGCATCGCCCACCATGCAGTCGTAGATCAGCGTTTCGTAGCCGGTGCTGGGCAGCATCTTGAAGGCGTCGGCATAGTTGAACGTGAGGTCGACGCCGTCGATGCGCATCTGCGGCTCGGGCACCTTGACGCCGAAGCGCAGGCTCACGCCCTCGTCCGGCTGGATGCGGATGGTGAGGTCGTTGGGCGGCAGGCGGTCGACCGGCGTGTCGCGGAACAGGGTGAAGGGCGCCTGCTTGAAGCGGATGTTGATATCGGTCTTGCGCGCCGACAGCGACTTGCCGGTGCGCACGTAGAACGGCACGCCGGCCCAGCGCCAGTTGTCGATCATCAGTTTCAGGGCGACGTAGGTCTCGGTGCGCGAGTCCTTCGGCACGTTGGGCGAATCGCGATAGGCCGCAACCGGCTTGCCGCCGACGGTGCCGGCCGCATACTGCGCGCGCACGACGTTGCCGCGCGCGGAGTAGGGCGTGAAGCGCTGCACCGCGTCGAGCACCTTGGCCTTCTCCGACCGCAGCGCCTCGGCATCGAAGCGCGCCGGCGGCTCCATGGCGATGAGGGAGACGAGCTGGAAGATGTGGTTGGGCACCATGTCGCGCAGCGCGCCGGTGCTGTCGTAGAAGCGGCCGCGCGTCTCGACACCCACCGTCTCGGCGACGGTGATCTGCACGTGGTCGATATGGTCGCGGCCCCACAGCGGCTCGACGAAGCCGTTGGCGAAGCGGAAGACCATGATGTTCTGGACGGTCTGCTTGCCGAGATAGTGGTCGATGCGGAAGATCTGGCTCTCCTGCAGGACCTGGAGGATCTCCTTGTTGAGCGCGACCGCGGACGGCAGGTCGTGGCCGAACGGCTTCTCGATGATGACGCGGCGCCAGCGGTCCTGGCCTTCCTCGACGAGGCCGGCCTTGCCGAGCTGCTTGACGATGATCGAGAACTCGCTGGGCGGCGTGGCGAGATAGAACAGCGCATTGCCGTCGACATGCTTGGCCACGGCGGCGAAGGTCTTCGGATCCTCGAACTTGCCGCTGAGATAGTGGGCGCGTTGCAGGAACCAGTCGATGTCGGCGTCGCCGTTGCCGGCCTTGAACTCCGTCATCGCCTTGCGCAGATGCTCGCGGAAGCCGTCGTCGCCGATGTCGCGCGACGCGATGCCGACCAGCTTGAACTGGTCCGGCAGCAGCCCGTCGCGGCGCAGGTTGCGCAGCGCAGGCAGCAGCAGGCGCTTGGTGAGATCGCCGGTCGCACCGAAGATGACGAGCGTGCAGGGCGGCGGTGCTTCGGCTTCCTTCGTATCGGCCATCGGTACTCTTTGCTGTTACTTCTTGGGCTCGACGTGACCGCCGAAAGCGTGGCGCATGGCCGACAGCAGCTTGTTGGCCGTGCCGTCCTTGTCGCGCGAACGGAAGCGCGCGAACAGCGCGGCGGCCAGCACGTCGGCGGGCACGGCTTCCTCGACCGCGGCATTGACCGTCCAGCGGCCCTCGCCCGAGTCCTCGACGAAGCCCGAATACTTGGACAGCGCGGGATCCTCGGCCAGCGCCGACGAAGTGAGGTCGAGCAGCCACGAACTCACGACGCTGCCGCGCCGCCAGACCTCGGCGATGTCGGCGAGATCGAGATCGTAGCGGCGCTCTTCCGGAATGTGCTTGGCGTTGACCTTCTGAAGAATGTCGAAGCCCTCGGCATAGGCCTGCATCAGCCCGTACTCGATGCCGTTGTGCACCATCTTCACGAAGTGACCCGAGCCGACGGGTCCGCAATGCAGGTAGCCCTGCTCGACGCGCGGATCGCGCTTCTCGCGGCGCGGCGTCTTGGGGATGGTGCCGGCACCGGGCGCCAGCGCCTTGAAGATCGGATCGAGGCGATCGACGGCTTCCTTGTCGCCGCCGATCATCATGCAGTAGCCGCGCTCGAGGCCCCACACGCCGCCCGAAGTGCCGCAGTCGATGTAGTGGATGCCCTTGGTCTTCAGCGCCTGGCCGCGGCGGACGTCGTCCTGGAAGAAGGCGTTGCCGCCGTCGATGATCGTGTCGCCGGCCTCCATCAGAGAGGCCAGCTCGTTCACGGTCTTCTCGGTGATCTCGCCGGCCGGCAGCATGACCCATACGGCGCGCGGCTTGGCGAGCTTCTTCACCAGATCGGCCAGACCGGACGCGCCGGCGATGCGCTCGCCCGCCAGGCCCTTCACGGCATCGGCGTTCTGGTCGAAGACCACGCACTCGTGCCCCTTGCCGACGAGGCGGCGCACGATGTTGCCGCCCATGCGTCCGAGACCGATCATTCCAAGCTGCATCTCTACTCTCCGTTTCGTCGGCGAGACCGACCAGGCATCCCGCAACCTATGACGGAGCCGGCCTCAACAGAAGCCCGCCGATTCGTCGGTCGGCAACGGCGCGTGCGCAGGGCGGTTCCCCGCGTGCGCCATCTGTCGCGCGTCTGGCTGGCGCATGCCTTAAATGATCGGCACGCCGATCAGCATCGGATGCAGCCAGAACATCGCGACGTAGGCAGCGGTGCCGGCCGCGATGGCGATCATGTCACCCGAGGTGAAGCCTGCGATGGGCGGCGCGCCGGTGTCGCCGCGGCGCTTCACAGCGATGCGGTCATAGACGGCCCAGGCGAGGAACGTGCCGAAGAGGATCAGCGCGCCGAGGTCGCCGTTGGCCAGCAGGTGGGCGAGCGCCCAGGTCTTGACCGAGACGAGCATCGGATGACGCAGCGTCGACTTGATCTTGCCGAGCGGGGCGTAGGTCGCGGCCAGGGCCACGAAGGCCAGCCACATGAGCAAGCGGGCGATGTGCTTCAGCGCCACCGGCGGCGACCACAGCTGGATGTCGTCGGTCGCGCGGTAGTGACCGAAGCCCCAGACGATCAGGACGAGGCCGACGGCGGCGAGGAGGGAATAGAGGCCCTTGTAGCCGCCTTCGCCCAGACGCCCGATCACGGCGGCGCGGGTGGGCCGCAGGGTGGTGAGGGTGTGGACGCCCAGGAAGATGACGAGGCCGAGGATCAGAAGGGTCATTACACGCTCCAGGGCAGTAAATCCGGGCCCATTACACAGCACCCCGACCCCTTTGCCGCTGGGGATATCCCGGCAACCAAATCGCCGCGGCCGGCGTTTGTTGGTTGTCCTGTTGCGTCAGGACGAGGGGAACATGCGCATTTCTGTCACTTTTTCGGCTCTTTTGGCGGCTTTCACGATGCTCTCGGCGCCTGCGGCCTATGCCCAGCAGATCGCCATGGCGCTCGAAAAGGCCCCATGCCCGACCGTCGAGCCGGACTCCCTGCAAATCAGCTGGACCCGGCCCTGCGAGGAAGGCGACTGGCTGCTCGACACCCAGAGCGGCTGCCGCATGTGGGACTGGCACCCCGACACCAAGGATCACGCGAACTGGAGTGGCGCTTGCCCCAAGGGCGAGAAGGAAGGTCGCGGCGTCGTGCAATGGCTGGAGCATGGCACCAAGATCGACCGCTTCGAGGGCACCTATCGCGACGGCAAGCGCGAGGGCTTCGGCCGCTACGAGTGGAACAAGGACACGCGATATCAGGGCAGCTATGCCAACGACGTGCCGGACGGCTTCGGCACGGCGGTCGTTGCGGGCGAGACCTTCGCCGGCGACTGGAAGAATGGATGCCTGACGAAAGGCTCCCACGTGATCGCGATCGGCGTGCCGCGCACGTCCTGCGATGGTGTGCCGACGGCCGCGCTGGAGCGAGAGCAGGCCGCTTCGTTCTAGCTCTTCGGCGTCTGCACCTTGCCGAACGTGTCGACCTTGCCGTCGGCGTAGCACACGTAATAGCGGTCCGACATCGTCCACGGCGTACGGCTCATGAAATCCTTCAGCACAGTGTAGTAGGCGCACTCGCGTCCGGGCTCGTTCGACTGGCCGTCGGGCGGCCCCATGATCGAGGCGACCTGCGTGCGGTCCATGCCGGCATGGACCTTCTCGACATTGTCGCCATGAACGCAGCCTGCCACGAGCAGGGCGAAGGAAAGTCCCAGTGCGGCACGCTTCATCGATCTGCCTCCCATCCGGCGACAACGATAAGCCAGGCTTGGCCTGACCGACAACAATACTCCCACCGCCGATGGCTGGCGGAAATGCGGGCGATGCGCTACGTGCCATGCATGCAAAGCGACCACCGTTTCACTCCGCCGGGGCTGAGTGCCAGCCTGAGCGGCGCCATCGCCCGTGATCTCTCGGAAACCCCGATCTCCGAGGTGGCCCTGACGGTCTTCGGCGAGCCCGACGTCGTCCCGCTATGGTTCGGCGAGAGCGACCTCGTGACCCCGGAGTTCGTGCGCAATGCCGCGGCCGA
>JAFEFH010000154.1 GCA_018240695.1 Pseudomonadota bacterium | reverse complement strand
TCCTCGGCCGCCTGGTCCATGTCGAACAGGATCTGTGTCTTGCTGCGTTCCTTGACCGCGCGCAGCAGGCGCCCCACGTCGAACGAGCCGTCGCCCATGGCCGCGCGCTCGCCGATCGCCAGCACGCGGTGGGTCGAGGCGATCAGGGTCGTGCGGTCGGGCGTCACGAAGCCGTTGAAGATCATGCGGGCGGCTTCCAGCAACTCCGTGGCCAGCGCCACGTCGACCTCGCCCATGGCCGGATTGAGCGCCAGGACGACGGGACGCGGACCGGCCGACGGCATCACTTCGAGATAGTAGGTCGTAGCGCCGGTGCGCTGCGCGACACCGGGAATTTGCGTCGCCTGCACGCCAAGCCCGTGTGCCTGCGCCGCCGCGACGATCCAGTCGCACAGCACGCCGCCGCCGTCGCCGCCCAGCGCGCCGACCAGGATGTTGATCGACTTGCTCAGGAGACCTTCTCCAGCCGCAACTCGACCTCGCGTTCGATGTAGCCCCACTCCGGCGTGGCGCGCAGCTTCGCCAGCAGATCGTCGAAGCGCGCCTCGTTCTCCGGCGCGAACTCGAACCAGGTCAGGAAGTCGAACTGCGCGCCCTCCTGGTCGCGGCAGTGCACGAGCTGGCGCGAGACCACCGAGAGATAGTCGCTGCCGATCGCGATGTGCTGCGACCTGTCCTCGAGCACGGCGCGGCGCTCGTCCTGCGCCATGCCCCACCACGCGGCGGACTTGGTGATCGGAATCAGCGCACCCCGCGTCGCGCCGGGCTTGGCCAGCACCGACGGCGTGGCGTCGAGGATCTTCTTCTCGGCGGCATTCGTGTAACGCAGGTTGCTGGTGACTCCCGACAGGGTCCACGCGGCGGCGGCATCGGCCGCCGTCCCACGATCGACGAAGGCCACGTCCGCAAGACCGCTGCCCTCGACCGACTGCTGTCGCGTGACCTTCCAGTTGCCGCGGACGCCCCCGTTGAAGACGATCGGATCAGCCATGCGCCATCACCCCGATGGCCCCGGCACGCAACTTCCATACCAGGCGATCCCACCAGCTGGCGTTCTGCACGATATCGGCCTTGTAGAAGGACGGGCAGAGCACGGCGGCGTCGGCGACCTCGCCGCACAGGCCGCAGCCGACGCAGCCGTTGTTCACGTGCGCCACGGGATCGGTGCGCAACGGATCGGGGCTGGGCTTCACCACCAGCGACGGGCAGCCCGAAAGGCGGATGCAGGAATGGTCGCCGGTGCAGACCTCGTCGTCGACGCCGTAGCGCGTGCGCACGACCCGCTCGCCGCGCTTCAACCGGGCGGCGATCTGCGGCCGGATGCGGCGCTGGCGCGCGAGCTGGCACTCGCCGTCGGCCACGATCACCTTGAGGCCGCTCTCCCGGGTGTTCATCGCCTCGCGCAGCGAGCCCAGCATGGTGGCGACGTTGTAGGTCCGGATCGTGCGCAGCCATTTCACGCCCATGGCGCGCAGCGTGGCGGCGATGTCCGAGGTCGTCTTGCCGTCGCGCCGGTTGCCCGAGGTGTTGGGAATGAACTGCGCGCCGGTGGCCGAGGTGTAGCCGTTCTGCATGATGACCAGCACGCGGTCGCCGCGGTTGAACATCGACGACGCCACGCCCGACAGGAGGCCGTTGTGCCAGAAGCCGCCGTCGCCCATCACGGAGATGGTCCGCTTCTGCATCACCGGCGCCACCGCGCCCGCGGCGGCCAGCGACATGCCGAATCCCAGGATCGAATTGCCGAGGTTGAACGGCGCCAGCGTCGCGAAGGAATGGCAGCCGATGTCGCTCGAGATGTGAACCTTGCCGACCTCGCGCTCGAGCAGCTTGATCGCCGAAAACACCGGCCGTTCCGGGCAGCCGACGCAGAAGCCCGGCGGCCGCAGCGGCAGCGGCCCGCCCAGGATCTTCTGCGCCTCGGCGCGGCCCGCACGCGCGGCCTCGAAGCGCTGCCGCGGGCCCGACAGGTCGATGTCGTTGGCCGACAGCGCCAGGAACTTCAGCAGGCCTTCGGTCACCACTTCGGCGGTGTACTCGCCCGCCATCGGCAGCACGTCCTTCCCGTAGATCTTCGTGCCGATGTCGCGCTTGCGCAGCAGGACGTGGATCGCCTGCTCGATATAGTCGGGCGCACCCTCCTCGACGATCAGCACGGCGCGCTTGCCCTTGCAGAAATCGGCGATCTGGTCGGGCACCAGCGGGTGCGTGACGTTCAGGACCAAGGTCGGGATCTTGCCCTCGACCTCCAGCCGGTCGAGACCGCGCATCAGCACGTTGGTGATGCCGCCCTGGACGATGATCCCGAGGTCGCTGCGGTCGCCCGCGAAGAACTCGTTCAGCCCATGCTCGACGATGAAGCGTTCGGCGGCGGGCAGCCGCACCTCGACCTTCTTCTTCTCGTGCGCATAGGTCGAGGGCGGATGGGAGATGCGGTCGTAGTCGTGCGCCGCCGGCTCGCGCAGGCGCGCGTTGCGCGAGATCGCCGGTCGCCTGTTGTCCTTGGCCGTGAATTCGCCGGTCACGTGGCAGGCGCGGATGCGCAGCTCCATCATCACCGGCGTGTTGGTGGCTTCCGACAGCTCGAACGCCTTTTCCGTGCAGTTGACGATGGTCGGCAGCGACGGCCGCGGGTCCATCAGCCAGACCGACGATTTCAGCGCATAGGCCTGCGTGCGCTCCTGGATGACGGACGCGCCCTCGCCGTAATCCTCGCCGACGACGATCAGGGCGCCGCCGATCACGCCCGGCGAGGCGAGGTTGGAGAGCGCATCGGCCGCGACATTGGTGCCGACGATCGACTTCCACGTCACGCAGCCGCGGATCGGATAGTTGATCGAGGCACCGAGCAGCGCGGCGGCCGAGGATTCGTTGGTGCAGGTCTCGAGATGGACGCCCAGTTCGTCGAGCAGGTCCTGGCTCTCGACCAGCACGTCGACCAGGTGCGAGACCGGCGCGCCCTGGTAGCCGCCGACATAGGAAACGCCCGCCTGGAGGATCGCCTTGGTGACCGCGAGGATGCCCTCGCCGCGGAACAACTCGCCCTCGCCCAGCCGCAGCGCCCGCACTTCCTCCTTGAAGGAGCGCTCCGGGTTGGTGCGCTGGGCGACGGGCAAGGTGGGCTGGTCGAGCATGCCCGCAGTATAGGCGCTAACGCCGGACGCGACGATCCCGGCGTTTGCTGTCGCGCACGCCGGCGGCGCGGGCCTTGGCGAGCATCTCCCGGAACGGCGCCAGCAGGTGCTCCCGCACCTCGCCGCCCTCCAGGGCCGACAGTGCGAGCCCGACGGCTTCCAGGGTCGAGACCGCGTCGGGCCGCGCTTCGCGGCGCAGGTTGCCATAGAGCGAGGGCGCATCGGGCACGATCACGAGGCGCCGCAACTTGGTGAGCCAGGCGTTGCGCCACCACAGCGCCTTGGCCTGCGCCCAGTTGCCGTCGAGCACGACGAGGCCCGCCAGACCTGCCAGCGCGGCCTTCTGGTCGGCCAGCGCCTCGCCCTTGCGATCGACCGCGACCAGCGGGCCCTTTTGCCCTTCCGTCCGCGTCGAGCCGAGATAGAGGACGCCCCAGTCCCCCGTCTCGGCCGGCTCCTTCAGCGCGTGGGCAAGATTGCGCCACGACAGGCCGACGACGAGGCGCGCATTGGCCAAGGTCGCCGCGACCAGCTTGGCGGTCCCCAGCACGCGGTCCTGCTCCTGCGGATGCTGGAGGATAAGGACTGCGACCTTGTTGTCGACCGGGGCGGACATGGAACAGGATATAGACGTCACCCGAATGCCCGTCACCGTCCTCCTCCTCGATAGCGTGACCAAGCTGCCGCCTGAAGCGGACGGCGCGGTCGTGGTCGGCGGTTCGCACGGCGCGGTCTATGCCGCGCACCTGTCTGCCAAGGCCGGCGTGCGCGCCGCGATCCACCACGATGCCGGCATCGGCCTCGACGAGGCGGGCGTGAGCGGCCTCCCCTACGCCGAGGAACTCGGCATGGCGATGGTGACGCTGGCCACCGACAGCTGCCGCATCGGCGACGCCCAGGACCAGTTCGCGCGGGGCGTGGTCAGCCGGGTCAATGCCCCGGCGGCAGCCTGTGGCGTGACCGTCGGCATGGGCTGCAAGGACGCCACGGAGAAGCTGAAGGCGGCAGCCTGGCCGCACCGAATGCCGCCGCCGAAGAAAGAAGACCGATACTTGGTCGGCAAGGTCGTGTGCCTCGATTCAGCCTCGCTGCTGGTGCCGGAGGATCGCGACCGCGTGCTGGCGACCGGCAGCCATGCCGCGCTGATCTCGGGCCACACGACGGCGCCGTTCCGGCCGCGCCTCATCCTGTTCAACGACGGCGGCCCCGGGATCGATCGCGGCGGCGTGCTGGGCCTCGACGTACTGGAGAGCGAAGGTGTCGCAGGCGCGGCCGTGGCGGCGCGCACGGCGCGGATCGGCGACGGACGCTCGACATTGCAGGACGGAACCCTGTCGTGGGTCAACCGGCCTGCATACCGGCTGGGCTTGCGTGTGGGCAGTCCTGCCCTTGCCTTGGCGCACGCCGTGGCCGAAAAGAACTGACACTCGAGAGCGGGGGATCGTCGCGGCATGGCTGTGATCAACGTGAAGTCTGAAATCGCGGGCAATGTCTGGAAGATCCAGGTCAAGCCGGGCGACAAGGTCGAAGCCGACGGCGAGATCATGATCCTCGAGTCGATGAAGATGGAAATCCCCGTGCTGGCCCCCAAGGGGGGCACCATCAAGGAAATCAAGGTCAACGAAGGCGAGGCCATCGGCGAAGGCCAGCTCGTGGCGGTGATCGATGGCTAATTCGGTCGCCGTCGATATCGCGAAGCTCTGGGCCCCTTCGAACCTCCGCCGCGCCGCTCCCGGCATCCTCCTGTGCTGCGCGATCGCCGCGATCGCCTTCGTGGCCAACGCCAATCACTGGATGCAGTTCGGCCGCGTCTTCATTCCGCCGCTGATCGTCACGCTGGTCGTCGGCATGATGCTGCAGCCGCTGTCGACGCGCGACGTGCTGAAGCCCGGCCTCGAATTCTCCGGCCGCACCCTGCTGCGCACCGGCGTCGCGCTCTATGGCGCCCAGCTCACGCTCGGCCAGCTCGTGGACGGCGGTGCGCTGCCGATCGTGATCGCGATCGCGGCCGTGTCGGGAACCATCGTCTTCGGCGCGGTGGCCGCCCGCATGATGGGCCTGTCGCGCGACTTCGGCTTCCTCACCGGCTGCGCCACCGGCGTCTGCGGCGCCGCCGCCGCCATGGCGACCTCGGCCGTGCTGCCGCGTCATCCCAACTCCGACCGCGACCTCGCCTTCGCGGTGATGGGCGTGAACTTCATCAGCACCGTGACCATGGTGATCTACCCCACGCTGCACCAGTGGCTGGGCTACAACACCTTCGAAATGGGCGTGTTTTTGGGTGGCTCGATCCACGACGTGGCACAGGTCGCCGGCGCCGGCGAGACGCTGGGCAAGGACTACCTGACCATCGCGATCATCACCAAGCTGCTGCGCGTGGCCTGCCTGCTGCCCGCCGTCACCGTGATCGCCTGGTGGGTGGCCCGCGGCGGCGAGAAGGCGGGCGATGCCCGCCCCACGCCGCCGGTCTTCCTGTTCGGCTTCCTGATCCTGGCTGCGGTCAACTCGCTCGGCCTCGTGCCGCACGGCGTGCAGACGGCGCTGGCGCAGGTCTCGTCGTTCCTGATCATCGCCGCGATCGCCGCGCTCGGCATCAAGACCTCGCTGATGGCCCTGGTGCGGATCGGGCCGAAGCCCGTCGTGCTGCTGCTGATCGAGACGGTGTTCATCGGCCTGCTGGTCGCCGGTCTGATCTACGCCCTGCGCGGCGTCGGCATGTAGCGTCCAGAGGGTCCCAACGTCTCAGCTTCGACACAATCGGCGGCAAAAGTCGCCACATAGCCCTATGATACAGACCGGTGCCCCCCGCACCCCTGCATGGAGCTTTGCCCAGTGAGCGATCGCTACTACGAGGATTTCAAGGTCGGCGAACGCTTCGTCAGCGGCGGCATGACCATGACCGAAGCCGGCATCATCGACTTCGCCCGCCAGTGGGATCCGCAGCCCTTCCACATCGACGCCGAGTTCTCGAAGAAGTGGATCTACGAAGGGCTGATCGCCTCGGGCCTGCATACGATGAGCGCGACCCTGAAGCTCTGGCTGGAACTCGGCGTCTTCCGGGCGTGCAGCCTCGGTTCGCCGGGACTGGGCGAGACGCAGTTCCCGCGCCCCGTGCGGCCCGGCGACACGATCCGCGTCGTCACCGACATCGTCGAGCTGCGGGCGTCGGCATCGAAGCCCGACCGCGGCATCGGCCGCATCCGGCAGGTCACGATCAACCAGCGCGGCGAGCATGTGATGGAACAGGAGACGACGGTGTTCCTGAAGCGCCGCCCTCTCTCCGTGGCGAGCGCGCGCAGCTAGTTCAGCGCCAGTCCCTTCATCGCCAGGCGAAGACCGGCTGCTCGAAATGGTCGACGCGCGTGTCGCGGCCGGCCAGCGCCACTTCCTTGAACTGATAGAGTACCGCAGCGGTCGGCGCGTTCACGGTGGCCACCGGCAGCGGCAGCCGGATGATCGGCCGGTCGGACTCGGGGATGGGCACGATCTCCGGCGAGTCGGCACGGAACAGTTCGGCGCAGCGGATGCGATAGGCCGCCGCCACTTCGCCGGGATTGGGAATGAGCTGAAGGCGCGCGCCCAGCCACACGACCACCGGCGCAATGAGATAGCCCGAGCGCGTCGGATAGTCGTCGAGCGTGCCCAGCACGTCGTCGGCGCCCGCCAGCACGCCCAGCTCTTCATGCAGCTCGCGCAACGCCGTCTGTTCGATCGTCTCGCCGGCATCGACCCGGCCGCCGGGCAGCGCCCACTGGCCGCCATGGGCCCGCAGGCGCGGCATGCGCTTGGTCAGCAGGAACGCCGCTTCTCCCGGCACGTCGGCCTCGGCCACCACCACCGCGACGGCGGCGTGCTTCAGGGCGCCAGGATCGGGCCGGCGCCGGACCTCGAACGTCTTCAGGCGGTCGACGATCCCGGTGCGCAGCGTGTCGTCGAAGCGAAAGGAGGTCACGCGGCGGCGGGCTTTCTGAACGTCCAGACGACGGCCGGCGGCACGTTGCGCCAGATGCGCCGGCCGCGCGTGCTCTCGAGATGCAGGCGATCGCGCAGCGGCTGCGGCACCGGCGGCTTCGGACCGTAGGTGAACTGGATCATCGACGCGCCCGGCGGCAGTGCCTCGAACACCGCGTCGACGATCGCCGTCACGACCTCGCCCGGCAGCGACAGCAGCGGCAGGCTCGACACGACGGCCGCCAGGCGCTCGACGCCGTTGGCGACCATCAGTCCCGGCAGATGCGCCGCGTCGCCCTCGATGATCTGCGGCCCCGAGAAGTTCGTGCGCAGGAAGGTCGCAAGCTCGGGGTCGCGCTCGACCAGCGCCAGCCGGCCGGGCGCGATGCCGGCCGTCAGCAGCGCCTTGGTGACCTCGCCGGTGCCGGCACCCAGTTCGATGACGTGGCCCATCCGGTCACCCACGCAGGCGACCGTGGTCTCGGCCATCGCGCGCGTGAGCAGCGGACCGCTCGGCACGACGGCGCCCACGGCAAAGGGCCGCCGCAGCCAGCGCTTCAGGAACAGGGCGGTCCCCGATTGTTCGACCGGTGCCATCGCCAATTCGTCTAACAGACGACCGGGCGGTTCTCTACTGCGCCGGTTGCAGAGCGGGTCCGGCCGGCACCGGTTCGGCCGCCGTTTCGAACACGGCGCGCTCATGTCGCATCTGCTCCAGCGCGTTCACCACCGAAACCAGCACAGCCGCTGCAAACGGCAGCGATTGCACGATCATGAAGACCGACCACAGCCGCGCCTCGGGATCGAGCACGCCGCTGGTCCGCCACAGCACGATCGCCGAAAGCCACAGCAGGCCGGTCAGGATCGCCTCGCTGCGCGCCATGCCCAGCGCCATGCGGAGCGTCGCGCGCTCGTCCATCTTGGGCGTACGCATGAACGGCAGGCGGCTGGTCATCAGGCCGTAGATCACCGCCAGGCCCACCGTATAGGTGAGCGCCAGGCCCGCCAGCGAGGCGCCGATACTCTGCCGGAAGCTGCACTTCACCCGGTCGGCGTAGAGGCCGAACGAATAGACCAGCTTGAAGACGAAGATGCCGATGGTCGGCGCGATGAACTCCGACGGCGGCAGACCGACCGGCTTGATGCCGAACAGCGGCGGCACCAGCACCGCGAGCACCCAGGCGAGCCCGGCCCAGGTGAAGATCAGGTTCAGCGCATCGGCGAACCACGGCAGCCAGCCGGCCACGAAGTGGTACTTCTGCCAGCCGGTGAGCTTGGTCGAATTGCCGATCATCTTGCCGGCATGCGCCTTCATGATCTGCATGGCGCCGTAGGCCCAGCGGAAGCGCTGCTTCTTGTAGCCGGCGAAATGGTCGGGCGTCAGGCCGTGGCCGAAGCGCTCGCGGCTGTACATGGCGCCGTAGCCCTTCTCCATCAGGCGCAGGCCGAGCTCGGTATCCTCGGTGATGCACCAGGTCGCCCAGCCGTTCATCTCCTCCATGCGATCCTTGCGCACGAGCGTCATCGTGCCGTGCTGGATGATCGCGTCGTATTCGTTGCGCAGGCACATGCCGATGTCGAAGAAGCCGGCATACTCCCAGTTCAGCATTTCCTTGAAGCGGTCGCCGGTCCAGTCGCGATGGTCCTGCGGGCCCTGCACGTAGGCCACCTTCTCGTCGTCGAAGTGCGGCACCACGGCCTTCAGCCAGTCCGGGCGCACCATGTAGTCGCTGTCGATGACGCCGATGATCTTGGCGTCGGGCGCGGTCTGGCTCAGCACGTAGTTCAGCGCGCCGGCCTTGAAGCCCTTCATCGTGTCGAAGTGGAAGAACTTGAAGCGCTCGCCGAGCTGGGCGCAGTAGTCCTGCACCGGCCGCCACACCGCGGGATCCTTGGTGTTGTTGTCGATGATGATGACTTCGAGGTTGGGATAGTCGAGGCCCTCCAGCGACTCGATGGTCTGGATCACCATCGCCGGCGGCTCGTTGCAGATCGCGACGTGGATCGAGACCTTGGGCCACTCGCGGTCGGCCGGCTGCAACGGGATCATCTCCGCGGCCGGCAGCGCCTCGCGCGTCCAGCGGCCGCGCCAGATCGTCTCGACCATCTCGAGCGCCTGCACCAGCGCCATGCCGAGGCTGACGATCAGGAAGAAGGCCAGCCCGCCCCAGCCCGCGACCTCGGACCAGCGCATGTAGGTGCCGGCCGCGACGGCGCCGCCATAGGCCACCGCGCTGGTCGCCAGCAGGGTGAGGCCGCAGAAGATGAACTGGCCGGCGATGCCGAGGTCGCGCCAGCGCCACAGGAACAGGCCCATGATCGGCAGCGCCGCGAGCAGCGACCACAGCGCGCAGGCCAGCCACTGCGGAAAGGTCTCGATCGACCCGGTCCAGGCGAACTTCTGCTGGCGGTCGGCGTTCCACAGGCCCCAGTAACCGCCGGCCTTGCCTTCGAGGTCGTAGGCCTTCCACGGCTGGTCGACGGCCTCGACGACGAAGTAGTCGATGTTCTGCGCCTTCAGCCACGCGACCATGTCGCGGATGTTCTTGGCCTGCTCGGCGGGCGTCGCCTGCTTGATGAGGCCGGTCGCCGGGCTGCGGCGCTGCGCGCCGTTCGACGGCCAGCCGACCTCGGTGACGATGATGTTCTTGTTCGGGTAGGCCTGCTTCAGCATCCCGATCTTGTTCTTGAGATACTCGAGCGGCGTCTCGCTCGACTGCTCGTCCCAATAAGGCAGCACGTGCACGGCGAGGAAGTCGACCTCGCGCGCGAGTTCGGGATAGCGCAGCCAGATGTGCCACGGCTCGGCGGTGCTGACCGGCACCTTGACGTTGCGCTTGACGTTCCGGATCTCGCGGATGAGCTGGACCGGGCTCACGGCGTTGGAATCGCGCTGATCCTTCTGGCCGTCCCAGCGCAGGATGTTCTCGTTGCCGACCATCACCCGCTCGATGTTGGGGTTCTGGTTCGCCATGCGAATCAACGCGCGCGTCTCCTCGGCATTGACCTCGGCGGCGTCGCGGCCGAACTGGAGCTTGGCCTCGTTGACGCTGTAGATCCACGCGCCCGGCACCAGCTTCAGCCCGTAGCGTTGGGCGAGCTCGGGCATGTACTCGCCGCCGTCGGACGTGCGGTAGGTACGGACATACTCGACCTTGCCCGCGAAGGTCGCGAAGTCGCGCTCGACCTGCGCGCGGCGCGGCTTGATGGCGGGCGCGGTGTCCTCGCTCACGGCGGTGCGCAGGAACGAGAAGATGCCGCTGGCCTTCGCCTCGATCGGGTCCTGGTCCTTCGCCCAGGGCGCGTAGGTCACGCCATGCAGCGGGCCCTCGACGTTGGCGGCGGTGATGTGCCGGTCGAGCAGACGCCATCCCAGCAGAGCGACGGCAGCCGTGACCAGAAGGACCAGTACGGGACGCATCATGATAGGCGCGATCGCTCCGGCAAGCCGCCGTCGGTCAGCGTTCGCATCGGCACGGGATCCGGAACACGGTCGCAACTCTCCTGCGGACGACGAGCGTCGGCGCAAGGACCGTGCCGGATCGACTCAGGACCGGCGAACCGACAACCACCGAGTGCGGTTGACCTCTTCGAGGCTTCCCAGCGCCAGATTTCCTCGGCTGCGACCCATCGCAGACGCTTAGGCGACCGGCGCGTTCTATAGCCCGCGCCGCCCGCAACCGTAAAGAGTCGGCGCGCAATCGTGGCGAAAATGTCAAAATCGGCCGGCCGATGACCCAACGCCCTGCCGCCCTGCCCGCCGACCGGGAAGACTTCTTCGAGCGCGCCGGCGGCCGCCTGCGCTATGCCGTGTGGAACGCCCCGGCAAGCGGAGCCGGCGGCCCGCCGCGGGGGACGGTCGTGCTGGTCCATGGCCGGGCCGAGTTCATCGAAAAGTACGCCATGGAGACGGTGGGCGACCTGCGCCAGCGCGGCTTCGCGGTCTACGCGCTCGATACGCGCGGCCAGGGGCTCAGCAGCCGCATGCTGCCCGATCACGACAAGGGCCATATCGACGACTTCTCGACCTACGTGGCGGACCTCAGGCATTTCCTCGAGACCGTCGTCCTGCCGACGGCGCCCAAGCCCCTGCTCCTGTTCAGCCACTCGACCGGGGGCAACATCGCTCTACGCTATCTGGCGGCCGAAGGTTCCCGGCTGTTCGCGGGTGCGGCATTCAGCTCGCCGATGACGGCCCTGCCGCAAGCCCGCCTGATCAAGATGGTGCTGGCCATCCTCAACCCCTTCCGCTTCCTCGACACGCACTACGCACCGGGCACCGGCCCCTGGAATCCCGCCCAGCGATCCTTCGCCACCAACGACGTGACGCATGACGAGCGGCGCTACCGCTTCACCGACGACTGGTTCGCCGCCGACCCGCGCCTGCGGCTGGGCGGGCCGACCATCGGC
>JAFEFH010000153.1 GCA_018240695.1 Pseudomonadota bacterium | reverse complement strand
TATGCCGTTCCAGCACAGCGAGGATCTGGCCGACCAGGAACTGTGCGTGGCGCTGTTCGCGGCGCTGGGCAACCCCGACAACGACAAGTTCGCCATCGAGCATCGCGACATCGTGGCGAAGTTCGGCCGCTTCCCGCACCGCAACGAGGCGATGGGCCGGACCTCGACGCAAGACGAACTCGCCTATCTGAAGACCGCTAACCGCTTCGGGCAATGACCGCGCGGTAGAGCTCGGCCGTCGCTTTGTCGAAGCAGCAGAAGATCACGCGCTCGATGTTTCCGGCGTGCGCCTTCACTTCGCGCACGGCGATTTCCGCCGCGGGCTGCTTCGGATAGCCGTAGATGCCGGTCGAGATCGCCGGGAAGGCGATGCTCTCGAGATGGTGAGACTGTGCGACGGTGAGACAGCGGCGATAGCAGCTCGCCAGCAACGCGGGCTCGCCCTGCTTGCCGCCGTGCCAGACCGGGCCGACCGTGTGGATCACGTGCCGCGCGGTCAGCCGATAGCCCCTGGTGATCTTGGCGTCGCCGGTCTTGCAGCCGTGGAGCGTGCGGCACTCGGCGAGCAGGTCGGGTCCGGCCGCGCGATGGATGGCGCCGTCGACGCCGCCGCCGCCCAGCAGGCTCTCGTTGGCGGCGTTCACGATCGCATCGACGTCGAGCCGGGTGATGTCCCCTTCGACGACGTCGAGCGTGGTCACGTTACCAGTAGCGAATCGGGCCGGTGTCGAGGTGGACGAAGCCCGAGCGCGGATAGAAGCCGACGCCGCCCATCTGCAGCGAGCGCGCGGCCTGGCGGATCTTGAAGACCGGCACGCCGGGGAAGCGGATGTCCATCGCGTTGCCGTTCATGTGCTGGCTGTCGCGCGCCACGCCGCGGCTGACGCTGGCCAGCCAGGCATTGGTCTCCGGCGAGCGGTAGGCCGACAGCACCTCGACGGTGCCATGATAGCCGGTGACGTTCATCGTGTGCCACAGCACATCGAACACCATCGGATCCATCTCGGTCTGCTGGTTGTTCTGCGAGTCGCGCAGGAAGTGGTTGAGCTGGTCGAGCGCGTCACGTCGATAGGTGCCGTCGGCCCAGTAGGTGACGGTCAGCTCTTCCTTGGTGTTGACGTTCAGCAGGCTGAGGCTGCGCGGGCTGGTCGTGTCGAGGTCGGGCGCCGGCAGCGGGGCCGACGGGGCGAAGCCGCCGTAGCGCGAGCCGCGCAGGCTCTGCGGCGTGGTCGCGGTCTTGGTGGCGGGCTTGGCCGCCTGGGCATGATGAGTGGCGGGCGGATGGACGACCTGGACGGCGGCGGTCTTGTGGACCGGGGTCGCCGGCTTATGGACGGTCGTCTTGGCCGGGGCCGTGGTGGTCGTGGTCTTCTTGGGGGTGACGACCGCGGCGCCGGTGGCCGCCGTCTGGCCGTAGGCGGCGCCGGCGAAGGCCAGCGCGGCCGCGAAGCTCAATACAAAAGTACGCATCCCCGCCCCGGTTTGTTGCATTTTTGCCACAACTGGTTCTAACAGAGGCCAAATCCGGACTCAAAGCGAAATTCCTGTGTCGGCTTTAGGGCCTTTGGCCACACCCCCGGCCCCGGTCCCGGGATTCCCGCCGGTCAGCCGGACCACCCTTTTTCCCGATAAAGCCAGCGCCGCCAGCCCGTCCGGGCCGAGCGACGGGCGATTTGGGCCGAGGCAGACCCGTTCGGCGTCGCGCCGGGCCATCGCCAGGATCGCGGGCGGCACCGACCGGTCGTAGACCACCATGTCCGCCCGCTGGAGCAGGCGGTGCGCCTTGAGGGTCAGCAGGTCGGGATCGCCCGCCCCGACATCGACCAGATGGACCATGCCGGGGGCCGGGGCGGCGGGATGGCGGGCCTGGTCGAGCAGGCGGATCAGCTCGCGCCGCGCGGCGATCTCGTCGCCGGCCAGCGCCAGCTCGCCCACCCGGCCCTCGAACACGCGGTCCCAGAAGCGCCGCCGCGCGCGCGGCTCGTCGAGCGTGCGGCGCACCTGGGCGCGGAAGATCTCGGCGAACATCGCCAGCCGGCCGATCGCGGCGGGCAGCGCGCGCTCGATCTCGGCCTTGAGCCGGCGCGCCAAGGCGGGCGCCGCGCCACCGGTCGAGATCGCGACGGTGACCGGCCCGCGATCGACGATCGCCGGCATGATGAAGCTCGAGAGCGCCGGCCGGTCGACGACGTTGACCGGCACCGAGCGTTGCTGCGCGGCCTGCGAGACGCGCGCCTGCACCGCCGCGTCGTCGCTCGCCACGATCGCCAAAGCCACGCCGTCGAGATCGGCCTCCTCGAACACCGAGCCCGCCCAGGCGATGCGGCCCTCGTCGATCATCTGCGCGATCTCACCGCCGACGGTGGGCGCCACCAGCGCCACGCGTGCGCCCGCCGCCAGCAGCAGCTCGGCCTTGCGCGCCGCCGCCTCGCCGCCGCCGACCACCAGCGCGCGCCGTTCGCTCAAGGTGAAGAAGACCGGAAAGACCTGCATCACGCCGCCTCCCTCAACGTTGCCGCGCGCAGCAGCGCCCGGATGCCCGGACGGCATGAGCCGCAGTTGGTGCCGGCGCGCGTCGCGGCGCCGACCGCCTCGACCGACAGCGCGCCCGCGGCGACCGCCGCCGTCACCGCCGCGCCCGATACGCCATGGCAGGCGCAGAGCTCGCCGCCGCGATCGACCGCCGGTCCGCCGGCCAGCAGGGCATCGCGCGCCGCGGCGTCGAGGCGCTGCATCGCCATGAACGGTTCGAGCCGGTCGCGCGCCGTGGCGTCGCGCCTCTCGCCCAGCACCAGCGCCGCCTCGAGCCGGCCGTCGGCGATCACCGCGCCGAGCCCATCGCCGCCCTCGCGCCACGGGCCGGGATTGGCGGTACGGATCGCCGCCGACAGCGCCTGCTGCGCGGCAGCCGGCGCCTGCTCGCCCGCCACCATATAAGAGTGGAAGCCCGCGCCCTGGGCGTGCGCCCAATAGGTCACGGGCGGCAGCCGCACCGGCCGGCGCGCCAGGATCGTGGCGTGCCAGCGCACGGCGACGGGCCGCACCTCGACCGGCGTGTGCTTCAGCTCGGGCTGGCCCGACACCGGATCGACCGCGGGATTGACCGCGCCGTTGATGCCGCCCGCCCGCGAGACCTGCGCCGTCCAGTGCATCGGCGCGAAGGCCTCGCCCGGCCGCACCGCGTCGCTCACCGTCACGCGCAGCATCGCGGCGCCCCACGCACTCTCGATCCGGGCGATGTCGCCGTCGCCGAGGCCGCGCTGCCCGGCATCGCGCGGATGCAGCTCGACCGTCGGCTCGGGCCGATGGCCGGCCAGCCGCGGCGACTTCCCGGTGCGCGTCATGGTGTGCCACTGGTCGCGCACGCGGCCAGTGTTGAGGCGCAACGGATGCTCGGCCGTCGGCGCATGCTGCGGTGCGCGCACCGGCGTCGCCACGAAGCGCGCGCAGCGGTCGGCATGGAAGAAGCCGCCCTCGGCGAAGAAGCGCGTGTCGCCCGCGGACCCATCGGCCCGCGCCGGCCAGGCGAACGGCGCCAGCGCGTCGTAGGCGCTGTCGTCGATGCCGGCGTAGGCGCCGATGTCGAAGGCGCGGCGTCCGTCGTTCTCGAAGGCCGACAGCGCGGCATGCTCGCGAAAGATGTCGGCCGGGCCGCTCCAGTCGAAGGCGGCGGCAAAGCCCATGCGCCGCGCCACCTCGCGCAGGATCCACCAGTCCTGCTTCGCTTCGCCGGGCGCGGCGAGGAACGGCCGCTGGCGCGAGATCCTCCGCTCGGAGTTGGTGACGGTGCCGTCCTTCTCGCCCCACGCCAGCGCCGGCAGGCGGATGCGGCAGGCCTCGACCGTGTCCGACGCGCGCACGGCTTCCGACACGATCGACAGCTCGCAGGCCTGGAGCGCGCGGCGCACCGCTTCGGCATCGGGCAGGCTCGCCACCGGGTTGGTCGCCATGATCCAGATCGCCTTGATCTCGCCGCGCGCCACCGCGTCAAACAGCTCGACCGCCTTCAGCCCCGGCGCGGTCGCCATGCGTGCGGCGTTCCAGAAGCGGCCGACCCGCTCGACATAGCCGGGCGCGAAACCCATGTGCGCCGCCAAAAGGTTCGACAGCGCGCCGACCTCGCGGCCGCCCATCGCGTTGGGCTGGCCGGTGATCGAGAACGGCCCGCTCCCCGGCCGGCCGATGCGTCCCGTGAGCAGGTGGCAGTTCACGATGGCGTTCACCTTGTCGACGCCGGCGGTCGACTGGTTCACGCCCTGCGAATAGAGCGTCACGACTTTATCGGTGCCGGCAAACCAGTCGAAGAACGTCGCCACGTCCTGCGCGGGCAGCGCGCACGCCGCGAGATCGTCCGGCCGCACCGCCGCCAGCGCCGCGTCGAGGCCCTGCGTGTGTGCGCCAACGAAGCCCTGTGCGACGACACCGCGCCGCGCCAGATCGGCCAGCAACGCGTTGAACAGCGCGACGTCGCTGCCGGGCGCCAGCGCGAGATGAAGATCGGCGATGTCGCAGGTCTCGGTACGGCGCGGATCGATCACCACGACGCGCATCTGCGGCCGCGCGCGCTTGGCCGCCTCGATGCGCTGGAACAGCACGGGGTGGCACCAGGCGAGGTTGCTGCCAGTCAACACCACGAGATCGGCCTGCTCGAAATCCTCGTAGAGGCCGGGCACCGTGTCGCTGCCGAAGGCGCGCAGATGGCCCGCCACCGACGAGGCCATGCAGAGCCGCGAGTTGGTGTCGATGTTCGCGCTGCCGAGAAAGCCCTTCATCAGCTTGTTGGCGGCGTAGTAGTCCTCGGTCAGGAGCTGGCCGGAGACATAGAAGGCCACCGCCTGCGGGCCGTGCCGCGCCACCACCTCGCCCAGGCCCTGCGCCACGGTGTCGAGCGCGCGGTCCCACGGCACGCGCCGGCCGTCGATCTCAGGATGGAGCAGCCGGTCCTCGAGCGACAAAGTCTCGCCCAGCGCCGCACCCTTGGAGCAGAGCCTGCCGCGATTGGCCGGATGGTCGGGATCGCCCGCGATCGCTGCCCCGCCCGTGCCGTCGGGCGCGGCGAGGACGCCGCAGCCGACGCCGCAATAGGGGCAGGTGGTGCGGACGGGCGCGGTCATGCCGCCAGCGCGCGCAGCTCGTCGATCTCCTTCCGCCGCGTGAAGGAGAAGAAAGTCTCGCCCACTTCGCGATGGGCGAGCCACGCCGCCAGCAGCCGTTCCAGCAGGGCGGGCAGTTCGTCGAACGCCACGTCGCGGGCATATTCGCGCGCGATCGCCTGCTCGGCCGTCGCCGCCGCGCCGCCGCCGACATAGACGTGATAGCCCTCGACGCTGTCCTCGCCGCGCTCGACCGCGGCGCCCAGCAGGCCGATGTCGCCGACATAGTGCTGGGCGCAGGAATGGTGGCAGCCGGTCAGGTGGATGTTGACGGGCTGGTCGACCGTGAGCCGCGCCTCGAGGTGATCGGCGAGCTTCAGCGCATGGCCTTTGGTGTTCGACGCCGCGAACTTGCAGCCGGCATTGCCGGTGCAGGCGACCAGCCCGCGCCGGATCGGGCTCGCCTCGACGGCGATGCCCAGCGCCTGGAGCGCGGCGATGCAGACGCCGACATCGCCGTCGGCCACGTCGGAGATCAGCAGGTTCTGCCACACGGTGAGGCGCAGGGTGCCGCTGCCGAACCGCTCGGCGATGGCCGCGACGCCGCGCATCTGCCCGGCCGTGATCCGCCCGACCGGCAGCACGATGCCGAGATAGTTGAGCCCGGCCTGTTTCTGCGCATGCACGCCGATATGGCCGTGCTTGTCGGCGAGCGGCCGCGGCGCGAGCTCGGAGCCGGCGGCGCGGCGCAGCGTCTGGCCGTATTCCTTCTCGACCTCGGCCACGAACGCGTCGCGGCCCATCCGGTCGAGCACGTATTTCAGGCGGGCCTTGGCGCGGTTGGTGCGGTCGCCGTGGGCGATGAAGGCGCGCACCACGGCGCCCGCCACCGCGACGCACTCCTCGGCCTTCAGCAGCACGCCGGTGTCGAAGGCGAAGTCGCGGTGGCCGGTGATGCCGCCCAGTTGCAGGCCGAAGTAGAGGCCGGGCTCGACGGCGCCGCCGGTGACGGTCACGGCGACGAAGCCGATGTCGTTGGTGTCCTCGAGCGTCGGCACCCGGCCGCCGCCGTCGACCGAGATGTTGAACTTGCGCGGCAGCCCGTACATCTCGCGATGATTGAGGATGTAGTGGTGCATGGCGCGGCAGAGCGGCCGCGTGTCGCACAGTTCCTGCGGGTCGATGCCGGCGGTCGCGCTGCCGGTGACGTTGCGGATGTTGTCGGCGCCCGAGCCGCGCGACGTGAGACCCGCTTCCTGCACCGCCAGCAGGAGGTCGATCGCGTGCCGCGCCGGGATCTCGCGGATCTGCAGGTTGGCGCGCGTCGTGACGTCGGCATAGCCGCCGCCGAACGACTCGGCTGCATCGGCGAGCGCGCGCATCTGCGCCGCCGTCAGGATGCCGTTGGGCATGCGCAGACGGCACATCAGCGAGTCCTGCGCCGGCGCCACATAGAACAGCCCGTGATACTTCGTCAGGAAGACGTCGATGCCCTTGGGATACTGGCCGGCATCGGCGCGGCCCACGACCTCGTCCCAGCGGTCGAGCGGATGGCGCTCGCGCTTGGCCTTCTCCTCCGCGACGAGCTTGCCGCCGCCGGCGACGGTGCGGTCCTGCGCGGCGCGCTGCAACGCGTCGGGGCCGTCGGCCGGCACCGGCGCCGACGGCGGCGCGGCGGGCGCCGCACCGCCACGCGCGGCGATGCCGCTCGCGAACCCTTCGAGCCAGCGCTTCTGCTCGTCGGTGAAGCCGGTCATGTCCGCCTCAGGCGGCGGCCCGCGCCGGCACGCGATGCCGGGCGTAGAGGAACTCCAGCACCGCGGCGCGGCAGCGCGCATATTCCGGATCGACCGCGAGCTCGAGCCGGCGGCGCGGCCGGGCGAGATCGATCTCCAGCACCTCGCCGATGGTGGCCGACGGGCCGTTGGTCATCATCACCACGCGGTCCGACAGCAGCACCGCCTCGTCGACGTCGTGGGTGATCATCATCACCGTGTTGCCGAGGCGGGCGTGGATCTCCATCACGCTGTCCTGGAGATGGGCGCGGGTCAGCGCGTCGAGCGCGCCGAACGGCTCGTCCATCAGCAGCACCTTGGGCTGCATGGCGAGCGCGCGGGCGATGCCGACGCGCTGCTTCATGCCGCCCGACACCTCATGCGGGCGCTTGTCCTTCGCCTGCGCCATCTGCACCAGCTCGAGATTGTGCATCACCCAGTCGTGGCGCTCGGCCTTGCTCTTGCCCGAGGGACCGGAGCCGCCGAACACCTTGTCGACGGCGATCGCGACGTTGCCGTAGACCGTGAGCCACGGCAGCAGCGAATGGTTCTGGAAGACGATGGCGCGCTCGGGGCCCGGCGCGTCGACCACCTGGCCCTCGAGGAAGACCTCGCCCGCCGTCGAGCGCAGCAGCCCGCCCAGGATGTTGAGCAGGGTGGACTTGCCGCAGCCGGAATGGCCGATCAGCGACACGAACTCGCCGCGGGCGATGGTGAGGCTGACGTCGCGCAGCACCTCCGTCGCCATCTCGCCGCGGCGGAAGCTCATGCCGACCTGCTCGAACTTGAGGTAGGGCTTGTCCATGCCGGTCTCCTATTGCGCCGAGACGCCGTGCGAGATCAGGCCGCCGACGGCGGCGATCAGCCGGTCGAGCAGGAAGCCGACGATGCCGATATAGACCAGCGCCACGATGATGTCGGAGATGCGCGAGCTGTTCCACGCGTCCCAGATGAAGAAGCCGATGCCGACGCCGCCGATCAGCATCTCGGCCGCGACGATGGCGAGCCACGACAGGCCGACGCCGATGCGCAGGCCGGTGAAGATGTAGGGCACCGTGGCCGGCAGGGTGATCTTCCAGAACACCTCCCACCACGACAGCCGGATGACGGCCGCGACGTTGCGATAGTCCTGCGGGATGTTCCGCACGCCCACCGAGGTGTTGATGATGATCGGCCAGATCGAAGTGATGAAGATCACGAACAGCGCCGACGGCTGGGCGTCGCGGAAGCCCGCGAGCGACAGCGGCAGCCAGGCGAGCGGCGGGATGGTGCGCAGCACCTGGAAGATCGGATCGAGGCCGCGCATCGCCCACAGGCTCTGGCCGACCAGCACGCCCAGCGCCACGCCCACGACGGCCGCCAGCGAATAGCCGACGGCGACGCGGCTCAGCGACTTGATGAGGTGCCAGAAGGCGCCCTTGTCGACGCCGCCATTGTCGTAGAACGGGTCGACGATGAAGTCCCACGAGTCGGCGATGACCTTGCTCGGCGCCGGCAGCGACGCCTTGGGCGACGCGCACAGGATCTGCCACACCAGCAGGGTGAGGCCGAGCACGATCAACGGCGGCAGGACGACGCCCGCCACCCTGGCGGCGCGCTCGCGCAGGCGCAGCAACACCGGCCGCACCGGGGGCCGGAACGGCACGACCTCTGCCGGCACCGTCGCCGCCGGGGTGGGCGATGCGGCGGCCGCGATAGCGGTGGCGCGCGCCGGCATCACGCGACCTTCTTGATCTGCAACGAGGCGAGATAGGCCTTGGGATCGGCCGGATCGAACACCTTGCCGTCGAAGAACGTCTCCTTGCCGCGCGAGGTGGTCTTGGGAATGTCGGCGTCGGCGGAGCCGATGCTCTTGGCCGCGGCGCGCCACAGATCCTCGCGGTTGACCTTGCCGATGATCGCCTTGGTGTCGAGATCGGCCGGCAGCTTGCCCCAGCGCTGGTTCTCGGTGAGGAACCACAATTCGTGGCTCTGGTAGGGATAGCTGACGCCGCCGTTCCAGAACTTCATCAGCAGGTCGGACTTGGTGACCTTGCGGCCGTCGCCGTAGTCGATGTCGCCCTTGATGCGGTTGACGATGTCGGCCGGCGGCACGTTGAACCATTGGCGCTTGCCGATGATCGCCGCCATCTCGTCCTTGTTCTCCGTCTTCTCGCACCATTGCTGGGCTTCCATGACGGCCATCAGCACGCCCATCGCCGCCTTCGGATTCTTGTCGACCCAGTCGGCGCGCATGCCGAGCGACTTCTCCGGATGATCCTTCCAGACCTCGCCCGTGGTGCAGGCCGTGTAGCCGATGTCCTGGTGAACGAGCTGGTCGTTCCACGGCTCGCCGACACAGAAGGCGTCCATGTTGCCGACCTTCATGTTGGCCACCATCTGCGCGGGCGGCACGACGATGGTCGACACGTCCTTGTCGGGATCGATGCCGCCGGCCGCCAGCCAGTAGCGGAGCCACATGTCGTGGGTGCCGCCGGGGAAGGTCATGGCGCACTTCACTTCCTTGCCCGCCGCCTTCTTCCTGGCGAACGCCTCCTTGAGCGGCGAGGCGTCGGCCTTGGCGCCCGTCGGCTTGAACTCGTTGGAGACCGAGATGCCCTGGCACTGGTAGTTGAGCCGCGCGAGGATATACATCGGCGTCGGCTTGTTCTCGGCGGTCACCGTCCCGAGCGAGATCAGGTAGGGGAACGGCGTCAGGATGTGCGCGCCGTCGATGCCGCCCGCTGCGGAGCCCAACACCATGTTGTCGCGCGTCGTGCCCCACGATGCCTGCTTGGCGACTTCCGCTTCGGTGATCCCGTATTTGTCGAAGAGCTTCTTCTCCTTGGCGACGATCAGCGGTGCGGCGTCGGTGAGCGCGATGAAGCCGAGCTTCACGGCCTTCGTCTCCGGTCCCGCACCTTGCGCGAAGGCGCCGGCCGGAAGCGCTGCGCGCGCCGCGGCCAACAGCGCCGTCGTGGCCGTCGCGCCCTTCAGGACGTTGCGGCGTCCGATGGCGGTGTCGATGATCCTGCTCATTCGAGTCTCCTCGCGGCTTGGGCGCACTGTCATGCGGCGGTGCAGCACAAGTCGTGCCAGAGACGCGGGCGAGGCCAGCGCCTTGAAATTCGACGAGGATTTCGGCGCGAACGATCACGCCGCCGATTCGATGACCAGCGGCGACGCTATTTTTTCAGCAGAGGGGAGAGCTCAGGGCTCGCGGACCACCGACTCGATCAGCTTGCCGTCGTCCCAGCGGCCGAGGATCACCTTCTTCTCGGCGTCGGTGAGCTGGCCGTAGCCGTGCCGCTTGCCCAGCCGGAACGAGCCTTCGTAGCGCTCGCGGTCACCGACCGTCTCGACAGCGGGTCCGTCGAGCGAGTCGCCGTGCCAGTCGCCGGTCTGTACGACCGGCGGATTGGTGCCCGACAGACGGCGCATGCCCGGCCCTTCGAGCTTGCCCTGCGCGAACGAGCCTTCCTCGCGGATGCCGCCCGGACGCTCCATCACGCCGGGGCCGGACGGCTGGCCGTCGCGCCACTGGCCCTCGTAGCGCAGCCCGTCGGGCGCGCGGTCGGTGCCGCGGCCGGTCATCTGGTTGTCCTGCCATTCGCCGGCACGATGATCGCCGTCCTTGGCATCGGCGACGCCCAGCCCCTGGCGGCGGCCCTCGACGACCTGGCCGACATAGCTCGAGCCGTCGTCGCCGCCGAGGCGCTGGGCGTTCTCGAGGTCGGACTTGGCGGCACGCGCCGCCACGATGCGTGCCTCGCCCGCCATGGCCTTGGCCGCGGCGGTGGCGTCGTTGGCCTTCTCCAGCACCGCGCGCGCTTCCTCGGCGGCGTGCTGCGCCTGGTCGATCAGCGCCTTGTTCGCCGCCGCGGGATCGGGCGTGGCCGGCGGCGGCGGCGTCGAAGGCCCGGTCTGCGGCACTGGCGGGCGCATCGGCGCGGTCGGCGTCGTGGGCTTGGTCGGTGTAATAGGTGTCGGTGTGACGGCGGCGGTCGATGTCGACTCGGGCGAAGCGGGCGTCGCGCCCGGGCCCATCTTCAGCCACCAGAAGCCGCCGGCCGCGAGCACCACGAGCAGGATCAGCACCATCGACTTCAGCGGCAGGCCGCCGGACGCCCGCACGGGCACCGGCAGCGGCGGCATCACCTGCTCGCCACGATGCGCGCCGCCGAGGCGCGGCGTTGAGGGCGCGCGCGCTTCGGCGTCGACCGGTGCCGCGGGCGCGATGCGCTGCGTCGGCGTGTTGTCGACCGCGCGCAGCGAATTGCCGAACAGAGCGCGCCACGCGTCGACCGTCTGCGGCCGCTGGTCCGGCGCGAAGGCGAGCGCGCGGTCGATCGCCGACAGGAACGCGGAATCGAAGCGGTCGGCCTGCGTCGCGGCGAGCGGCCGGTAGGGATCGGTGCCGACGCGGCTGGTAGCTTCCGGCGGCGGCGCGCCGGCGATTGCGTGGTGCAGCACGGCGGCGGCCGAATAGATGTCGCTCCACGGCCCCTGCTTGCCGTCCATCGCATACTGCTCGATCGGCGCGTATTGCGGCGTCAGCACGCTGGTCAGCGTGCGCGTGCGGCCGCCCATCGCCTGACGCGCCGCGCCGAAGTCGATCAGGATCGGCACGCCGTCGCGCCGCACGATCACGTTC
>JAFEFH010000152.1 GCA_018240695.1 Pseudomonadota bacterium | reverse complement strand
GTTT
Organism: Pseudomonadota bacterium; assembly: GCA_018240695.1. Lineage (GTDB taxonomy): Bacteria > Pseudomonadota > Alphaproteobacteria > Reyranellales > Reyranellaceae > Reyranella. The sequence goes on along the minus strand of JAFEFH010000152.1, from coordinate 11,533 downwards.
CGCTTTCTGTTTTCGGGAGTTCCCAGGTGACTTTCCTTCGTTCCTGCCGCACCGCCCTCCTCGCATCTCCCCTCCTCCTGTCGTTCGCCGTCGCCGCGCCCGCCTTCGCGGGCATCGAGGCCGGCCTGAAGGCGGTGCAGGCCAACGACATGCCGACGGCCGAAAAGGAATTGCAGCTGCTCGCCAAGGAGCGCGATCCGCGCGCGCAGTTCCTGCTCGGCTTCTATGTCTACGGCAACCCGCAGTCGAAGCTGTTCGATCTCAACAAGGGCGCGCCGCTGCTGCTCGATGCGGCCGAGCGCGGCTACACGCCGGCGATGGTGCCGCTCGCCGGCCTCTATGCCGACGGCAAGGGCGTGCCGAAGAGCTTCGCCGACGCCTACAAGTGGCTGCTGATCGCCGAGCGGTGGAACGTGCCAAACGCCACGCAATTCATCGACCAGCTGTCGCACGAGCTGAAGCCGGAAGAAGTCACGAAGATCAAGGCCGAGGCCACGGCCTACACCTTCAAGACCAAGTGACCATGTCCCGCGCCGCGCATGTCGTGGCGCTGCTGTCCGCGACCCTGGTCTTCCAGGCGGCGCGCGCGCAGACATCGTCGACCGAAAGCAGTGACCCGCCCGCGCTACGCGGCGCCATCGAGTCCTATCGCTCGGGCGATGCCGCCGCCGCGGAGAGGGCGTTGCGCGCGCTTCCGGGCAACGCCGATGCCGAGGCGTGGCTCGCCGTCCTGCTGATCGATCGCGGGCAGGAGCGAGACGCGCTGCGCACCCTGCAGCACGCCGCGGCCGCCGGCTCGGCCGAAGCCAACCATCGCCTGGGCGTGGCGTATGCGCAGGGCCGGCTCGGCCTCGCGCGCGACGATGCCCGCGCCGCCCAGCTGTTCGAAAAGGCCGCGAACGCAGGCCATCATCGCGCCGCCGTCAATCTCGGCCTGCTCTACCTGCGCGGCCAGGGCGTGAAGCGCGACCTCGTGCAGGCCCGCGCCTGGCTCGAGAAAGGCGCCGCCGACGGCAATCCCGACGCGCTCTACGCGCTCGGCCGCGCGATGGAAGAAGGCGACGGCAAGGTCCAGCCCGATCCGGTGCGTGCCGCCACCCTCTACCGCCGCGCCGCCGAGAAGGGTCACGCGCTCGCGGCGCTCCGCTACGGCCTCGCCCTGTCGGAAGGAACCGGCGTGAAGCGCGATCCGGTGGAGGCGCAGCGCCTGTTCCTTCAGGCGCAAACCAGCGGCGTGCCGGAAGCCGCGCTGGCGCTGGGCGACCTCGCGGCACGCCGGCCCGCGACGCGCGACAAGGCCGCCAACGAGAAGATCGTCGAGACGGCCATCAGCTGGTACCGGTACGCCGCCGACGCGGGCGTTCCCTCGGCGCAATTCAAGCTCGCCAACGCCTACTTCGCCGGCGCCGGCGTCGCCCGCGATCCCGCGCAGGCGTTGCGCTGGTACGCGCGCGCCGCCCAGCAAGGCCTGCCCGAGGCCGAGCATGCCCTCGGCATCATGACCATGGGCGGCGTCGCCGGCCCTGCCGATCCGGTCGAAGGCTACAAATGGCTGATCCTCGCCGACCAGGGCGGCCATCCCGATTCGCGCGTCGTGCGCGAGAAGGCGCGCGAGCAGATCGCGGCCAGGGACCGCGAGAAGGCCGAGGCGCTGGCCAAGGCGTTCGTGCCGACACTGGAGCGGCCGATCTCCGACACGTCGCCGACGCTCACGCCGCCGGCGCCGGCCGCCAAGCCCTGACGGCCGCGGCCGCCGCATGGCATCGCTCCCCCTTCCCCGACCGGCCCGTCCCGACATCACGCTCGCGGTCTGCCGCGGCGCCTGCCGGCTGATGCGCCAGGCCGGCCAGTCGGTGCTGCTGGAAATGCCGCTGCCCGACGGACGCCGCGCCGACATCTTCGCCGTGGCCGGCGATGGCGGGATCACCATCGTCGAGACGAAGTCGTCGATCGAGGACTGGCGCGTCGACGACAAGTGGCCCGACTATCTCAACTGGTGCGACCTGCTCTACGTCGCCGTGCCGGTCGACTTCCCGCAGGCGCTGATCCCCGACGAGATCGGCCTGATCGTGGCCGACGCGTATGGCGGAGAGATCCTGCGCCATCCGCCGCGCCGGCCCGTCGTGGCGGCCCGGCGCAAGTCGCTGCTGATCGACTGCGCGCGGCTGGCCTCCGAACGGCTGGCCCGGCTCGAGGATCCCGACTTCGTCCAGATGATCTAGCGCGCCGGCGGTCCGTCGCCGCGCGTCGCCTCGGCCATGCGCAGCCGCGCATAGGCCATGATCTCGGTCGGCGTGCCGACCCGCTCGATGCGGCCGTCCATCACCAGCGCCACCCGGTCCGCGATGGCCAGCGGCGCCAGCCGGTGCGTGATCATGATCACGGTGCGGCCGCGCGTGTTGTTCTTGAGCTGGCGCAGCAGCTGCTCCTCGGTCGCCGGATCGAGCGCGCTGGTCGCCTCGTCGAGGATCAGGATGCGCGGGTTGCGGATCAGCGCGCGCGCGATCGACAGCAGCTGGCGCTGGCCGGTCGACAGGCCGCGGCCGCGCTCGCCGACCAGCGTGTTGTAGCCCTGCGGCAGCCGCTGGATGAAGCCGTGCGCGCCCACGAAGCGCGCCACCGCCACGACGCGGTTGGGATCCTTGTCGGTCACGCCCATCGCGATGTTGTCGCGCACCGAACCGGTGAAGAGCTGCACGTCCTGCGGCACGCTGCCGATCTGCGCCCGCAGCTGCGCCGGCGGCATGTGCGCCACGTCGGTGTCGTCGACCAGCACGCGGCCGGCCGTCGGCGCGAACAGGCCCTGGATGAGATTGGCGATCGTGGTCTTGCCCGACCCGGAGGGGCCGACGATGCCGATGATCTCGCCCGCCGCGATCTCGAGATCGGCGTCGCGCAGGATGACGGGGCCGCCCTCTTCCGCCCGATACGTCACGCTGTCGAGCCGGATGGCGCCCGTCAGCGGCGGCATCGGCGCGCGCGCGCCCGGCGCGCTTTCGACCGGCTCGCGCATCAGCTCGTCGAGGCGCCGGAAGGCGGCGCGCGCGGCCTGCAACTGGTGCCAGGCGGCCACGAGCTGACGCATCGGCTGGAGCGCGCGCATCGCCAGCATGTTCACGGCGACCAGCCCGCCCACGGTAAGGTTGTGGCTCACCACCTCCAATGTGCCGACACCCACGATCACCAGCGAGGCCACGAGTTGCAGCGCGCCCGATGCGCTGGCCGCGATGTTGGCGATGTGATTGGCGCGGAAGCTGGTATCCGCCGCCTGCTCGACCCGCGCCTGCCAGCGCTGCTCGACTTCGGCTTCGAGCCCCAGCGCCTTGATGGTGGCGGCGTTGGCCACCGTCTCCGTCAGGGTCGAGCTCTTGGCGGCCAGCGCCTGGAAATTCTCGTCGGCGAGACGGCGCTGCGGGCGGTGCGTCGCCAGCGAGACACCGATCATCACCGGCACGGCAAGCGCCGCGATCGCCCCCAGGGTCGGGCTGACGAAGACGGCCGCGGCCAGGAACAGCACCACGAAAGCGAGATCGATGGCGAGCGCCGGCATCTGGCCGGTGAGGAAGCCGCGCAGCACGTCGAGCTGGCGCAGCCGCTCGGCGATCACGCCCGACGGCGTGCGTTCGAAGTGGCGGTAGGGAAGCTGCATCAGGTGATGCACGACCTCGCCGCTCATCGCCACGTCGAGGCGGGCGCCGGTGCGGGCCGACAGCCAGCCGCGCGCCACGCGCAGGCCGAGGTCGAGCGCATAAGCCCCCAGCATCGCCGTGCAGAGACCGAGCATCAGCAGCCCGACCGCGTCGGCGGCGGCGTGACCGATGACGCGGTTCAGCACCAGCATCATGAAGAGCGGCGTGGCCAGGCCCAGCACGTTGATGACGAAGGACGCGGCCGCGAGCTTCAGCAGGACCGGCCGGATCCTGGCGCGGAACGGCGCGTACCAGTCGGCGTCGGCTGCGGGCGTATGCGGCGCGCGCAGCACCAGCACCCGCGCGCCGAGCGTCCTCACGCTCTCCGGCCGGGCCTGCCAGATCCGGCCCGCCACGACGTCGAGCACGGTCCACTGCGCGCCGCGGCCCGACACCACCACATGGGTGGCGCCCGAGGTCGCCACGAGCGCGAAGGGCACGGGAAGTTCGTCGAACGGCGCGGCATCGACGTCGAGCGCGCTCGCCTCGAGACCGAGCCGCGCGCCGATCGCGAGGAATGCCCTTTCATCGAGCGCGGCCTCGGCCGGCGCACCGGGCATCACGGCGAGACGCCGCACTTCGGCTTCGCTGACCGGCCGTCCGATTTGCTGGCAGATGTAGAGGAGTGCCCGGAGCAGCGAATCCACAGGTCGTCCGGCGGAGGCCGGATCGACGGGTCGTCCGGCGGCAAGGCCGCCGGTCAGATCGCTGTCTTCGAGGGGAGCCATCCCGTCCGCTCCAGCGGCTTCAGCGCCGCTGGATCAGGATAGCGAAAATTGCCGCAAATTCAATAATTTACGGCAGATTCCCGAAGTCTAGCGCGCGCCGAAGGCGCGCTTCAGCTCGGGGACCAGGTCGAGCCGCTCCCACGAGAAGCCGCCGTCCTTCTCCGGCTTGCGGCCGAAGTGGCCGTAGGCCGCCGTGCGCTTGTAGATCGGCTTGTTGAGCTGCAGGCCGCGGCGGATGTTGGTGGGACGCAGCGGGAAGATGTCGTTCAGCACCTTCTCGAGCTTGCGCTCGTCGACCTTGCCGGTGCCCTGGGTGTCGACATAGAGCGACATCGGATCGGCAACGCCGATCGCGTAGGCAACCTGGATCAGGCAGCGGTCGGCGAGACCGGCGGCGACCACGTTCTTGGCGAGGTAGCGCGCGGCGTAGGCGGCCGAGCGGTCGACCTTGGTCGGATCCTTGCCGGAGAAGGCGCCGCCGCCGTGCGGGGCGTAGCCGCCGTAGGTATCGACGATGATCTTGCGGCCCGTCAGGCCGCAGTCGCCGTCGGGACCGCCGACGACGAAGTTGCCGGTCGGATTCACGAAGAAGTCGGACGCCTTCTTGGGCATCCAGCCCTTGGGCAGCGACTTCGCGACGTGCGCCGCGATCATCTCGCGGATCATGCCCGAGTTGTACTTCTTGCCCTTGGCGTTGGCTTCGCGGTGCTGCGTCGAGACGACGACCTTGGTCGCCCCGACTGCCTTGCCGTTCACGTAGCGCACCGTCACCTGGCTCTTGGCGTCGGGCTGCAGGTCCTTGAGCTCGCCCGAACGGCGGGCCTTGCTCAGCACCTCGAGGATCTTGTGCGAGAAATAGATCGGCGCCGGCATGAAGGAGTTCTTCTCGTACTCCTCGGAGTCGCGGCAGGCGAAGCCGAACATCAGGCCCTGGTCGCCCGCGCCTTCCTGCTCGCCGAGATTGCCGCCCTTGTTCTTGGCGTTCACGCCCATGGCGATGTCGGGCGACTGGCCGTGCAGCAGCACCTCGACGTCGGCGCCGTGGAAGGAGAAGCCGTCCTGGTCGTAGCCGATGTCGCGCACCACATCGCGGGCGATCTCGGTCAGGGCCTCGCGGTTGACGATGGTCTGCGAGCCGTACTTCTTCATATAGGGCTCGGTCGCGCGGCCTTCGCCGGCGATCACGATCTTGTTCGTGGTGACCAGCGTCTCGCAGCCCAGACGGGTGTTGCTGTGGCTGTCGTCGGCGATGCCGTGCTTGATGTCGTTGGCGATGAACGCGTCGAGGATCGCGTCCGAGATCTGGTCGCTGACCTTGTCCGGATGGCCTTCGGAAACCGATTCGCTGGTAAACAGATAGTCCTTGAGCGCCATAGCACCCTCCACAGATGTCACTGGACTCCGGGCAGGGCGGCAAGGCCGCCTACGTCCGGCTTAGCCTTTGTTGTCGCGGTGGCAAGTCGTCCAAATCCGTCCGCGACGGTCCCGTTCCCCAGGATGCTGAGGGCGAGACCGCGCCGCTAAAAACTCTAAATGACGGGGAAAATCAAGAGGCTCTGGAAGGCCCGCGGTGGCTATTTTGGCGCCGGGCCACCCGGCCTAGCGGCCCTTGCGCCCGCCCAGGACCTCGGCATGGCTGGCGGCGCCGACCGCCTTCACCATTTCGAAGATGCGCTTGCGCACGCGGCTCTCGCGGATCTTGTAGTAGGCGCGCACCAGCTCGAGCGTCTCGCGCTTGATCAGCGGATCCTTCTCCTGCTCGAACGGCGTCGCCGCCTCGCCGAAGCCGCTCTTGCGGCCACGGCCCGACATCGGCCGGCCGGCCAGCGCGTTCGAAGGCATCTCATCGAAGAAGTACGAGACCGGCACGTCGAGCACCTTGGCGAACTCGAACAGGCGGCTCGATCCGATTCGGTTCGATCCGCGCTCGTATTTCTGGATCTGCTGGAAGGTGAGACCGACCGCGGTACCCAGCTTCTCCTGGCTCATGCCGAGAAGCGTGCGTCGCTGACGCATGCGGGCACCCACGTGAACATCGACCGGATGTGATCTCGCCATGAATGCCTGGTCCTTTACGTCTACGTCCTGGTTCTACGACAACGCCGGCGTGTGAAGGCAGATACAGACACGCCAGAATTGTGTTCTAAGTCGCGCCACTTGGTGTGCAGAAATGCATATCTACTCACCATGTCTGCATATGACATTATCTGCTCTTTCGCATAATGCAAGCTGAACGTTAGGCCTTTGGATTTCTGCATTAAACCCGGCCTGACTCAGCTGTCAGGTTGAGCGTCGGGTGGGCCCCCGGACGGCGATTCCCAACACTCCGACCAGTAGCAGAACCAGAAGGGTGCCATCGCCCCAACGTGCATAGGGCGTGGGCGCACGCGGCGGTGGCACCAGATGGTCGATCACCCCCTCGCGCTCCATGTCGAGCGACGCCTGAAGACGGCCGTAGCCGTCGATCACTGCGGAAACGCCGGTGTTGGCGGCACGGATCATCGGCAGCCCCTCTTCCACCGCCCGCAGGCGCGCGCTGGTGAGATGCTGGTAGGGGCCGCTCGACGTGCCGAACCAGGCATCGTTGGTGACATTGACCAGCCACGCCGGTCGCGCGCCCGGACCGGTGACGGCGCCGGGGAAGATCGCCTCGTAGCAGATCGTCGGCGAGAACGGCGGCAGGCCCGGCAGGTTGAGCGTGGTGAACCCGTCACCGACCTCGAACGATCCGCGCCCGATGGCGCCGCCGATCGGCGGGAATTCCTTGTGATACGGGATGTATTCGCCGAACGGCACGAGGTGCACCTTGTCGTAGTGCGCGCGCTCGTGCGCCTCGCTGTCGATCGCGAGCAGCGAGTTCCACACGCCATCGTCGATGCTCGCGCCGGCGCGCGGTGCGCCCAGCAGCAGGTAACCGCCCGGCGGGGCGCCGCCGGACAGCACCGGCAGCGCTGGTGAATTCGGCTGGACGGCGAACGAGACGGCGGTCTCGGGCCAGACGACGGCGGCAAGTTTCTCGAAGCCCGGCCGGCGGCTGAGTTCGAGCAGCTTGCGCAGATGCGTGCCGCGGTCGGCCGACACCATCTTCTCGGCCTGGGAAATGTTGGGCTGCACGATGCGCACCAACGGGCCCATCGGCCCCGCATCGGACGGCGCCATGACGCTCATGCCCGCCACCCCTGCGAGCCCGACGACGGCGAGCGCGGCGATGCCCGCGCGCCAGCCCGCGGCGGGCGCGGCCAGGATCAGGAAGGTGATCATGCCGAGGCCATAGACGCCGAACAGCGAGGCGCTTTGCAGCAGCGGGGTGGCGAAGGCCCAGACGTGGCCCAGCGGATTCCACGGATAGCCGGTGAAGAGATGGCCGCGCAGCCACTCCGTCATCGTCCACAGGACGGCCAGCAGAAGCAACCGGCGGTAGCGGCCGGCGAGCCAGGGCCAGCGCAGCGCCAGCCAGCGCGCCGTGCCGGCGGCGACCGCGGGATAGAAGAGCCCGAGCACGACGGCGAGGCCCATCACCGCGGGCGGTCCCAGCAGCGCGAAGTCTGCCGGCGGCACGAAGAACGCCTCGACCATCCAGTACGAGCCGACGGCGAAATGACCGAAGCCCCAGGCCCAGCCGCGCAGGAACGCCGCCCGGACGGTCGGCGCGGTGTCCCACTGGCGGACGAAGAAGACGATGCCGGCCACCGCGAGCGGCAGCCAGAAAAGCGGCGGCATCGCCAGCGCGGCGAGCGCACCGGCGAGGGTCGCCGCGGCGTAGGTGCGCCAGGCGGAGGACTTCATCGCGCCGGTATGATCGATCAGGCGGGCGTCGGCGAGGAGGCCGGCGGTCGCACGCGCAGCCGCCGGATGCGGCGCGGATCGACCTGCAGCACCTCGAACTCGACGCCCGAGGGATGGCTCACGACCTCGCCGCGCTCGGGAATGCGGCCGAGCAGCGAGAAGATCAGACCGCCCACGGTGTCGATCTCGCGGCGCTCGTCGTCCGACACGATCGGGCCGATCTCCTGCTCGAGCATCTCGATCGGCGTCCGGCCGTTGACGTCGAACGTGCCGTCGTTGCGCCGCGCCAGGGTCGGCGCCTGCGCCACGTCGTGCTCGTCCTCGATCTCGCCCACGATCTCCTCGACGAGATCCTCGATGGTCAGCAACCCGTCGGTGCCGCCGAATTCGTCGACGACCAGCGCCATGTGCGTGCGCTGCCGGCGCATGTCGAGCAGCATGTCGAGCACGGGCATGGTCGGCGCCACGAAGACGACGCGCCGGAGGATGTCGCGCAGATTGAACTTCTTGGACGTGCCCCAATAGGCCAGCACGTCCTTGATGTGGATCATGCCGATCACGTCGTCGAGCGCTTCGCGATAGACCGGGTAGCGCGAATGCGCCTCGGTCTGGATCAGGCGCACGACGGCATCGAGCGGCGTGTCGGCGGTGATGCCCACGATGTCGACCCTCGGCACCATGACGTCGCGCACCGTCTTGTCGCGCAGCTTCAGGATGTTCGAGAGCAGGACGCGCTGGTCGTTGCTGATCGGCGTGTCGCTCTCGGGCGTTTCCTCGATCAGCTCCTCGATCGCCTCGCGCACCGCCTCGTTCTTTTCGCGGCGGCGCAGGCGGCGCAGCAACGCGCGCAAAAGGCCACCGTTGGAAGGAACGTCGGGAGCGAGGGCAGGAGAAGGCGCCAGGGGCTCTCCGGCCGTCGCCGGCCCGGGAGAACCCGGCTGCGGCCCGCGCGCTGTGGAGTCCGGCATGGCTTCTAAGATAGGCTAAAGGCCTTGCGTTGCAATCGCGGAAGTTCCTGATGCGTTCCTGCAAATTGCCCTCCGGCGCGGAAATGCCGGTGTTCGGTATCGGCACCTGGCGGATGGGCGAGAGCGCACGCCAGCGTGCCCAGGAGCTGGACGCCATCGTCCATGCGCTCGATCTCGGCTACCCGATGATCGACACGGCGGAGATGTACGGCGAGGGCGGCGCCGAGGAGCTCGTCGGCGAGGCGATCCGCGGCCGCACCCGGCGGCCGTTCATCGTGAGCAAGGTCTATCCGCACAACGCCACGCGCGCCGGTACGGTGGCGGCGTGCGAGCGCAGCCTGAAGCGCCTCGGCGTCGAGCGCATCGACCTCTATTTGCTGCACTGGCGCGGCGGCGCGCCGCTCGAGCAGACGTTCGAGGCGTTCCACAGGCTGAAGACCGCCGGCAAGATCGGCGACTTCGGCGTCAGCAACTTCGACACCGACGACATGCAGGACGCCGCCCGCCACGACAACGGCGAGAACGGCGCCAACCAGGTGCTCTATTGCCTGTCGCGCCGCGGGCCGGAGTTCGACCTCGTGCCGTGGATGCGCCAGCGCTCGATCCCGCTAATGGCCTATTCGCCGCTCGACCAGGGCGGCCTGCTCGGCAAGCCCGCGCTCAGGAAGCTCGCAGGCGAAGTCGGCTGCACGCCCGCGCAGCTCGCGCTGGCGTGGCTGCTGGCGCAGCCCGGCGTCGTCACGATCCCGAAGTCGTCGAGCCGCGCGCGCATGAAGGAGAATCTCGGCGCGATGGAAATCGAGCTGTCGCCGCAGATCCTCGCCGACCTCGACAAGGCCTTTCTGCCACCCAGGGCCAAGCAGCCGCTACAGATGCTCTAGCGCACCGCGTAGGGATCGGCGATCCCGAGGCGCTTCAGGATGCGGCGCTCCAGCGCCTCCATGCGATCGGCATTGGCGTCGCCGGTCTCGTGGTCGTGGCCCAGCAAGTGCAGCGTGCCATGCACGACGAGATGCGCGAGGTGATCGGCGGGAGTCTTCTTCTGCTCCCTCGCCTCGCGCCACACGGTCTGGCGTGCCAGCACGACGTCGCCCAGGAACTTCTTCTCGCCCGACGGATAGGACAGCACGTTGGTCGGCTTGTCCTTGCGGCGGTCGCGCTTGTTCAGCACCCGCACTTCCCTGTCATCGGCCAGCGCGACGTTGAGGGATTTCCGGCGCGCGCCGATCGCGGCGCGGGCGGCCTTGCGCACCAGCCGCTCGACGCCGGGCAGCGCCTTGCGCCACGTCGTGTCGAGCACGACGACCGTGCAGTCAGCGCTTGGCTTGCTTGTCGCGCGCGTCATAGGCCTCGACGATGCGCGTCACCAGGTCGTGGCGCACCACATCCTGCGATGTGAGCCGCACGAAGCGGATGCCGGGCACGTCGCCCAGCGTGTCGACCGCATCGGTGAGGCCAGAGCGCTGGTTGTTCGGCAGGTCGGTCTGGCTGGGATCGCCGGTGATCACCATGCGCGAGCCCTCGCCCAGCCGCGTCAGGAACATGCGCATCTGCATCGGCGTCGTGTTCTGCGCCTCGTCGAGGATGACGAAGCAGTGCGCCAAGGTGCGGCCGCGCATGAAGGCCAGCGGCGCGATCTCGATCTCGCCCGACTCCATGCGGTGCGCGATCTGCTCGGCCGGGATCATGTCGTGCAGCGCGTCGTAGAGCGGCCGCAGGTAGGGATCGATCTTTTCCTTCATGTCGCCGGGCAGGAAGCCCAGCCGTTCGCCCGCCTCGACCGCCGGCCGCGACAGCACGATGCGCTCGACCTTGCCGGCCAGCAGCAGCGACACGCCCATCGCGACGGCGAGATAGGTCTTGCCGCTGCCCGCCGGTCCCAGCGCGAACACCATGTCGCGCTCGCTGAGCGCCTGGAGATAGGTGCGTTGGCCGGGCGAGCGCGCGGCCACGGTGCGGCGGCGCGTGCGGATGCCCTCGCCGTCGCCGTTGTCGGCGCCGTTCCTGGCGAAGCGGACGGCGGCGTCGACGTCGGCCATCTCGACCGACAGGCCGCGCTTCAACCGCTCGTAGAGGCCGGTCAGGGCCTTGGACGCGATCGCGACTTCCTCGGCCTCGCCGGTGACGTCGAGCTGGTTGCCGCGCGCGTTGAGCTGCGCGCCGGTCAGCGCCTCGATGCGCACGAGATGCGAATCGTGATGACCGTAGAGCTGCGCCACCACCGCATTGTCCTCGAAGGAAACACGCTTGGTGACGCTCACGCCGCCACCTCTTCGGCGCGCGCGATCTCGCCCGCGAGGCTGTTTGGATGGCCCGCGACCAGGTGCGTGTCGACGATGCGGCCGATCAGGCGCTGCGGGCC
>JAFEFH010000151.1 GCA_018240695.1 Pseudomonadota bacterium | reverse complement strand
CGAATTGCTCGACCTGTTGAGCCGTCAATTCCATGGCGTTCCTCCGTTTTCTTTCCCGAAGGCTAACTCACGGGTCCATCACGTAGTAGACCTTTTTCTCCCGCCGCATGCCCAACCGGTCGTAGAAGCGCTGGGCGCCGGTATTGCCCTCGCCGGTCGTCCAGATGACGCGCGTGTCACCGCGCTCCTTCGCGAGCGCGCGGATGCCCTCGATCAGTCTCTCGCCGACGCCGCCCGAACGGGCCGCCTTCGAGACGTACAGCTCCTTCAGGAACAGCCCGTGGGTCAGGCGGGGACCGGGAAAGTAGGCGTTGAGGATGGCGAAGCCGGCCAAGGTGCCGTTGTCGTCCGCGACCAGGCAAAGCGTGCCGCCCTTCACCACGCCCTCTTGCACCACAAATGAGGCGCCCTCGGCGCCCGAGCCGGGACGGACCTCCGCGCCATAGTGCCGTTCGTGTTCCTCCAGGAGAGACGCGAGTTGTGCTTCGTCGCCGGGGCGTACGTGTCTGATTTGCATGGGTTCTTGCATGGGTTTTCGTCTATCACCGCTGGCCGCGCGCGGGAAAGGGCGGCAAAATCGGCCCAACGGGAGTGAATGCACATGAAGGGCGTGGTCAACATCGACGATCTCCGCAAGCTCGCCAAGAAGCGGCTGCCCAAGATCGCGTACGATTTCATCGAAGGCGGCACGGACGACGAGACCGGCCTCGTCACCAACGAGCAGGCCTTCCGCGAGGCGCGGATCGTGCCGCGCTACCTGGTGGACGTCTCGGTGCGCGACCAGTCGACCACTCTGTTCGGCCGCACCTATTCCAGCCCGATCGGCATCGCGCCCACGGGCCTCGCTGGCCTGTTCCGGCACGGCGCCGACCTGATGCTGGCCGAGGCCGCGCGCGACGCCAACGTGCCGTTCATCATGTCGGGCTCCAGCACCGGCTCGATCGAGGACCTGGCCAAGATCGCGCCCGACCATGGCTGGTACCAGCTCTATTCGTCGAAGGACGAGGCGATCTCCGAGGACCTGATCAAGCGCACCGCCGACGCCGGCCTCAAGACGCTGGTCTTCACCGTCGACGTGCCGGAGGGCTCGAACCGCGAGCGCAACCAGCGCAACGGCTGGGGCCGCCCGCTGAAGCTCAGCCTCGCCACCAAGCTCGAGGCGCTCGAGCATCCGGCGTGGATGCTGCAATGGCTGCGCCACGGCACGCCTTACTTCAGCAACTGGGCCAAGTATGCCGGCCCCGGCGCGTCGGCCGACAAGGTCGCCGACCTCGTGGCCTACCAGAACCGCGCGCCGATGACGTGGAAGCACGTCGAGCGCTTCCGCTCGATCTTCAAGGGCAACTTCGTGCTGAAGGGCATCATGCATCCCGACGATGCGGTGCGCGCCCATTCGCTGGGCGTCGACGGCATCATGGTGTCGAACCACGGCGCGCGTCAGCTCGACAACGCGCCGTCGCCGCTGCACGTGCTGCCGGCGATCAACGAGGCGGTCGGCGACAAGATGACGGTGATGTTCGACGGCGGCATCCGCCGCGGCCTCGACGCCATCATCGCGCTCTGCATGGGCGCGAAGTTCGTCTTCCAGGGCCGCCCGACGCTCTACGGCGTCACGGCCGGCGGCGTGCAGGGCGCGTCCGCCGCGCTCGGCATCTTCCGCAAGGAGATCGACATCTCGATGGCGCAGATCGGCGCCACCAAGATCTCCGACCTCGGCCCGCAGTACCTGATGTGGAAGGACATCGAGGACCTGCGCCGCAACAAGCGCTGAGATTTCGCGTAACCCCCTCACCCGACCTCTCCCCCTAGCGGGGGAGAGGAGCTTGAAATGAACCCATCACCTCTTTCATGTTCCTCGCCCCCGCTAGGGGGAGAGGCTAGGAGAGGGGGCGTCGAAGACTTTACCCCTCCACGATCGGGCTGAACCCGCCATAGACCATGCGCTGGCCGTCGAACGGCGGCGCGGCGTGGCCGGGCTGCATCTCGCGTTCGGTCATCATGGTCTTCCAGCCGGCGTCGCGCTTTTCCTTGGACGGCCACTCGACCCAGCCGCAGATCACCGTCTCGTCGGGCTTGGCCTGCACCGCGCGCTTGAAGTCGGTGACCTTGCCGTCGGGCACGTCGTCGCCCCAGCCGCGCACGACCCGCGTGGCGCCGTGCCTGGTGAACAGCGCCGCCATGGTGTTGCCCCAGGCCTCGACCTCCTTGCGCCCGCCGGTGGGGACGGCGAGCAGCATGCCGTCGACGTAGCCCGCAGTGCCGGACTTGCCGGCCTGGAACATGACCTCGAACCCGCCATAGATCATGCGCTTGCCGTCGAACGGCATGCCTTCGCCGATCTTCTTCATGCGCGGGTCTTCCATCATTTTCCTGGCGGCGGCATCGCGCACCGCCTTCGAGGGATATTCCAGCCAGGAGAAGACGACGATCTCGTCCGGCTTGGCCTGCACGGCGCGCTTGAAGTCGGTGAGCTTGCCGTCCGGCACCTCGTCGCCCCAGTTCTCGACCATGCGGGTGGCGCCGAACTCCTTGAAGAAGGGCAGGGCGTCGGACGCATGCTTGCGATACTTCTCCTTGGCGTCGGCGGGAACCGCGACGACGAAGCCGTCGAAATAGGCCATTTCATCCTCCTCTTGAATATTGAGTTGATATCAACGTAAGATATCTAGGATGTCAAAAGGCAAGATTGTGTCCTTCGAGACGACCCGCGAGGTCCATGACCGCTGCCTGTGCTTCGCCACGCAGCGCGCGGCGCGGGCGCTCGCCCGCCGCTTCGACGCGGCGCTGCGCCCGGTCGGACTGACCAGCGGGCAATATTCGCTGCTGATGTCGCTCAACCGGCCAGAGCCGCCGAGCCTGGGCGCGGTCGCCGAGCTGCTGGGCATGGACCGCACGACGCTGACGGCGAACCTCAAGCCGCTGCTGCGCAACGGCTGGGCGAACAGCGCGGTCGATCCGGACGACCGGCGCGGCCGCCGCCTCAGCCTGACCGCCAAGGGCCGCAAGGTGCTGACGGCGGCGCTGCCGATCTGGCGCCGCACGCACGCCGAGATCGACGCCGCCCTGCCGCCGCCGCTCGCGCCACGGGCCCTTCAGGCCGGCCTGCGGGCGTTGGCGGTCCCGGAAGGCGTTGCCGGCCGGTAGTCAGGACGCACGCGCGGTGGCACAATTGGTGCAAGCGTTCGACTGACTGACAGGGACGGGCGTCACAGCGTGGGCGGGTATCCAGGATGAGCAAACCGGTGGTCGGCGTGATCGGCAACTCCGGTGTCGTGAACGACCGGCACAACGTGCAGCTCGTCGGCCAGCGCAACATGCGCGCCGTGGCCGAGGTGGCGGGGGCGTTGCCGCTGATGTTCGCCGGCACGCCCGGCATCACCGACATCGACGCGCTGCTGGGCGCGGTCGACGGTATCCTGCTCACCGGCGCGCGCGCCAACGTCCATCCGACCTGCTTCGGCGTCGAGCCCGATCCGCGTCACGAGCCCTACGACCAGGAGCGCGACGCCATGGCGCTCGGCCTGATCCAGGCCTGCGTCGAGCGCGGCGTGCCGCTGTTCGGCATCTGCCGCGGCCTGCAGGAGATGAACGTCGCCTTCGGCGGCACCTTGCATCCCGAGATCCGCGACATTCCCGGCCGCATGAACCATCGCATGCCGCGTCTCGAGAACGGCGAGATCCATCCCGATCCGACCGTCGTGTTCGCCGACCGTCACGAGGTGGCGCTGACGCCCAGGGGCAAGTTCGCGAGCCTGATCGGCTGCGACAGGATCCGCGTGAACTCGCTGCACGGGCAGGCGATCGAGGAACCCGGCAAGCGCGTGGTGGTCGAGGGCATCGCCGAGGACGGCACGATCGAGGCGATCAGCATCGCCGATGCTCCCGGCTTCGCGCTGGGCGTCCAGTGGCACGCCGAGTACGACCCGCAGACCAACCCGATCAACCGCACGCTCTTCAAGGCGTTCGGCGAGGCGCTGAAAGCGCGCAAGGGTTAGCAGAAGAGCCACTCAAGCTCCTCTCCCCCGCTAGGGGGAGAGGTGGGGTGAGGGGGTAAGGCATAGCCTTCGATGACCCCTCACCTAGCCTCTCCCCCTAGCGGGGGAGAGGAACATGAAGAAGCAGTTCCGCGTCACTTCTTCATCAGCACCCGCGCCATCGCCTGGTGCACGGCGTTGATCGCCTTCAGCGGGCGGACCATCACCTTGAAGCGGGTGATCTTGCCGTCGGCGTTCCAGTCGATGATGTCGACGCCGTTGACGGCGAGGCCGTCGACCCTGGTCTCGAACTCCAGCACCGACGAGCGCTCGGCCGACCAGCGCGCGACGAAGCGGAACTGCGCGCGCTCGAGCGCCTCGAGGGCGGCCAGCAGATAGGCCTTGGTGATCGCGCGGCCGACCTGCGGCGTGTGCACCACCGGCGATTCGAACACCACGTCGTCGGCCAGGATGCCGTCGAGCGGCGCGGCATCGCCGGTCTCGACGATGCGTTCCCATATCTCGGACGGTAGGGCGGACATGAAATCTCCTCTTGGTCGGGATCGGGGCGTCGCGCGTTCGGATCATATAGTCTCGCCGACCGAATGCAGAAAGGAGGGACCGTGTTTCAGCAGATCCTGGTGAGTGCCGGCGCCGCGGTGTTCCTGTTCCTCGGCCTGCTGCATGCCGCATTGACCCTGCGCGATCTCGGGACCCCGCGCGCCTTCGCGCCGCGCGACCCCGCACTGCTCCAGGCCATGCAACAGGCGCGTGTCCGCCTGCATCCCGGCATCAATCTCTGGAAGGCGTGGATGGGCTTCAACCTGACCCACAGCCTGGGTCTCGTCCTGTTCGGCGGCGTGCTTCTGTATGTGGGCCTGTGCGCGCCGCAGCTCTTCGCCGCATCGGCCGCGGTGCAGGCGGTGGCGGTGCTGGTCTCCGTCCTCTACCTCGTCATCTCGGCGAAGTTCTTCTTCCGCACGCCGGTGATCGGCTGCGCCCTCGGCCTCGGCTGCTTCCTCGCCGCGATGGGCGCGGGCCTGTTCTGAGCGGCTGGAGCGATTTTCGCATTGACATTTGATGCGGAATACGCAATACTGGACGTCGCTCTATCCACCGTCCGATCGGCCCACTTTTCAGACGCCTCGCGAGGCGCTCGCGAGGCGCTCGCGAGGGCTCGCGAGCACTCGCGAGGAATCGCCTCGAATGCCGCTGCGGCGGGCTTTCAGGCCAATCCTCGCGAGGAGGCAAAAAAAGAGGGGGCGACTGCCCCCTCCCGGATGTCCCGTTTAATTCCCGTTAGTCAAACGGGAAGCCGTCTTTTACTGCACGACCTCGAACAGGCCGGCGGCGCCCATGCCGCCGCCGATGCACATGGTCACGACCACGTTCTTGGCCTTGCGGCGACGGCCCTCGATCAGCGCGTGGCCGACGCAGCGCGCGCCGGTCATGCCGAACGGGTGGCCGATCGAGATCGAGCCGCCGTTGACGTTCAGCTTGTCGTTGGGGATGCCGAGCTTGTCGCGGCAGTAGAGCACCTGCACCGCGAAGGCCTCGTTCAGCTCCCAGAGGTCGATGTCGTCCATCTTGAGGTTGAAGCGCTTCAGCAGCTTGGGGATGGCGTAGACCGGGCCGATGCCCATCTCGTCCGGCTCGCAGCCGGCGACCACGAGGCCCTTGTAGATGCCGAGCGGCTTCAGGCCGCGCTTGGCGGCTTCGGCGTCGCTCATGATCACCGAGGCCGAGGCGCCGTCGGAGAGCTGGCTGGCATTGCCGGCGGTGATCCACTTGCCGGGGCCCGCGACCGGCTCGAGCTTGGCGAGGCCCGGCAGGTTGGTGTCGGGACGGTTGCCCTCGTCCTTGGTGAGCTTGACGGTCTTCTTGCTCACTTCCTTGGTGTTCTTGTCGGTGACCAGCATCGTGGTCTCCATCGGCACGATCTCGTCGTCGAACTTGCCGGCCTGCTGGCCCGCCGCCGTGCGCATCTGGCTCTGGAGCGAATATTCGTCCTGCGCCTCGCGGCTGATCTTGTAGCGCTCGGCCACCGTGTCGGCGGTCGTGATCATGGCGTGATAGATGCCCGGCACGTGCTCCTGCACCCACGGGTTCACGAGGCGGTTCTTGTTGCCGCCCGGCGGGCCCTGGACCAGCGACACCGACTCGAGGCCGCCGGCGACCATCACCGGCACCTTGTCGACCAGCACGCGCTGCGCGGCCATCGAGATGGTCTGGAGGCCCGAGGAGCAGAAGCGGTTCACGGTCACGCCCGAGACGCTGACCGGCGCGCCGGCGCGGATCGCCGAGACGCGCGCGACGTTGGAGCCCGTGGTGCCTTCCGGCGCCGCGCAGCCCAGGATGACGTCCTCGATCTCGCCCAGCTCGACCTTGGCGCGCTCGGCGGCATGCTTGATGACATGCGCGCCCATGTCGGCGCCGTGCGTGTCGTTGAAGATGCCGCGGAACGCCTTGCCGATCGGCGTGCGGGCGGTGGAGACGATAACTGCATCAGCCATTTTGAATTCCTCTCGATTGCCCTCCCCATTCAGATGGGGAGGTGCCCCGCGGAAGCGGGGCGGAGGGGTCATGAGCCGCAATCGAGCCCTGACCCCTCCGTCTCGCGCGTCGCGCGAGCCACCTCCCCCGATGACGGGGGAGGAAGGTTAAACGCTAGAGAACTTCTTGCCGTCCTGCACCAGCTTCTTGAGCAGCGGAGCGGGCTCCCAGAACGGGTCGCCGGAGGCGTCGCGGTACTTCAGCAGGGCGTCGTGGATGGCCTTGAGGCCGACCACGTTGTCGGCCCACCACATCGGGCCGCCGCGATAGACCGGCCAGCCGTAGCCGTTGACCCAGATCACGTCGATGTCGAGCGAGCGCTGCGCCATCTTCTCTTCCAGGATCTTGGCGCCCTCGTTGACCATCGGATAGAGGGTGCGCTCCAGGATCTCCTGGTCGGAGATGGCGCGGCGGGTGATGCCGAGCTTCTTGGAGTTCTCCTCGATGATCTTCTCGACCTCGGGATCGGGCACCGGCGTGCGGTCGGGCAGGTTGTACTTGAAGTAGCCCGAGCCGGTCTTCTGGCCGAAGCGGCCGAGCTCGCAGATCGCGTCGGCGACGTAGCCGGCGTAGCGCACGTTGCGCTTGTCCTTCTCCTTCTTGCCCTGGCGGATGCGCCAGCCCACGTCGTTGCCGGCGAGGTCGCTCATGGCGAACGGGCCCATCGGGAAGCCGAAGTCGTACAGCACCTTGTCGACCTGCTGCGGCAGGGCGCCTTCCTCCAGCATGTAGGCCGACTGGATGCCGCGCATCCGCAGCATGCGGTTGCCGACGAAGCCCTCGCAGACGCCGACGAGGACGGGGATCTTGCCGATCTTCTTCGACAGCGACATCACGGTGGCGATGACGTCCTTCTCGGTCGCCTTGCCGCGCACGTTCTCCAGCAGCTTCATGACGTTGGCCGGCGAGAAGAAGTGCATGCCGATCACGTCGCCGGGGCGGTTCGTGTATTGCGCGATCTGGTTGACGTCGAGGCCCGAGGTGTTGGTCGCCAGGATCGCGCCCGGCTTGGCCACCGCGTCGAGCTGCTTGAAGACGCCTTCCTTCACTTCCATCGTCTCGAAGACGGCTTCGATGATGACGTCGCAGTCCTTGAGATCGTCGTAGGACAGCGTCGTGGAGATCAGCCCCATGCGCTTCTCGACGTCCTCGGCCTTCATGCCGCCGCGCTTGGCGGTGTTCTCGTAGTTGGTGCGGATGGTCTTGAGGCCGCGGTCGAGCGCCTCCTGCTTGACCTCCAGCACCTTCACCGGAATGCCGCCATTGGCGAAGTTCATGGCGATACCGCCGCCCATCGTGCCGGCGCCGATGATGCCGGCGGTCTTGATCGGGCGCTGCGGCGTGTCGGCCGGCACGTCGAGGACCTTGGCGGCCTCGCGCTCGGCGAAGAAGTAGTAGCGCTGCGCGGCGGACTCCTGCGAGACCAGCAGCTCCTGGAACAGCTCGCGCTCGCGCTTCATGCCCTCGTCGAACGGCAGCTCGCAGGCCGCCTGGACGCACTTGATGATGTTCCACGGCGCCTTGAAGCCGCGCGACTTGCGGGCGATCGCCTTCTCGGTCTCCTTGAACAGGTCGGGCGATTCGAGGGTGACGGAGAGGTCGCGCACGCGGCGCCTGGGCGCGTTCTGGGCGACCAGCATCTGGGCATGCGCCACGGCGCCCTTCAGCAGGTCGTCGCCCTCGACGATGGCGTCGACGATGCCCTTGGACTTGGCTTCGGCGGCCGGGATGTGGCGGCCCGACAGGATGGCGTCGAGCGCATATTTGGCGCCGGTCAGGCGGGGGAGGCGCTGGGTACCGCCGGCGCCCGGCAGCAGGCCGAGATGAACTTCCGGCAGGCCAAGCCGCATGCTCGGCAGGGCGACGCGGTAGTGCGCCCCCAGCGCCGTCTCGAGGCCGCCGCCCAGCGGTGTGCCGTGCAGCGCGGCCACCACGATCTTGGGGCAGTTCTCCATGGTCGCGATGACGTCGTTCAGGTTCGGGCCCTGCGGCGGCTTGCCGAACTCGCGGATGTCGGCGCCGGCGATGAAGGTGCGGCCGCCGCCGATCAGCACGATGGCGTCGATGTTCGGGTCGCTGCCGAACGCCTCGATGCCGTCCTTGATGCCGGCGCGCACGGCCGCGGCCAGCGCGTTGACCGGCGGGTTGTTGACGGTAAGAACGCCGATACGCCCCTGGGTGGAGCGAAGCACTGCGTCGGACATGGACGTTTCCCCTGAATTGGCGCCAATAAGGTGGCGTCCGTCTTAGCAATCCCCGGGCGCGCCGCCCAGCGAGCGATTGTTCCGCCGTGCGGAGATTTCTTGCTAGGCTGTGCACTCAATCGAGGAGGCTGACGTGGCCGTTGCCGCAATCAATTACTGGTCGATCCCGCTGGCCGCGCTGGCGGCCTTCCTGTGGGGCGCGGCCTACTACACGACCCTGTCGAAGCAGTGGCTGGCGGCGGTCGGACGGACGGAGCCGAACAGGTCTCCGGCGCCGTTCGCTATCTCCCTGGTGGCCCTCGTCGTCATGGCCTTCGTCCTGTCCGGCGCGATCGCCCATCTCGGGCCCGGCCAGGCGACGGTCAAGAACGGCATCATCTCCGGCCTGATCCTGTGGGCCGGCTTCGTGGTGACCACGATCTTCGTCAACAACGCCTATCCCGGCCGCCGCTACATGTTGTCGATCATCGACAGCATCCATTGGCTGGGTGTCCTCGTTATCCAGGGCGCCATCATCGGGGCCCTGTGAATGAAGCGACCGCGCATCGAAGGCTACGCCGTGATCTCCCGCGAAGGCATGATCGCCACCGCGGAGGGCGAGTTCCCGCCGGAGATCAAGAACCCGGCCGATCACACGTTCTACATGGACTCGGTGGCGGCGGCCTCGGCGGTGGCCAACGGCGCGCACTCGGCGGAGGGCGGGCCGGGCGAGGGCGCGCGGCGGCGCCTGCGGCTCACGCGCCGCGTCACCACGCTGATGCCCGATCCGAAGAACGCCAACGTGGTGCTGTGGAACCCCGCGACCGCGCCGTTCGACGAGGCGTGGGCGCGGCTGCGCATCGACGGCGGCAGCCTCGCCGTGGTGGGCGGCACCGACGTGTTCGGCCTGTTCCTCGGCATCGGCTACGACGCGTTCTACCTGTCGTGGACCGACGGCAGCGTGCCGCACGGCCGGCCGGTCTTCCCGGGCGTCGGCACGGACGGCGTCACGCCCGCCGACGTGATGGCGAAGTACGATCTGGTCCTGCGCGGCACGCGCATGCTCGATCCCGCGCGCAACGTCTATGTCGAGGAGTGGGGGCCCAAGACTTGAAAAGATGTCCTCCCCATTCATATGGGGAGGTGGCGCCGTCATACGGCGACGGAGGGGTCATGACCCCATCGCCCTCGTAAGACGAGGGCACTTCCCCATTTGAATGGGGAAGACTGTTTCTAGAACTCGACGACCAGCCCGTCGGAAGCGGCCTCGAGGGCGAGCTCCTTCTGGCGGCCGAGCAGTTCGGAACTCATGTGCGTGACGATGGTGCGCTTCGCGCCGATCGCGGGCAGGTGATAGGACAGCGTCTTGTAGTCGATATGGTACTTCATGACCTTGTCGAAGAAGTACGCCTCGCAGATGAACAGGTCGGCATCCTTGCCGGCGGGGATCAGCTCCTCGACCCACTCGGTGTCGCCGGAGTAGGTCAGCACCTTGCCCTCGGTCTCGATGCGCAGCGCATAGGACGGCGCGCCGCTATAGTGCTTCATCAGGTAGGGCGTGACGGCGAGCCCGTCGATCTCGACGCGCTCGTGCAGGTCGAGCTCGCGGATCTCCAGCGCGTACTTCGGCGGCACCGCGGTCGAGCCCGCGAACATCGCCTCGCGGATGGTTTGCAGCCGGTCCTTCAGGCCGGGCGGCCCGGCGATGGTGAGCGGCGCGGTGCGGCGGCTGATCAGCTGCGCGTCGAGCAGGAAGAACGGCAGGCCGCCGAAATGGTCGCCATGCAGGTGGCTGATCAGGATCGTCGAGATGCCGTTGGGATCGACGCCCCACTTGCGGATCGCCACCATCGACGAGGCGCCGCAGTCGACCAGGACGTGGCCGTGGCGGGCGCGCTGGAGATGGAAGCAGGTGTTGAACCGGCCGCCGCTGCCGAACGCGTCGCCGGAGCCCAGGAATTGCAGCTTCATCTTGGTGCCGTCAGGGCGCCTGCTCGAGGCTCGACACTTCGTTGGTCAGCGTCGTGCGGCGCATGTCGCGCACCTGGGTGTGATCGTAGCGGCGCGCGCGGTGCATGGTGACGCGGTTGTCCCACATCACGAGGTCGCCCGGCGCCCAGCGATGGGCGTAGACGAACTTGCGCTGGGTGGCGTGCTCGTTGAGGTCGCGCAGGAAGGCGCGCGCCTCGGGGACGGGCCAGCCCTCGATGCCGCCGGCGTGGCTCGACAGGTAGAGCGACAGGCGTCCGGTGCGCGGATGCTTGCGGACGAGGCGCTGGCGCACCGGCGCCCACTTCACGCGCTCGGCGTCGGTGAAGTCGGTGAAACCGAGGATGCCGCGCGAAAAAATCTGGCTGTGCGCGCAGATCATGTCGCGGGCCTCGGCCTTGGTCGCGTCGTCGAGCGCGTCGTAGGCCGCGCGCATGTCGGCGAACTCGGTGTTGCCGTCGGCGTTGGGGATCTGGCGCGCCGACAGGATCGAATACTTGGCCGGCACCTCCTTGAACGAGCTGTCGGAGTGCCAGAGCTGGTTGCCGAGCCCGAACAGGCGGCGGCGGTCGTCGCGCGGCACGACCTTGCCGTGCTTGTCGAGGTTGGAGATGTCGTTGAGGTCCATGCTGATGCGCCGGTCCTCGGGCGCGGCGATGTCGCCGGTCGCGGTCTCGAGCGGCCCGAGCGCGCGGCTGAAGACGAGCTGCTGCTCGTCGTCGATCTTCTGGCCGTGGAACACGAGCACGCCGTACCGGTCCATGCCGGCGTGGATCGCTTCCACCTCGGCGGCGGAGAGCGGCCGGGTGAGATCGACGCCGGAGACCTCGCCCGCGAAGAAGGCGCGGCCCACCGGATCGACGGGCTTGATGGTGACGGTCATGGCGCCAGTCTAGTCCTTCGCCGCTCCTTTGGGGAGCGGCGCTGTCAGGCCGTCGGCAGCTTGTAGTTCTCGAACTGCTTGCGCAGCGCCGTCTTCAGGATCTTGCCGGTGG
>JAFEFH010000150.1 GCA_018240695.1 Pseudomonadota bacterium | reverse complement strand
GCTTTCGCGGCCGCGACGCGATGTTCGCCACGGTGCTCGTCTGCCTGCTGATCCCGTACCAGGCGATCGCGCTGCCGATCTACATCCTGTTCTTCAGCACCGGCATCATCAACACCTATGCCTCGCTGATCCTGCCCTTCACCATCTCGGTGTTCGGCATCTTCCTGATGCGCCAGTTCTTTCTCGGCGTGCCCGACGACCTGATCGACGCCGCGCGCATCGACGGCATGAGCGAATACCGGATCGTCTGGGGCGTCATGGCGCCGACGGCGATGCCCGCCCTGGTCGCCTTCGGCATCTTCTCGCTGGTCGCCCACTGGAACGACTATTTCTGGCCGTTGATCGCCGTGGCGCGCGAGGAGCTCTACACGCCGCCGCTCGGCATCGCGTTCCTGAAGTTGAACGGCGAGGGCACGGCCTATGGCCCGCTGATGGCGGCCGCCACCATCGTCATCACGCCGCTGGTGCTGGCCTTCCTGGTGGCGCAGCGCCGCTTCATCGAGGGCATCACGTTCACGGGTCTCAAGGGTTGAGGAAGCAAGAGGGAGGAAAGAGATGAGAATATTGAGGACGGGCTTCGCCGCCGCGGCGGCACTGGCGCTTCTGGGGGCGGGCCATGCCTTCGCCCAGGCCAAGACCACGGTGACGGTCCAGTATCCGCTGGGCTTCATTTTCGACAAGGTGTTCGGCGAGCTCAAGACCGAGTTCGAGAAGGCCAATCCCGACATCACGGTGAAATACCTGCCGGCGTACAAGGAGTACGAGGACGCCGCCCAGACCGCGCTGCGCGGCGCGGTGACCAAGCAGCTTCCCGACGTGTCGCTTCAGGCGATCAACCTCCAGCGCCTGTTCGTCGATCGCAAGATCGCCGTCGAGCTTACCCCGTTCATCGCCAAGGAGGCGAACTGGGAAGGGCAGGGCTTCGGCAAGTCGATGATGGCGCTGAGCACCTACGGCGGTAAGCCCTACGGTCTCGCCTTCGCCGCGTCGACGCCGATCATCTACATCAACGACGATCTCGTCACCAAGGCGGGCGGCGATCCCGCCAAGTTCCCGACGACGTGGGAAGGCATCTTCGATCTGTCGCAGAAGATCGCCAAGCTCGGCGACGGCAATATCGGCCTGTTCCATTCGTGGGCGATCACCGGCAACTGGATGTGGCAAGCGCTGGTCTACAGCTATGGCGGCAAGATGATGAGCGGCGACGAGAAGACCGTCGCCTTCAACGAAGCGCCGGGCAAGAAGTCGATCGAGCTGCTCGGTCGCATGGTGCGCGAGGGCGGCATGCCCGATCTCACACCGGAGGCGAGCCGCGCGGCGTTCTTCGCCGGCAAGCTCGGCATCTGGACCGAGTCGACTTCGCTCCTGCGCGTCGCCGACGAGGGCGTCGCCGGCAAGTTCAAGTGGCGCACCGTGCGCTTCCCGGTGCCGGGCCCCGATGCCAGGCTGCCGACCGGCGGCGCGGCGGCGATGATGTTCGCCACCGATCCCAAGCAGCAGGCCGCCGCCTGGAAGTACATGAAGTTCATCACCGGCGCGCAGGGCGCCACGATCATGGTCAAGGGCACGGGCTACATGCCGCCGAACTCGCTCCCGGCCAACGATCCGGCCCTGCTGAAGCCGTTCTACGCCGAGAAGCCCAACCACCTGACGTCGCTCAGCCAGCAGCCGTTGATGACGGCATGGTACGCCTTCCCCGGCGAGAACAACCTCAAGATCATCCAGGCGATCAAGGACCGCTTGCAGACGGTGGTCGACAAGTCGGCGGCGCCGGATGCGGCGCTTTCCGGCATGGCCGCCGACGTGACCAAGCTCCTGCCGAAATAGTCCGGCTTCCTGCAGTTGCGGCGAACAGCGGCCGGGAGGGCTCCGATGGGGCGCTCCCGGCCGCTTCTTTGTGCTACCATTTCGGGCAGCACAAAGTGGAGAGTATCGATGGATAGCCTGACCCCGCCGCAGACCAGCAAGGACATCGCCGAGTGGATCTCGGCCGCCGCGCTGCGCATCGAGGACAAGGTCATCGCCTGGCGCCGCGACATCCATGCCAATCCCGAGCTGTCCTATCACGAGACCCGCACGGCGGCGCTGGTGGCCAAGCACCTGACGGCGCTGGGCTACGAGGTGAAGACCGGCGTCGGCGACACCGGCGTCGTGGGCGTGCTGAGGGGCGGCAAGCCCGGCGGCTGCGTCGCGCTGCGCGCCGACATGGACGCGCTGCCGGTCGAGGAGAAGGTCGACGTGCCGTTCGCCTCCAAGGTGAAGGCGATGTGGAACGGCCAGATGACCGGCGTCATGCATGCCTGCGGCCATGACTGCCACGTCGCGATCCTGATGGGCGTCGCGGAGATCCTGGCCGAGTACAAGGCCGAGCTGCCTGGCACGGTGAAGCTGCTGTTCCAGCCCAACGAGGAAGGCCATGACGGGCGCAAGAGCGGCGCCCAGGCGATGATCGACGACGGCGCGCTCCAGAACCCGGCGCCGAGCGCGGTGCTCGGCCTGCACGTGACGTCCTCGCAGGCCTCGGGCGTGATCGCGTTGCGGCCCGGCGGCCTGATGGCCAGTGCCGACAAGATCCGCATCGACGTGAAGGGCAAGCAGACCCATGCCTCGATGCCGTGGTACGGCGTCGACCCCGTGGTGACCTCGGCGCAGATCATCCTGGCGCTGCAGACCATCATCACCCGGCAGATCGATTCGACGGTGACGCCAGCGGTGCTCTCGATTTCCACCATCCACGGCGGCCTGCGCAACAACATCATCCCCGACGACGTCGTGATGGAGGGCACCTTGCGCTCGCACGACGAGGGTGTGCGCGCCGACGTGAAGAAGCGCATCGAGAAGACGGCCAGGTCGATCGCCGAACTGGCGGGCGGCACGGCGACCTTCTCGACCGGCGAGGGCGTGCCGGTGACCTACAACGATCCCGCGCTGACCCAGTGGGGCATGCGCAGCCTGGGCGACGGCGTGGGCTCCGACCGTGTCCACGAATCGCGGCCGGTGATGGGCGCCGAGGATTTCTCGCTCCTGGCGAAGGTCGTCCCGGGCATGTTCTATTTCCTCGGTGTCACGCCGCCGGACGAGGATCCGCGGCAGGCGCCGGCCAACCACTCGCCGCTGTTCCATGTGCACGAGCCGGCGCTGAAATACGGCGTGCGGTCGCTGGCCTATATCGCCATCGATTATCTGCGCCGCGGCTAGGAAACCTCAGCCTCCGCTCGCCGTTCCTTCTCCACCGGACCCGCCGGTGGAGAGGGCCCAATGTTGCGTCGATCCCTGTGTTTGGTGGCATTTGCGGCCCTCGTGACGCCCGCATGGGCGGCCGATCCGGTCGTGAACAGTGCCGCATTGCGGCCGATGCCGGCGCCGACCACCGAGGCTTTCCTGCTGCGCACCGCCGCCGCCAATCTGTTCGATCTCGAAAGCAGCCAGCTCGCGCTCGACAAGAGCCGTAGCAGCGCCGTGCGGGCGTTTGCCGACCGGATCGTCGCCGATCACGACAAGGTCGATGCGGCCTTCGACAAGGCGGTGGAGGAGGCGGGCGTCGAGGCGCCGGCCGAGGAGATGGAGCCCCAGCAGCGGCTGGCGGTGCGCGATCTCAAGACCAAGGAAGCCACCGCCTTCGACGAGCAGTACGTGCTGGCGCAGTACACCAACCATGTCGAGACGGTCGAGATGTACCGGACCTACGCCGCGAGCGGCGACAATCCCCGTCTCCAGAAGTTCGCGCGCGACGTCCTGCCTCTCCTGCGCGACCAGCTCGCGCAGGTGAAGAAGCTCCGCAAATAATTGGACCGCGGGCTTCCAGCCCGCTCGGAGATGCATGAGCGCGCAGGATGCGCGCGGTCCATATGAAAGCTAGCCGCGCTTCTTGGCCTGCGGCAGGCGATAGCGGTCCTCGGGGTCGTTCCACCCCTTGAAGTTGGGCTTGCGCTTCTCCGCGAAGGCCGCGCGCGATTCCATCAGATCGCTCTTGGCGCCGTGCTCGTGCAGCGCGGTGGCGAGGTCCTTCATGTCGGCAGAGGGCTCGGGGCGCATCTGGCGCATCATGTGGACCGTGTTGACGCGCGAGGCAGGCGGCAGGGTGAGCAGGTGCTCGGCCATGCTCATCGCTGTCGGCATCAGCTCCTCGGCCGAGACGAGGCGGTTGACGAAGCCCAGCTCGTGGAAGCGCTGCGCGGTGAAGCGGAAGCCGAGCGCCATTTCGAGCGCGACCGGGTAGGGCATGTTGGCGATGTGGCCGTGATTGTAGCCGCCCAGCAGCCAGCGCTTGGCCTCGGAGACTTCGAACACGGCTTCCTTCACCGCCACGCGCAGGTCGGTCCGCTCGACCAGCATGAAGCCGCCGCCCATGGCGAAGCCGTTGATCGCGGCGATGACCGGCTTCTCCAGCGCGCCGGTCATGAACGGGTCTTCCATCTTCGGCCGCTCGCCGCCCGCCTTGCCCTTCTCGAGCGACTCCTTCATGTCCTCGCCGGCGCAGAAGCCGCGTCCGGTGCCGGTGAAGATCGCGACCTCGAGGTCCTTGTCGTGGCGGAAGGCCGTCCACGCCTTGGCCAGCTCGGTGCGCATCTCGGTATTGAGCGCATTCAACCGCTCGGGCCGGTTCATGCGGACCACGAAGACCTGTCCCTGACGCTCGGTTTCGACAACAGCCATATCCGTCCTCCGTTCGCGGTCGCACAGCAAAAAACGCCGGCGGAGCGTAGTGCCGACGGCTGGGGTTTGCAGTAGCCTATCGCGGTCTTTTTCGTTTCCGCCATCGCAGTCCGAGAGGCACGCCATGTCGATTGCCGTCCGACCCTTGTCCCATGCGCTCGGCGCCGAGATCCAGAACGTCGATCTGGCCCAGCCGTTGAGCAACTCCGAGTTCGACCAGATCCACCGGACCTTCCTGGAGAAGGGAATCCTGCTGTTCCGCAAGCAGCAGATCACGCGCGAGCAGCACATCGCCTTCAGCCGCCGCTTCGGCGAGCTCGACCGGCACGACAGCCTGCCGCGCGACCGCCATCCCGACTATCCCGAGCTGCTGCTCGTCACCAACATTCCGGAGAAGGACGGCACGCAGTCGGCGTCGAAATACACCGGCCAGCTCTGGCACTCCGATCTGTCGTTCACGCTCGAGCCGTCGCTGGGCTCCCTGCTGCGCGGCATCACCATCCCGCCGGTCGGCGGCGATACGATGTTCACCAACATGTACATGGCCTACGACACGCTGTCGGACGGCATGAAGAAGATGATCGAGCCGCTGCACGGCATCCATACCGGCAAGCGCAAGCTGCTCGACATCCATGCCGAGCACGAGCGGGAGCAGAACAAGCTCAATCCGCCGATCGCCCAGCCGCTGGTCCGCGTGCATCCGGAGACCGGCCGCAAGGCGCTCTATGTCGGTGAGAAGGTCTCGTGCCTCGCCGGGATGACGCCGGAGGAAAGCAAGCCGATCATCGACTACCTGGTGCGGCACGCGACGCGGCCGCAATTCGTCTATCGCCACCAGTGGCAGCAGGACGACATCATTTTGTGGGACAATCGCTGCACCATGCATGTGGCGCTTGGCGACTACGCCGACGGCGAGATCCGCCATCTCGAGCGGACGACGGTGAAGGGCACGCCGTCGGGATACTACCTCCAATGAGACTCTCGCGACGCGCGCTGCTCGTGGCGCCCGCGCTTCTGCCGGCAACGGCGGTGCGCGCCCAGCAGTATCCGGACAAGCAGATCCGCATGATCATCCCGTTCGCCGCGGGAGGGACGACCGACCTGTTGGCACGCGCCATCGGCCAGCAGCTCAACGAGGCGTGGGGCCAGCCGGTGATCAGCGACAACCGCGCCGGCGCCAACGGCGTGATCGCGACCGAGATCGTCGCCAAGTCGCCGGGCGACGGCTACACGCTCGAACTGGTGGCGATGGGCCACGCGACCAACCCGCTGGTCTACAAGCGCCTGCCGTTCGACGCCGACAAGGACTTCACCTCGATCAGCCTGATCGCCACCTTTCCGCAACTCGTGATGGTGCATCCCAAGGTGCCGGCCAAGACCTTGCAGGAACTGCTGGCGCTGGCGAAGAAGGCCAACCCGCCGCTGACCTATGCCTCGGGCGGCAACGGCTCCTCGCAGCATTTCGCCGGCGCGTTGTTCACGCACATGGCCGGCGTCTCGATGACCCATGTGGCCTACAAGGGGGGCAATCCGGCGTTGCAGGACCTGATGGCCGGCAATGTCGACATGATGATCATCCAGCCCAACTCACCCTCGCAGATCAGCTCGGGGCAGGTGAGGGCGCTCGCCGTCTCGTCGCGGACGCGCAGCTCCTTCTATCCCGACCTGCCGACCGTCGCCGAGGCCGGTGTGCCGGGTTATCAGTCGGTGGCGTGGTACGGGTTGATCGGCCCCAAGGGCATGCCGCCGGCCGTGCTGGCCAAGATCAGCGATGCAGTGCGCACGGCCTGCAAGGCCGAGCCGGTGAAAGCCGTCGTGGCCAATCAGGGCGGCGAAATGGTCGCCAGCACACCGCAGGGCTTCGACGAGTTCATCCAGGCCGAGCGCAAGCGCTACGCGCCGATCGTGCAGGCGGCCGGAATGATGGTCGAATAAAGGCGGGGGATGGCGCAACCCCGACCGGCGTAGTCCGTTTGAGCGCCGCGCCGGGCCCGCCTTTTCTCCCACCTCCCGTGCCGCCGCCGACGGAGACAGCGGTGCGGTTGGCACGTTTGGTTGCAGTCCTTCTGGCAAGCGGCTTTGCCCTGTTCGTGGCGGCGCTCGCCCTTTCTTCTTTTCCCGCCTATGCCGACAGTCCGTACGGGCGCGACGACCGCCAGGCCAGCGGCTACGGCCGGCCGCTGCCGCCCTTCGAATACACCGACCACGCCCGCCCGGCCTCGAGCGGCCGCACGATCATGCTTTACGTCGACAGCGACTTTCCGGCCGGGCCGCGCCAGGCGATCGTCGCGGCGATGCGCCAGTGGAACTATGCACTGAACGGCTACGTGCAGTTCCGTGCCCGCGTGCTGCCGCGGGAGGCCACGAGTGCCGACATCGCCCGCCTGCGCCGGGACGGCGCGTGGATCGTGGCGTCCGTCGACAGCCGCCATCCCGTCGCCCAGCGCGGCGAGGGCCTGCATGCGCTGGCCGTCACCGTCGGCAACGGCCATGACGGCTTCGTCTATGTGATCGCCGACCGGATCGGCGGCCGCGACCTCACCGGCGTGGTGATGCACGAGTTCGGCCATGTGCTGGGCGCCGGCCACGACCAGGCGGGCCTGATGGCGCCGGTCTACAACGCCGCCTACGCGCGCTGCATCGATCGCGACTCCGTGGCCCTGGTGGCGAACGCCCAGCGCCTGCCGCTGCAGCGGCTCAACTGGTGCGAGACGCCGGGCTACAACCAGCCGCGCTCGGCCGCCAACGCCTATCGCTAAGCGGTTCCCTCCGGCCTTGCGAGCCGGATGGAGGCCCCCGAGAATGGCTCCTTTCCGACGGAAAGGGGAAATGCCCGATATGGCCGAGTTGTCCGACGAGATCTTTGCCGAGCTGCGCAAGATCGACACGCCCACCATCACCAACGTGGTGGCGACCTACCCGAAGAATCCCCTTTGCCTCGGCCTCTACAATCCGTGGACGGAGAACTGGTACACCGACACGTCGATCCGCTGCATCTATCCCGAGCTGGGACCGACCGTGGGCTACGCCGTCACCTGCGTGTACGGCATGCCGGACCCGAATTTCTCCGGCCGCCTCTCGTTCATGGACGTGCTCGACGCGCTCGAGGCGATGAAGAAGCCGACCGTGCTGGTGATCGAGCAGAAGTGGCCCGACGGCATCCTCAAGAAGGCCGGCCTCGCCGGCGAGATGATGGTGAGCTCCATGATGGCCGTCGGCTGCATCGGCATGGTGTCGAACGGCCCGTCGCGCGACGTCGATGCGATCCGCCGGCTGAAGTTCCAGTACATGCTGGGCGGCGTCACCGCCGGTCACGGCGAGATGGCGGTGCAGTCGATCAACGTGCCGGTCTCGGTCGGCGGCATGGACGTGGCGCCGGGCGACCTGATCCACATGGACGAGAACGGCGCGGTGAAGTTCCCGCCGCACCATGCGCCCGCCGTGGTCAAGAACGCCAAGGCGATGCTCGACGACGAGGCGCGGCGCCTGGAGGTCATCCGCAAGGCCAAGACCGCGGCCGAGGTGCGGGCGGCCAACTCGGGCGGCGCCTACACGAACAAGAAGGCCTGAGCCGGTGGCCGGGCTTTCCAGGGACCTGATCGAGGTGCTGGCGAAGGTCGGCACCTCGACCCTGACGGGCGTGCTGAACAAGCGCGGCCTGCGCAGCATGACGCTGTTCGACGTGCACCCGATGCGCACCGAGCAGCCGCCGATGGTGGGCATCGCCTTCACCATGCGCTTCATCCCCTCGCGCGAGGACAAGGACGGACCGCAGTCCAACAGCCGCAGCATGACCCAGCCGCAGGCGATGGAAGAGTGCCCGCCCGGCCACGTGCTGATGATCGACAGCCGCGGCGACTCGCGCGCGGCCTCGGCGGGCGATCTCTATATCGGCCGCCTCAAGGCGCGCGGCGCGGCCGGCATCGTCACCGACGGCGGCTTCCGCGACACCAATGGCGTCTTCAAGACGGGCCTGCCGGCCTATCATCGCCGGCCGTCGTCGCCGCCGTCGCCGATCGCGCATCGGCCGGTCGACCTGCAACTGCCGATCGGCTGCGGCGGCGTGGCGGTCTATCCCGGCGACATCGTCGTCGGCGACCGCGACGCGGTGCTGGTGATCCCGCCCGACATCGTCGACGCGGTGGCCGAGGAAGCGCTCAAGAACTTCGAGTACGAGAGCTGGGCGGAGCTCGAGGTCGCTAAGGGCCGCTCGCTGAAGGGACTCTTCCCGGTCGCGGGCGACGAGGCCAAGCGCGACTACGAGGCGTGGAAGAAGGCGGGCGGCAAGATCTAGGTCCGCCCGCCTAGCTTCTGGCGACGATCTCCGTCTTGAAGCGCTTCATGTCGGCCAGGATCTCCGGCACCGTCGTGCCGCCGAAGCCGATATCGATCGAGCCGACGCCGAGCCTGGTCAGAGCCTTGATGTCGCCGGCGATGGCCTGGTCTGATCCGGAGAACAGGCGGCGCTCGCCGTCGCTCGCCTTTGTGTCCTCGCCGCCGTAGCGGGGGAAGCGCATCGTGACGCCGACCGCGTCGGGCGCGCGGCCGGCCTCGGCGGTGAGCTGGCGCAGCCGGTCGATCGCGGCGCCGACCCGCTTCAGGCTGTCCATCGGGAAGGCCGGGTTGTTCGGGATCGGATACCAGGCGTCGCCCATCTTCGCCGTCCGCCGCAGCGCCGGCCCGGACTCGCCGCCGACCCAGATCGGGATGCCGCCCTTCTGCGCGGGCTTGGGTGCGAAGGTGATCCTGTCGAACGTCACATGGGCGCCGGCGAAGCTCGGCCGGTCCTTGGTCCACAGCTCGCGGAACGCGGCGATATATTCGTCGGTGACCTTGCCGCGTTGCTCGAACGGCGGCGTGCCCAGCGCCTCGAACTCTTCCTTCATCCAGCCGGCGCCGATGCCGAGCGTCACGCGGCCGCCCGACAGCACGTCGATGGTGGCGAGCTGCTTGGCCGCCAGCACAGCGGGGCGATGCGGCACGACCATCACCGACGTGACGAGCCGGAGCTTGCTGGTGCGGGCCGCGACGAAGGCGAGCTCGATCAGCTGCTCGTTGCGCTCGCCGGTGCCGGCGTTGATGAACTCGCCGGTCGCGCTGTAGGGGTAGGGCGAGCTGATGTCGGTGGGAATGACGACATGGTCGCTGAACGTCGCGTAGTCGTAACCCAGCGCCTCGGCGCCGGTGCAGAGCGCGGTCAGCGGATCGAGCATCGCCAGCGGGCCGGCGGTCGGGGCGGAGAAGCCGATCTTCATGGGGGTGTCCTTCAGGCGAGCGTGGTCCGGATGGCGAGGCCCTTCTTCAGGGTGAGCGTCACCGGCGTGCGCTCGGCGATCTCGGCCATCCGCTTCTTCTGCGCGTCGTCGACCGCGCCTTCGATACGCAATGTGCGGTCGAGGCGCTCGAGGTCGCCCTCGCGCACATAGTGGATGTCGGCATGGACGGCGGTGACCGGCCACTGCTTGCGCTCCGCATACATGCGCAAGGTGATCACGGTGCAGGCGCCGAGCGCCGACGCGAGGAGGTCGTAGGGGGCGGGACCGGCATCCTTGCCGCCCAGCTCGGGCCCTTCGTCGGCGGTGATCCTGTGATGGCCGGTCGTGATCGCGGTCGCATAGTCGACCGTTCCGATGCTCGCGCTTGCCCGTGCCATCCCGCCTCCGGATCCGGCGCGCCCCCATCGGGCACGCCGGCTCAGTCTAGCGGCGGCGCGAGCGCTTCGCGGCCTTTTTCGCGACCTTGCGGACGGCGCGTTTCGCTGCCTTGCGCACGGCCCGCTTGGAGGTCGCCCGCGAGACGCGCTTGGCCGCCTTCTTCGCGGCCTTGCGCACGGCGCGGCCGGTGCTCGAGGTGGCGCGCTTGGCCTTCGACACCGCCTTGCGGGCTGCCTTGGTCACGGCGCGCTTCTCGGCGGCGACGGTGCGGCGTCCCGAGGTGACGCCGCGGCGCAGCGCGCGACGGGCCTGGGAGGCGGTCTTCACCGGATGGGCCAGCGCGTCGATCGCGCTCGCAACCGCGTCGGACACCGAGCCCGCGACTTCACCGACGATCGTCTTCTTCTTCCTGCGCGCCATTATTCAGTCTCCCATTTCTCCAAATTGCCTCACGCAAACGTCGCAACGCCCGTAAAGTTGCGGCGCGCCGATCGCTGGAGCGGCTTTGGTGCCGCTCTGGCGGAACGCCCAAAAATAATGTATATCAAGGCATTATTTGAATTTCTTTCAGTATTTTCGGAGCCAGATTGATGGCTGTTTCTTCCGGCTTTTCGGTGGCGACCGACATTCGGAGCGGTCGATCGACCTGGACCCCCTCGTGGCCGCTCGCCTTCGGACTCATCGTATTCGTCTGGTTGTCGATGCGCGGCGGCATGCCCCTGCTGGTCGATCCCGACACGCAGTGGCACGTGGCGCTGGGCAACTGGATCGTCGAGCACCGGGCGGTGCCGCACGTCGACACCATGTCGTTCACCTTCACCGGCCAGCCGTGGATCGCCAAGGAGTGGCTGTCGCAGCTGCTGCTCGCCGGCGCCTTCGATCTCGGCGGCTGGACGGCGGTGGTGGTACTCGCCTCGGCGACCTTCGGCCTCACCTTCGCGCTGCTGCTGCGCCTGCTGCTGCGCGACATCAAGCCGTTGCCCGCGCTCCTGTTCACCGGAGCGGCGGTGGCGATGGTGTCGACCCACTTCATGGCGCGCCCCTATGTGTTCGCCTTTCCCTGCCTGCTGCTGTGGGTGCACGGCCTGGTGCGCGCCGTCGAGGAGCGCCGCGCGCCGTCGCCGGTGCTGCTGGCGGTCATGCTGGTGTGGGCCAACCTGCACGGCGGCTTCACCTTCGGCCTGATGCTGGCCGGCGCCTTCGGCCTCGAGGCGCTGGTCGCCGCGCGCGACACCGCCGAACGCAAGCGCGTCTTCGTCGGCTGGCTGAAGTTCGGCGTCGGCGCGCTGCTGGCGGCGTGCGTCACGCCCTACGGACCGGAGTCGATCCTGGTCACCCTGCGCATCTTCCAACTGGGCGATTCGCTCAGCCTGATCTCGGAATGGAAGTCGCCCAACTTCCAGACCGAGACGGTGCAGGAAGTGGTCCTGCTGGTCGGTCT